>CAWDQS010000082.1:0-7388 GCA_963804295.1 uncultured Acidobacteriaceae bacterium
ACATCAGCGCCACTACAGGCGTGGGCGAGCCTTCATAGACATCCGGCGTCCACACATGGAAGGGCGCGGCGGAGACCTTGAAGAGAATGCCCACCAGCATCAGCCCCAGGCCCGCCAAAATGAACGCGTGATTTTGCGCGGTGGGCACGAGGCGGGCTATCTCGTAGATCTGAGTGGTGCCGGTGGCGCCAAAGATCATCGCGATGCCGTAGAGCAGGAAGGCGGTGGCAAAGGAACCGAGCAGAAAATATTTGATGGCCGCTTCCGGTCCGCTGGCGGTGTGCTTGCGGAAGCCAGCCAGAATGTAGGTGGCGATGGAAGAGATTTCCAGCGCGATAAAGACCAGCAGCAACTCGACTGCGCCTGTGAGCAGGCACATTCCCACCGCGCCAAAGACAATCAGCGCGTAGAATTCGCCCTGGTGATGGCTCATTTCCGGCAGTGTGTCCAGCGAGAGCAGCAGCGACACCAACACGATGCCGCAAATAAGTACGTGGAAGAAGACCGTGAAGGCACTGGTCTCCACCGTACCGGAGAAGCCGGTGCCCATGGGCAGGGAAAGCTGGAAGAGGCTGGACCACAATGCGAGAGTGGTTCCGAGGGCGGCAACCCAACCCAACGAACGGCGCGCCCAATGAGGAGGCAGTGTCGCGTCGATCAGCATTACCAGAACGCCGGTCAGCGTGAGGACAACCTCGGGAAGGATGCGGAAGAGATCCTCGTGATTCACAAGGAAACGTAAAATAAAAATCACCGCTGGCCCTCCCCAATCATTGAATTAGTGGTAGCAATGCGGGCTGCGGAAATACTCAATCCGGAGAGAGGCGGGGGTTTCAACCCCCGTATATAGCTGTCATCATCGACGAGGAATTTAGCCCCGGAGGGAATCATTGGAGGATGCGCGCCCTTCTCGATGGTTGACAGCCAGAGCATCGGCGCCAAGCCCATGGCCAGCATCAACGCGGACATTGGCCACAGGACGGCAAGCTGACCCAGGCGCAGGTCGTCAGGGGGCTTCGATGCGGCCAGCGTGCTCTCCGGCCCGAAGAAGAGCCGCTGCACCAGCCACAGCATGTAAGCCGCGCCCAGAATCACGCCCAGCGTGGCGGCAATAGCCCAGCTTTTGCTTACGCCGGTGAAGGTGCCGAGGAGAATCAGGAACTCGCCGACAAAGCTGCCCAGCATAGGCAGGCCGATCATCGCCAGCGAGGCAATCACGAAGAGCGTGGCCGTGCGCGGGAGCTTGGCAGCCAGGCCGCCGTAGGCGTTGATCTCGCTGGTCGCGTAGCGGTCGTAGAGCACGCCCAGCAGCAGGAAGAGCGCGCCGTCCACCACGCCATGATTCAAAATCTGATAAACCGCGCCCTCCCAGCCGGTGAGCGTGAGGCCGTAGATGCCCAGGGTGATGAGGCTCAGATGACTCAGCGCGGCAAAGGCCATCAGCCGCCAGAAGTCGCGTTGCACAAGAGCGAGGCACGCACCGTAGAGAATGCCGACGACCGCCAGGCCCACCAGCAGCGGAGCCATCGCCCTCGCCTGCACGGGGAAGAGTCCGATGTGGAAGCGCAGCATGGAGTAGAGGCCGAGCTTGCCGGCGACCACCATGGCCAGAGCGACGGGCGCTTCACTGAAGGTGTCCGCCAGCCAGCCGTGCAGCGGGAAGACCGGAACCTTCACGGCAAAGGCGAAGAGAAAGGCCAGCGCGATACACCAGAGCGGCCACGCGGGAATCACGCCGCTGGCGATGTTCAATTGCAGCGTGGCGAAGTCGAAAGATCCAGTCTTTTCGTAGAGCCATAGAATCGCGACCAGCAACGGCGCGGAGGGAATGAAGGTGAAGAGGAAGAATTTGAGCGCGGCCTTGGGTCCGTCCTTGCGACCGTACATCGCAATGAGGATCGCCATTGGCACCAGCGACAGCTCCCAGAAGCCGTAGTAGAGCATCAGGTCGAGGGAGAGAAAGACGCCCAGCATCGCCGTCTGCTGCACAAGAAAAAGCGCAAAGAAGATCTTGCGGCGTTCGCGGATGGCGTTCCAACTAGCGACGACGCCGATGGGGGCGAGCAAACCGACCAGTACCACAAGCCACAAGCTCAAGCCATCTACGCCCACGTGGTAGTGGATCGCGGGGCTTTGTATCCAAGGGAGGTCTATCACAAACTGGAAGCCGGATTGCGTTTTGTCGAAGTGCGCCGGCAGGTGCAGCGTGAGGCCAAATGTGACGAGTGTGGTGACGAGCGCAATCCAGTTGGGCAGCTTGAAGCGGTCTGGCACGAGCGCCACCAACACCGCTCCGGCCAGCGGAACGAGGAGGATCAACGTGAGAATCGAATTGTTGATTTCAGTCATTCCTTGATACCTGTATTACAGCTCAGCTTGACAATTTCCTCAGTGAGGATAATCAACGCAAGTACGCATACCACAGCAGCAAAAATAGACGAAATGTGACTTACGTGATTCCATTGCTCGATAGATAAGGCTCCAAAACCGAGTAATTGCAGTATGTATGCGACAATTTTGAAATACTTCCGGTTCTGACAGAAAATTGTGAATAGTCCTAATGGAAGCGCTATACAAAGTAGTATCGCGAAGTGTATGAAGAATGCCGATGAATCATGATGTTTCCAGAAATCAAGCACTATGAATACTGTTAGTAATAATACAAACATTACGGTGAAACTGATTGTGCTTTTATTATTCATAACGGTCTCTCCTATCTGATGAAATGATGTCACCTGTCTTAATAAATCCCGCAGGGTGAAAATCCATTACCATTCGCTCAATGCCCCGCCATGCCAAGATGAATTGCCGGAAGACTGGCCAGCACCGTTGCCCACGGAACCAGCAGAAAGAGCAGCACGGCCGCCGCGCCGGCGGCCAGCCACGCCGCATAGGAGCGCAGATTGCCCGATTGCCAGCGTTGCAGAATTGCTCCGCCAAGCTGCGCGATGCCGCCGAGCAGCCAGGCCGCGCCGCCTAAGATGCCGATGTCCACTACCCACTCCAGGAAAAATTTTGAAATCGCGAGCAGCGGCTTGACGACCACTGCATCGTAGAACTCGTCGACAAAATACTTGTTGGCCAGCAGCCGATAACCGGCAGGCAGAGCCGCGGCGTACTGCGCAGGGCGCTCCGTCTTGCGCCGATAGAACTTGTCGGCGATCAACCAGCCTTCCAGCGCGAAAAGAACGGCCACGATGCTGAGGATGATTTCCAAACGCGTATTGCCGGCTTCGGTGGGCATCGCGCCAACCGAGGGCGCAAGGAAGCTGCCGAAATGCTCCATGCCGATCCAGCCGCCACAGACCGAGAGCAGCGCAAGGATCACCAGCGGTCCGCGCATCGACCAAGGGCTTTCATGCGCATCGCCCTGCGGGCTGCGGCTTCTCCCATAAATGTCAGGTACCACAGACGGAACATATAAAAAGCGGTCAGCAGCGCCGTTAAAAGCCCGACAAACCAGAGAATTTTTCCGTTGGTTCCTTGCAAAAAGGCTGCATAAAGGATGGCGTCCTTGGAAAAGAATCCCGCAAAGGGAAAGATTCCTGCGATAGCCAGAACTCCCACCGTGGTGACGGCGAAGGTGACGGGCAGTTTCTTACGTAAGCCGCCCATCTTGCGCAGATCCTGCTCGCCGCCAATGGCGTGAATCACCGAGCCCGCCGCCAGGAAGAGCAGAGCCTTGAAAAAAGCGTGGGTCATCAGGTGGAAGATGGCCGCGGAATACGCCGCCACGCCACAGCCGAGAAACATGTAGCCGAGTTGCGAGATGGTGGAGTAGGCCAGCACGCGCTTGATGTCGTTCTGCACGAGAGCGATGGTGGCGGCGAAGAGTGCTGTGGCCGCGCCGACTGTGGCTACTACGCCGAGTGCAAAGGGCGAGTGGTCAAAGAGAACGTGCGTCCGGGCGACCATGTAAACGCCGGCAGTGACCATGGTGGCCGCGTGAATCAGCGCGGAGACCGGCGTGGGGCCTTCCATAGCGTCGGGCAGCCATATGTAGAGCGGAAGCTGCGCGCTTTTGCCCGCCGCGCCCAATAATAAGCAAAGCGCGATGATAGTGAGTACGCCGCCAATCCACGCGGGATTTGCGTTGAGCTTTGCGCCGATCTCGCTGAAGGTGAGCGTGCCGAAGTTGGCCACCAGTAAAAACATTCCGATGAGGAAGCCGAAGTCACCAATGCGGTTGACGATGAAAGCCTTCTTGCCCGCGTCCGCCGCGGATTTCTTCTGGAAGTAGAAGCCGATCAGCAGATACGATGCAAGGCCAACGCCCTCCCAGCCGACGAACATCACCAGAGCATTGCCGGCTAGTACGAGTACCGTCATGAAGAACAAAAAGAGGTTCAGGTACGAGAAGTAGCGCGCGTAGCCTACGTCGTCGCTCATGTAGCCGATGGAGTAAACGTGAATCAGAAAGCCTACGCCGGTGACCACCAGAAGCATGACCAGCGAAAGCTGATCGAGGACGAAGCTGAAGTCGATGTGCAGTAGGCCGGCGCTGATCCAGGGCAGCGGGCAGGTTTCAACATAAGGTGAAGGAAAGACTGGACCGCCTCCATAGAGTCCAACTACATCGCGGATAACCAAACCGAACGAGAGCAACGGCGCCAGAAGTGCAACCGTGGTCACGATACCTTTTGGCATTCGTGCGCCCAGGATTCCGTTAAACAGGAATCCGCAGAAGGGCAGCAGTGGAATCAGCCCTAGCCAAAGGTATTCTTTGAAGAAGAAGTCACTCATAGTTTCATCCGGTCGATGCGGTCGACGGCCAGGGTTGCTCGCGCGCGGAAGACGGCAATGATGATGGCCAGTCCCACGGCAGCTTCCGCAGCGGCCACCATCATCACAAAGAAGACGAAGATCTGCCCCTTCACCGCATGCCACTGGTGGGCAAAGGTGACGAAGGAAAGATTGACGCCGTTGAGCATCAACTCAATGGACATGAATACTGTAATCAGGTTGCGCTTGATGAGAAAGCCGACGCCGCCCAGTGAGAACAAGACGGCGCTCAACAGTAGATACCAGGAAAGCGGGACTTCTTGTGAGAAATAAGGACTCATTCTTCGCCCGTCCGTTCTTCGGCTTTGCTGCC
This sequence comes from uncultured Acidobacteriaceae bacterium, assembly GCA_963804295.1. Taxonomy (GTDB): domain Bacteria; phylum Acidobacteriota; class Terriglobia; order Terriglobales; family Acidobacteriaceae; genus Telmatobacter. The sequence continues at coordinate 5,096 of CAWDQS010000082.1, forward strand.
GCTATGACTGGCCAGCGCCACTGCGCCCAGAATGGCGATAAGAATTAGCACCGAGGTGACTTCAAAGGGCAGCAGCAGCTTGGTGAAGAGTACGGCGCTCAATTCTTCGGTTGTGGTGATGCCGTCGCTCAGCCGGGCCGCGCCCAATCCCTGCGCGTGCAGAATCACGGTGGCAATCACGGCCAGAATCGCGACCACAGCGGGGAAGCCAACGGCCCGCGCCGCGCGGCTGCCCAGCGTGCGCTCCTCGCGCCCGGCGTTGAGCAGCATGACGACAAAGGTGAAGAGAACCATGATGGCGCCGGCGTAGACGATGACCTGCGCCGCAGCCAGAAACTCCGCGCCCAGCAGCAGGTAGAGCACGGCCAGCGAGGTCATCACCACAATCAGCGAGAGAGCGCTGTTGATGGGATGCGACTGGAGGAGGAGGTTGATCGCTCCAGCCAGGCAAAGTCCGGCAAATACGAGAAACAAAATCAGATGCATCGCACGCTCCGGGAATTTCTCCCCGATTCAGGTTCAGCGATAAGCCAACCAAAGGCTGGTCGCCAAAATGTTCACTCCGGCCAGCGGCATCAGCCAGCGCCATCCGAAGTTCATCAACTGGTCATAGCGGAAGCGCGGCTGCGTGCCGCGCACCCAAACATATAAAAAGAGGAAAGAAAAAACCTTAAGCACAAACCAGAAGAGGGGCATTATTGCCTGGATAAAAATGTTGTGCGAGGTTCCGAACAAGTTGCCGAAGGGATTTGTCCAGCCGCCAAGAAACAGCAGAGTGGCCACGCAGCCCACGTTGATCATGTTGCCATACTCGGCCATGAAAAACATGGCGAACTTCATGGAGCTGTATTCGGTGTGATAGCCGCCGGTCAGCTCGCTCTCCGCCTCGGGCAGATCGAAGGGAGAGCGGTTGGTCTCGGCGTAGGCGGCCATCAGGTAGATGAAAAAGGCCACAAACTGCATTCCGCCATATTTGCTCCACGGCGAGATATTCCAGGAGAGTGCGCCGTTGGTTCCTTGCTGCTCCACAATCAAGCGCAGGTTTAAAGTTCCGGCGCGCAGCACCACGCCGACCAGCGATAGGCCCAGCGCCAGTTCGTAGCTGACCAACTGCGCCGAGGAGCGCAATGCGCCCAGTAGCGAGTACTTGTCGTTCGACGACCAGCCGGCCAGCGCGATGCCATAGACGCCGATGGATGTGACTCCCAGGATCACCAGCAGGCCGACGTTGACATCGGAGATCTGGAACATATACAACCCGCGCGGCACCATGGACGCAATCCACGGACCGCAGTACTGGGCGAAATCGTGCAGTTCGACGCGTGGATCTCCGAAGGGAATGACGCCAATCAAGATCAGCGAGCAGCCCAGCGCGAGGATGGGAGCGAGCAGATAGAGCGGGCGGTAGACGCCGGTGGGGATGATGTCCTCTTTGAGAAAGGATTTCGCGCCGTCCACCAGCGGCTGCAACAGCCCGAACGGCCCCACGCGGGTTGGTCCCCAGCGGTTCTGGATGCGCCCCACTAGCTTGCGCTCCAGCAGCACGGTGTAGGCGACGCCCAGCAGCATCACCACCGTTACCACGGCCACCTTGAGTACGCTCCACAAAATGAACCACAGAATCGTCACTGGTCTTCAGCCTCTTTTTATCCTGCTACTTCGTCCGTATCTGCACCAGCATCGATGCTTGATGCCGCGTGAGTTCCTGAAGAGCCGGGCTGTATTCGCCCAGCGTTCCGGAGGTAAACAATCCATCGTGAGCGGGCGTGATCTCGCCCCGTGTAGCCAGCGCTGCAACCGGCACGAAGCCCGGTTCGGATTGCACGTCGTTGCCGCTCAATAGATTCATACTGTCCACACCATAGCCGGGAACCAGCCGCGAAATTTCGTCCAGCACCGCCAGCGGGTCGAAGGGACTCAGTTTCGGTTCCAGATTGTTGGCCGCTAGCCACACAGCATGCCGGTCTGCCTCGCCGGATTGCGCTCCGCGCGATTGGCCCAGGTCGGCTGTTACGCCGCCTTTTCCGAAGGGGACCAATGTCTTCACATCCACACCCATCGCGTCTGCCAGCCGCACAAGAATCTCGAACTCCGGCTTCACTCCGGCGCGGTCTGCGGCCTTGCACACCAGTTGAACATCGCCGAAGGTGTTGGTCACTGTACCTGATTTTTCATAGAGGCTGGCCGCGGGCAGCACAACATCGGCCAGTGCCGCTGTCTCGGTGAGGAAGATATCTGCAACGATGACGAAAGTCTTCCTCAATAGCAGGACCAACGAATCAGGTCAGACAGA
>CAWDQS010000083.1:0-32662 GCA_963804295.1 uncultured Acidobacteriaceae bacterium
TGTATCGCTCGAACCGCCCTCCCGGCCCTGGGTCCAGGTGCCGCCGCCACGGCGCCGCCGCTGCGGTTCCACGTCCATGGGGAGATGCTAGTGCCCGGAGCCCGGTCACCCTCGGCGGTGCGTGCTGCGGGCCAGCGAATGCCCACCAGCGCCAGCAGCGCAGCGATCCCCATCAGAAGCAGGACCGCGCCAAGCCCGTTCGGAGCGGTGTTGCCGAGGCCCACCGCCAGCAGCAGCGCCGCGATGACGACGAGCGCGACGTTGGTCACCACAGGCGCCACCTCAGCCGGGCGCCCGTGGTGCTCCCACCCTGGAGACCGTGGATGATGTCCTCTTCCCGGCTCCTCCGGCGGCGGGAGCCGCGGTCGGATTCGCCGCCGCCCTTGGGGAGATCGTTGCGATCGAGAAGGTCCCACCACTCCGGAGGCACGTTCGTGGCCGCGAATCCGGGGACTTCGTGGGTCGGACGGTAATCGTCTTCAGGCATCACGTCCCACTGCGCACGCCATACGGTCCGCCGGCTTTGATGTGGGCAATGACGGGTGGCCCGTGTTTACGTTGGTGGCGTAGGTGAGGGTGACGTTAGAGCCCAGCCTCTCCGCGACGATGATGCGGGAGGTGGAATTGCCCAGGACGCCGAGGTAGTTGGGGTCCACCTTCACCGATCCAGTTCCAAAGAGCTTTTGCACTCGAGAGCTGACGGTGGCGTTCAGCGCGCCACCGAGCAGGGCGTCGGTGGTGGGGTTGGAGCCGGCAGCCTCCTGCTGCTGCGTGTAGAGGCGCTGCTGGTTCTCGGTGCGGCCCAAAGCCAGCAAGGCCACCACATCGGCCTCCGGCAGCGGAGGATCGGAGTGGTAGGTGACCGCCAGTTTTTCCGGCGTTCCGCGCAAGCCAAGGGTAATGTCGTAGTCCTCGACGCGGGCGGTGGCGTTCAGGTCGATGGTGGGTTGAATGCGAACCGGATTGGTAAAGTAGATGTCGCCGTGCTGCAACTCGTAGCGGGTTCCGGCTATGACGCCGTTGCCCTCGGTGATGGAGATGCGGCCCAGCAGCGAGGGCGTAGCCAGGGTGCCCCTCAGGCGCAGATCGACGTTGCCGGCCAGCTTGGCGTAGGCATTCTGGAAGTTCAACTGCGGCGATGAGGTGAAGTGCAAGTCGAGGCGAACGTGGTTGGACGGCGCGTCGGGGGGCGCGATGGTTTCAACGGCGCTGGCCTGCGCTGCCAGTGCCGCGATGTCCAGATTGGAGCCTACCGTGAAGCGGGTGATCAGCACGTCGCCGGAGAGCAACAGATTGTTTTGCGGACCTTGCAGGTGAAGCGCGGCGTTGGCCAGCGAGCTGACCCCTTGCGGGTAGCGGATGCGAATTCCATTTCCGGTAGCAGTCAAGTCAGCATAGATGCCGTGCTGGTAGGTCATGTAGCCGGTAACGCTGAGCAGGCCGCCGCCGCTCATGGCCGTCAGGTTTTTCACCTCCAGCCGGTTCTGGCTGAACTCCAGTGTTCCATGCAACTGGCTCAGGCCGTTGGGCAAATCTTCAAAGGATAGCGCGGCATCCTGGAAGTCGATGCGACCCTTCAGGCGGGGATTCAGCAGCGGCCCGCGCGCCTCCAACTGGAAGCTGGTATTGCCGCTGGCGGTCAGGTCGGAGTCAATGATTTCGGCCACCTTCAAATTGATCGCCCCGCTGGCGGAAAAGTCCAGCTCATGCTCGCCTGTTAGCGACAGGCTGCCCTGAGCACGCAGATCGGTCAGTTCTCCGGTTACATGCAAAGGATCGAGATGGAGGATGGAATGGTCAAGTGTGAGATGGGCGCCGCCCTCGCCCTGGAGATGAACGCCGGAGACAGTGACCGCCAATTGCCCCAAACGAGCCTCGCCACGCATCTCCGAGAGCCGCGCCAGTGGCCCTTCGAGAGTGGCCGTGCCGGCCAGCGCCGACTCGCCATTCAATCCTTTAATTTGAGCCAATCGAAGGAGAGGGGCGATGTTAAGCCGTGAAAAATCGAGCTTGACCTGGGTGGCATAGTCGCCGCTGAGCGCCGTTTGGCCATGCGCGGTAAGTTCGGCCGTCTCCATCCTGGATGTCAGATCGTAAGTGACGATGCGGTTGGCGGTTCGCGCCGTCAATTCCACTCTGCCCAACGATTCTCCGCCCAGAGCCAGACCCTCCAGAGTGGCGTGGGCATCCAGGCGCGGGTCGTCGAGCGTCCCCGCGCCTTGCATGGTAAACCCCAGCTTGCCGGTCATCGCCAGTCCGTTGCGGCGCAGAGATTCGTTGCGGCCCACATTGATTCCATCACCCTTAGCGTCCAAATGAAAGCGTCTGGAGGAGAGGTCGTAGCTGCCCGTTGCCGCAATTTTTCCCGCGCCCTCGCTCGCTGTGACCGAGGTCAATTTGATGGTCTGGTTGGCAATGTTGCCTTGCGCCCGGATCCGCGCAATGGGTTCGCCGAAGACGCTTCCCTTGTCCAGCTCAACCCATCCTGAGCCAACCAGTGCGCGGAGGGGTCCGTCGGCCTGAAGCTGCGCGGCCAGTGAGCCCGCCACGGGCAGGTTCTCTCCGATAACCTGCCGCAGGTCGTCCAGATTGACCTGGCCGGCACGCAAGCTAAGGTGGAGCACTGAATTGGCATCGAAGGAGGGAGGAGGCGCGGAACGGCGAACCACGCTCCCAGGGGCCAGGCTGGCGGTCAGGCTGCCATTGAGGGCGATCTCGGCATTTCCGCGGTGCAGCAGCGCGTGGGCAATGTCAATCCGGGTTGCCGAGTAGATGCCTACGGCCTCGACTGAATCCAGTTGAACATATTGGGGCTGGCCGGGCTTGGTCGTGGACAATGCCGAAAACTCGACAGCCAATTGCGTGGCTGTTGCGGAACCGGCAAGGTGAGGATCAACCAGCGAGCCGGTCCATGTGCCGTGAAAATCGCCTTGGCCGTAGAGCGCGATGGGCAGGGCGGCCGTGCCGTATCTGCCGTTGCGCGCCAATCCCAGTGCGCGCAGAACGGTGTCAAACTCGCCCATGTTGCCGCTATGAAAATCGACCATGAGCGCGGAGGGGCTGGTCATGGGGTACGCGCCCAGATGGCCATGAGCCTCCAGTTGGCTGGAAGGCAGATGTAGAACCAACTTGCGCAGATCGACCGCGCCGTCACGGTGGGTATAGGTGGCATCAATCAAACCGCCGGCCAGGACTTTCCCCTGCGCAGCCTGTGCCGGCGGCATGAGGTTAAACAAGGCGCCCACGGAGAGAGTGTGTTTGTCGCCTTTGATCCACAGCGCGTTGGCAGGGCCGTTGACGCGCGCATCGAAACCGAGATGCTGAAAGGGCGGGTCGCAGAGCATCTCCAGCAGCGTGTCCAAGGCTACGTTTTTGAATTGAGCTGCTACCTTGCCGTTGACGGGGATGGTGATTTCGTCCGCGGATGGGAGCGGATGGGCGATGACACGGGATTTTCCCTTGGCCGTGCTCGGTGGCGGAGTAAGCCATGGCGTCAGCGAGAGGTCGCCATCAATCTGTCCGCCCTGGCGCAGGCGAAGCAGAATCGATGTAATCAACAACTGTTTGGGATCGGCATGAACATGCGCATCGAGACCAAAGCCGGTGGCGACGACGCCGGTCCCGATGTAAGAGCCGTTTTCGACGTGAACTCCTCCATCGGTGCGGAAGCTGCCTGCTTCTCCCGACCCGGTGAGGTTCAGATGGGCGATGCCTTCCGGCGCAAACGGGTAGCCCGTAATAGGGTTGACCAGGCGCATATCCAGTTCGCCCACAGCTTTGGCCTGCCAGCGGGGATGGGCAAAGTCATCCAGGGCGCCGTAGATTTCCAGTGTCCGGTCCTTGTCGCCACGGCTGCTGGCGGTGATGCGCAGGGAACGCAGAGTTGCGGCGTTGCGCGTGAGTTCCAGTGTGCCCTGGAGATAGCCATGAACCTGAGACGATGCTTTGCCCGGCCGGGACGAAGCGCCGCGCGAGAGATCCAGATCACGGACGCCGGCTTCGATGAGATAAGACTCCTGGCCTCCCCTTGCGGTTAAAAAATGGCGCAAGGACAGGGCACCTGTCTGTGGCGTGCCGGAGCCCGCGGGCATATAGACCATGCGCAGGGAGAGATCACTGGCATCAAAGTCGAGCGGAAAGTGCCGGTCCTGAAAGTCGAACTCCGCTGCGCGGTTCTCGTAATCCAGATCACCCTGCTCGACCGATACGCGACTGACCTTCATATCAAAAAAGCTGTCGAGCACGGGCTCGCCTGGCGATTTGTGCTTGCGGGGTTGCGGCTGGTTGGTTGAGCCGTCGGGGTACACAATTAAATGAAGCTGAGGCTTCACTATTTTCAGCTCGCGCAAGAGAATGCGCGGGCTCAGGAAGCCCAGCACACTGAAGCGCACACGCACGCTCTCGGCCTGGGCGTAGGGCGCATCATTGGGAGCTTCGAGGCCGTGAATGACCAACCCGTCGGCCTCGGCTTCCAGACTGAGCAATTGCCAGTGGAAGGTGGCGATTTCGACGCGCCCGCCGGTGGCCGTTTCCAGTTTGTGTACCATTTGGCGGCGAATAAAGTTCTCAAAACCGGCTGAACTAGCCTCAAAATACAGTCCTATCGTAGTTGCCGACAGAAGAATCACCAGACCGGCTACAGTCATGGGAAGGTTGCGGAAAAAGAAGCGGCGCAGGCGGCTGGGGCGGGGTGCTTTTTCCGGCTCAGGCGCGCCGGACTCCATAGTCTCAGCGGGGACAGGAAGCGTGGTTTCGGTCTCGCTCATGCGCCTCCCTTCCCTGCTCCGCCCGCGGTTTCGGGAGTTTCGAGCGCCGGGTCGAGCACTTGCACATCGCCCTGCTTGCGCAGATTTTTGAGCCAATCGTCGAAGAGCACGTTCACCTGCCGCTCCAGCAGAATCTCCTGGATGCGCGGGGCCACTGCGTCCAGCGGCGGAATCATTTCGCCCGGCTCATACTGCGGCAGCAGTGTTTCGCGGTAGTACTTCTCAATCTCTTCCGGGGTGATGCGAATCCCCTGACGGAAGCGCTGTTCGATGAAGCGCAGAATCTGAACTCTGTAGCGGAGATAGCTCTCGACCCGTTGGGTCGTCAGCCCATGCGCAACCAGAAATGCCGACCAGCCCTGCTCCGTGGCGCAATTGAAGTGAATGCAGGCAGGCACTTCTTTTCGTATCTCCGCCAGCCGGGCATCAACCTCGGCCTGCGAAGGCTCCGCGGCCTGCGCGTCCTCCTGGCGAATCTGCTGCTGGATCAGTGCGCGGCTGATCAACAGCTCCAGGGCCAGTTTGGGAGTAAGAACGACTAGTCCAACCCTGCCGGGGTCCAGCACCGCCAGCCGCACCTCGTCGTCCACGTCGCTGGCCAGAATGGCCTGGTTGTTGACCACGGCCACCACCCGGTCAAGCATCAAGGCGTTGCCAGGCGGAACCGTTGCGGCGGGGTTCAGAGCCATGCCCTGAGCCAGAGCCGAAGTTGCACCCATGACGGCCAGGCACGCCGCCATCACACCGACACAGGCGCATGCGCGCTTGCTTTTGTACCGAATTTGAGTCCGGTTGCGCATCAGAAGGTCTGCCCCAGGCTGAAGAAGAAGTTGAAGTGCGTGCCTTCGCCGACGTGCGGGTTTGAGTCGATGAGATTCTTGGGGTAAAGCGAGTAGTCGATATTAACCGGGTAAATGGGCGGATTCAGGTTATAGCTGAAATCAAACCGGATGGGCCCCACCGGCGTATGGTAGCGCAATCCAACGCCTGGCGCGTGCGAGAAGTAGTTGAAGCTGCATTGGCCCTGCTGACCAGTTGAGGTTTTAGGGCCGGAGGGTACTGGATTGAGATTGTTGGAAGTCAGATTCCTGCAGTTTTCGCGCTCCGGCTGGCGAGTCCGCAAGGCGCTTGCCCAGACATCCGACGCGTTGGTGAAGACGTTGCCCATATCGTGAAAGAGCACGACGCTGACGGTACTGCCCAGCCAGGGCAGAGTGGGCGGCGGCAGGCGCAATTCGGTGCTATTGATGAGCGCTCCTGCGCCGCCGATGGGGTAGCCCGTCTCCGGGTCGCGCGGCCCGGCCAAGTTCGCGCCGAAGCTCCTGAGCGAGGTGGCCCCGCCCGCGTAGAGCCGCTCGGGCAGGGGAATCAGCTCCGCCTGGAGTTTGCCAAAGGCCCGCTCTTGCCCATAGCGTGTGTTGCGAGCTAGAACGACACGGCCCTTATCGAACCGGTAGTAACTTGAATTCGACAGGTCGAGGCGGTTGAAGTTGGCTTGGGCGCCAAAACCATCCGCGGAGAGAAACTCCTGGAGGCTGGTGTAGGTGCCGCGATGCGATTCGAGAGCCGAATCGCGGGTATCGCGAATCCAGGTCAGCGACGGACCCGCCACTCGCACCGCCGTAGACAAGAGCGCGATCTCTATTGGATAGACCTGGAGGCTGGAAGCGTCCACCTTGACGCGGCGGAAGTCGAATTCGTAGACGAAGGTGTTGGCCCTGGAGAAGCCCCAACCAGCCGAATTGAAATGCTCGGTCCAGCGCACTCCGGTTTCCAGCCTGGAGGCCACGTAAGTGCTCACATCCAGGCTATTGGCGTAGCCGCCCGACAGGGTCAGGCCGAAGTTCCGGTTTCCTTCGAAATGTGGGTTCTGGAAGAACAGATTGATCTTCTGCTCCAGCAAGCCGTAGTTGCCGCGCAGCGAGACGGATTGTTCCCGGCCGAAGAGATTGTTGCGGGTAATGTCGGCCAGCACTCGGTAGCTGACGCCGGTCTTGCCATTGGGATTACAGGTTGCGCCGCTGGCGATGATGCCGCCGCAATTGTACTGCGGGGTTCCGGTCTGGGCCTCGATACCTCCGCCATAGGTCAGGGCCCAGCGCTGCGCCTCTTTGGCCTGCAAGAGAACAGTCTTGTATACCTCACCGCCAGAGGGGTTCTCGATGGCCGTATTGATCTCATTGAAGAGGGCAAAATCGTAAAGATTGCGCTGCGTTTCCATCAGCGCCGTCTCGTCGAGCGGGTCGCCGGGATGCAGGGTAATGGCCTTGGCCACCGTCGCGGGACGGGTGTAATGCAGCCCGGTCAGCAGCACATTGCGCACAAAAATCTGCCGCCCCTCGGTGATGTGGAAAACCACGTCCACTTTGCTGGCATCAGCCGGCTCAATCTGCTGGGCAACCTCAACCCGCACCTGGTCGAAGCCCCGGCTCATATAGTCGATCAACAAGGCGTCCCGGTCTCCGCCCAGGTTCCGCGGCGAAAGCAGTTGCCCGGCAACCGTATTCATCAGCAGCGAGAGCCTGGCGGTGTCCGCATGTTCGTTTCCTTCCAGGCGCACCGTGCCCACCCGCAGTTGCTCGCCTTCCTCGATGCGATAGACCACCGTGAGTGGAGCGGTTGTTTTTGATTTCGAATCCGCCGAGCTGGTCTCGGGGATAATCGTGACCTTGGAGAAGCCGTTGTTCCGGTAGAGGGCCTGTAGTGCGTTGATGTCAGCGGAAACCAGCGCCTGACTGTAGTCGCCGTGCCGGTCAAGAGAATCGGCGGCATGGACGCTGAGCAGCTCTTTGAGCGTTGCGGAGTCAAAGTAGCGATTGCCCGCGACCGAGACCCGCTCGACGCGCCGACGCGGCCCCAGGTGCACCTTGAAGAGGATCGTCACCAATCCGGCGGTGGTGGATTGCAGTTCGTGCTCCACCTTCACGTCGAAGTAGCCCATCCGCTGGTAGTAATCACGCAGCCGGCGATTGCCCTCCATGAGCAGGTCCTCATCCACGCTGCCTTCCTCGAAGATGGGAATCACCCGCCGGATCAGTTCCTGGTTGGCGCTGGCGCCCTCTACCAACACCTTCACCACCGGACCCCTATTGGCGGAAAAACGATAGTCGACTTTTTGGCTCTCCGAAACGTATTGCTGATTTTCCAGCTTGATTTCAGGTTCCAGGCGCTGCTCGCCCCGGTAGGCCTTCAACACCCCGGCCAGGGCCCGATTGCCGGTTTCGCGGTCCACGCGTTCGCCGGATTTGAGGTGTGCATGACGGCGAAAATCATTCTCACTCATCCCCGGCTCGCCGGTTACCACCACTGTGCCCACCCTCGCCTGCGGGCCGTTTAGCACATGAAACGCAAGGTCGACGAGTTGCTCCTCCGGGTGGGCCGTCAGAGTGTGAGTAATCACCGGCGCGTGAAATCCGTCCTGAGCCAGCGTCAGGCGCATCTGCTCCACAGCTTGATCGAGTTTTGCGGGGGTAAACCGTGCGCCAGGCGTCAACTGACTGGCGCGTTCCAACTGCGTATTGACGTTGGCCCCCTTGGCTCCCTGTACGCTGACCGTGCCAATGAAGGTGCGTGGCGTTCCGCGAAAGATAAGTTCCACACCGTCCTGCTCGCGGACTCCCTCTACCGTCATGGCTTCAAAGAGGCCGGTCGAATAAAGCTGTCGCAGGCTCCTTTTCAGCGCTTCCCGGTTCAGCGGCGCGCCCTCGGCCTGGTCCAGATGGCCGGACAGCGGGGCAAGCCGATCCACGGAAACTCCTACAAATGAGATGCGCCGTACCGGTAAACCCTCCAAATCGATAAGGGAATTCACAGAGGGCAGGGCAGCCTGATCGCCCCGCGCGCTGGAAATGCCGCCGCTCGCCAGGTTTTGGCAAACGCCTATTCCGCCCCAACTCCCAAAGGCAAGGAAGCAGCAGAGGAGAATGCCGAACCACGACCGCTTGCCGCATTGACCCGTCGGCTTAGCCTTCAAAACCATCTCTCCCAGAAAACACGTGGAAAAAGCGCCCAGTGCGCAATCGCTACAGTGATCAGTGTCAGCCAACCCAGTTCCCTATTCCCTATACTAACGAGGAATGGCGCGCGTTGCAGCTTTTGGCCATGTTTATGCACCAGAATGCCACTCACCGCCCCTGCTCTGCCCAATTGGCCCAATGCATGAGTTCTTTTTTAGTACCGGCGTGTTCATAGCCTCATGCTTCCATCGCTTCCCCCGCTCAGACCCACTCACATTCCACCGGCATTAGCCGATAGGCTCTTCCAGTTACAGTGCATATCGCCGGAAACGGAGGGGCGCCCAGGCAGAATCTATCTTCACGTCGTTCATCTGTGACTTCAGCTTGAGAAACCCCCAAACTTCGAGGAAAATAACCTGCGCGGAGCGTTCTCCGGCAGGGGAACTGCATCAGGAGTAGTACCGTAGACCTTGCCAAGGGGTCAGCCCGGTCTGCGGAAGGATGAAGGAGAAGGCAGGAAGTAGAATAATTTCTGAAACCCTTTGGAATTTGCGCCGTCTAACGAAGATAAGCTGACAAGAGGACACTCAATGCCAAACCAACCCTCCATCCCGCCCTCATCCATCCCCCTCCCCGGAAAGAACTCCCCCAGTGTGCGCCGGATTCCTGTTCTGCCGGTCCGGGATACGGTCCTGTTCCCCCACGCCGTATTGCCTCTGACCGTTGGCCGGGAGAGTTCCATCCAGTTGATTGAGTCCCTGGGCGAGGAACGGGCCATTGTGGTGGTGGCCCAGCAGGATCCGCGGCTGGACTCTCCCAAACCAGCCGACCTCCATACAGTGGGAACCCTAGCTACTGTGCACAAGGTTGTGCGCATGCCCAACCAGAGCCGTTTTGTCTTCACTGAAGGCACGGAACGGGTTCGGCTGCTGCGCTACACGCAGACTGAACCCTATATGGTGGCCGAAGTGGAGACGCTGGAGGACACGGAACCATCCTCTACGGCCAGCGTGGAAGCGCTGGTGCGCAATGTGACGGGAGAGTTCCAGCAGATTGTCTCCGAATCCCCGACACTCTCCGATGAACTGCGAACCATCGCCGCGAACATCGAGGAGCCGAGCCGACTGGTGGACTTTGTAGCCTCGTCCCTGCCGTTTTTGACCACCGATGACAAGCAGCAACTGTTGGAGACGGCCAGCATCGCAACCCGGCTGGAGTTGCTGAACCAGCATCTGGCCAAGGAGATCGAGGTGCAGCAGTTGCGCACCAAGATCCAGACCGAGGTGCAGGACCAGGTGCAGCAGTCGCAGCGCGACTACTATCTGCGCGAGCAGCTCAAAGCCATTCAGAAGGAGCTGGGCGAGCAGGACGAGGGCCAGCGCGAATCGGATGAGCTGCACCAGAAGATTGAAGCCGCCGGAATGCCGGAGGATGTAAAGAAGGAGGCCCTCAAGGAGTTGGCGCGCCTCTCGCGCATGTCTCCCATGGCCGCCGACTACTCACTCACCCGCAACTACATTGAGTGGCTGGCCGTGCTGCCCTGGGCAAAAAGCTCAGGCTCCAAAATTGATATAACCAAGGCCAAGGAGATTCTGGACGAGGACCATTATGAGCTGAAAAAGGTGAAGGACCGAATCCTGGACTATCTGAGCGTACTTCAGTTGAAGCCGGACATGAAGGGTCCAATCCTTTGCTTTGTGGGGCCTCCGGGCGTGGGCAAGAACCAGCCTGGGCCGCTCCATCGCCCGCGCCCTGGGCCGCAAGTTCCAGCGTGTTTCCCTGGGCGGCATGCACGACGAGGCGGAGATTCGCGGCCATCGCCGCACGTACATTGGCGCCATGCCAGGGCAGATCATCCAAAGCATTCGCCGCGCCGAAACCAACGACCCGGTGATGATGCTGGACGAGATTGACAAGCTGGGCCGCGACTTCCGCGGCGACCCGGCCTCCGCATTGCTGGAGACGCTGGACCCGGAGCAGAACAATACCTTCCGCGACAACTACCTAGACGTGCCCTTCGACCTGTCGAAGACCTTGTTCATCTGCACGGCCAATATGCTGGACACGGTTCCGCCGCCGCTATTGGACCGCATGGAGCTGATCTTTTTACAAGGCTACAGCGAGGAAGAGAAGATGCACATCGCCTTCCGCTACCTGATTCCCCGCCAGATCACCGAGAACGGCATTTCGGCGGAGCAGATCGAGTTTCCAGAGGATGCTGTGCTCCACATCGTGCGCCACTATACGCGCGAGGCTGGCGTGCGCAAGCTGGAGCAGACGCTAGGCACAGTGTGCAGAAAACAGGCGCGGCGCGTGGTCGAGGGCAAGACGGAAAAGCTGATCGTGACGCGCGAGGTGATCAAGGAGTTCCTGGGCGGCATTCAGGTGCGCGTGGACACTGAGGTTGCCGAGCGCGTCAAGCGCCCCGGCGTGGCTGTGGGGCTGGCATGGACTGCGGCCGGCGGAGACATTCTCTTCATTGAGGCCAACAAGATGAAGGGCAAGGGCAACTTCGCCATGACCGGGCAGATCGGCGAGGTGATGCAGGAGTCGATGCAGGCCGCGCTGACCTGGGTGCGCTCGAACGCCGCCTCGTTGGGCCTCGCCGAGGACTTCACCAAGGACCTTGACCTGCATATACATGTGCCCGCCGGAGCCATCCCCAAGGACGGCCCCTCAGCCGGCGTAACCATGGCCGTGGTGCTGGTCTCGCTGCTGACCGACACGCCGGTGCGTCCGCTGACCGCCATGACAGGCGAGATTACCCTCAGCGGAAATGTGCTGCCAGTAGGCGGCATCAAAGAAAAGTTCCTGGCCGCGCGCCGCGCCGGAATCCAATCCATCATCCTGCCTGCTGAAAATCGCCAGGACGTGGAAGAAGACCTGACGGCTGAACTGATCGACGGCGTCACCATCCACTATGCCAGCCGCATTGAAGACGTGCTGGCCGTAGCCCTGCCGCTGCTGAAGGCCAGGCCGGATACAAAGCCCGACTTGATGCCGGTGGTAGTCGAGCAGGGTGTTGGCGTTTCTGCGTAAGGCGGCTTTTGATTCTCGGCTCAAGCCGCTACGGACTGAAGCGGCTCAACTTTCCTGATTGTACCGAGCGCCTTCATTCCCCCCAAAGCCGCCCTTCCTGCCCACCCTTTGTTTCAAAAATAAGCAACTATAGTGTTTTCGTCCTGTTGAAAACGCCTGATGTGCCGATAAGGATCACAGAATCCAGAGCGCGATATCGCGCGAATCGGGTGACTATGGCAACCACATCTCCCCTCACTTCATCCCACGCTCCGGCACACACTCCGACCATTACTCCACTTCATCTGTCCGGAAACATCACGCCCAGCCAAAATGCGCTGCTCCAGGAGTATCTTGGGGCGGCCGTCCAGACAGCCTTCCTTGAGGCCATCGAACAACTGGACCGGCAAAGTGCGCAAATCGTGCTGGATATGGGCAAGAAGCTCAAGTCCGATGTTGCTGCGTCAGTGGTGGAGATCATTCACCAGCACACGGCCAGTGACAAGTACAAGGACGAACAGGTCGGCTCGAATCGAACCTATCCGCCCTCATACCGGGTGCGGCCGGTCGAGGCCCAGGTCACGGAGTTGAAGAAGCTATTTCCGTCGCTGGGCAGTTGCCACGAAAAGCTGGCGCGCAAGCCACTGCTGGAAGGCGCCGAGGCCTGGTTCGCGATTCCCCGCTGGCAGGCGCTGGCGCCAACCTACAACGAAGCTGTGGAAATGGTCCTGGGTGTTTTGGCCACCAGGCGCAAGTTCCAAAACCGCATCGTTGGCCGCCTTGGTCCGACCTACCTGCGCCAAAGCGAGCGCTCCAAACTGGCGGAAAATATTCTGGCCGACCAGCAGCAGGGCCAGGACTTTATGGTGTTGGCCGCACAGTTCGGCATGTTGCATCGCGGCTGCTCGGCCCGCCGCGCCCGCGTAGCCATGGCCGGCAACAAGTTCGGCCTGGGCACCTTTGCCGTCGCCTGTATGCTGCTGACCCATACCGAAAGGCTTTCCTCCGATGACGCGCTGATGATCGACTGCGGCGGCGACGAGTATTCGATGCGCGGCGACATTACCTTCGACAGGGTGCCGCTGTTCGACTTCGACATCGCCGGAATCGAATTCAGCATCTTCTACGATGACCGGTCGCGCAACCTGTGGGGCACACCCTCGGGATTCCTGTACAAGTTTGATTGATTTGCCTGGCTTCCCCGACTGAATAGCCGCCTGCAGCGTCTAACCTGCAGGCGGTATTCTTTGGGAATGCAGGCTCGTATTCACTCCATGGGCGGGTTGAAAAAATGCTTGCGGAGCAGTTTCCTGGCGCTGCTTGCTCTGGCGCCCCTGGCGCTGGCGGCACAGGAGCTCAGCCTGCGCGTGGATGTGAAGCTGGTCAACGTCTTTGTGAATGTGATCGACCAGAATGGGGCTCTCGCGACCGGCTTGACGCGCGAGGATTTTGCACTCTTTGAGGACGGCCGGCCGCAGCAAATCTCGGTCTTCGAGCGCCAGTCGGAGCTGCCGTTGAATCTGTCGCTGGCCATCGACACCAGCGGCAGCGTGCAGAAGGATATGGCAGAGGAAGCGAATGCGGCACGGCGGTTTGCCCATGCCCTGCTGCGCCCTCAAGACCGGATGAGCCTCTTTCAGTTTGCCACCGAAGTGCGCGAACTGACGCCCTTTACCAACAAGGTGAGCCAGATCGAGCACGGCCTCGACCGTTTGCACGGCGACTGGGCCACCTCGCTCTACGACGCCATCTATCTGGCTTCGCAAAAGCTCGCCGCCAGGGAGGGCCGCAAGGCGCTGGTCATCGTCTCGGACGGCGACGACACGGCCAGCAGCGCCACCTACGCCGAGGCTGTCGAGGCGGCGCTGCGCAACGAGGTGATGATCTACTCCATCATCGATGTGCCCATCGAGGCCAGCGCGGGACGCGATCTGGGTGGTGAACACGCGTTGATCACCCTAGCCGAGCAGACCGGAGGCAAGAGCTTCTATGTGAGCGACGGAGGGCTGGACAAGGCCTTCGCGCGGGTGAGCGACGACCTGCGCACGCAATACTTGCTGAGCTATTATCCTAAAAATCAAGAGCCCGGAAGGGTCTTTCACCACATTCAGGTGACCATTCCAAGGGCCGCGCCGCAGTCCTTCAATATTCGCAACCGCACCGGCTACTACGCGAACCCGCCGGCTCAAAACAGGTAATCAACCAAAATCTGAACCTGCAAAGAAATAAAGTACGCCGGTCCTGCGCATTCTCCGTTGAAAACTATGAACCGGACGGGGAAAAAGGTACAATTTACATATGCTATTGGCAATCTTTGCAATGCGCGTGCTGGACGTGATGTTTTTTACCGGCCTGGTGGGCTCCGCCGTGGTTGTGCTCATCAGTTTTGTTGATGATGGAATCGAGCTTTTCGGCAAGGATGAGCCGCCTGAGACACGCGCCTGAGGGTGCAACTCGCCATGGCATTTTCTCAACCATTGACTCCGTCATGAATTGGAAATAAACTCAACGAAGTGCGGGCGACGATTACCACTCCCATAACCCAACAACGCCCGCTCTGGAGCCCGCACAATCGTAATGGCATCCACCCGAACAACCTTTGCCCCTCCATCCGACCGTGTCAAGCTCATCGTGGCATCCTCGGTGATGCTGACGTTCATCTCTTTTTGGAGAGCGGCTGCCATTGTTCTGAATGATTTAGGTTCTTCGGCCTTCTATGCAGGGGGCATCGCCGAACAGATGGTGGGCGAGGCGGCGCCGTGGTTCATCCTGGGCATCATGCTGTTCAGCTTTGCGGTGCGCGCGGTCTACGTCGAAAGCTGTTCGATGTTCACCCGCGCCGGCGTCTACCGCGTGGTGAAGGAAGCATTGGGCGGCGGCTTTGCCAAACTCAGCGTCTCCGCCTTGATGTTCGATTACATTCTTACCGGGCCAATCTCCGGCGTCTCCGCCGGGCAATACATTACAGGCTTGATGAATGAACTGCTGATCGTGGCCAACACCAGCCACTGGCTTCCTCCAGCATTGTTGGACGCGCATCATCACCCCTTCCAGTTCGATATGAATCACACCGCGGCAGTCTTCGCGGCCGCGGTAACCATTTATTACTGGTGGGAAAACATCAAGGGCATCGAGGAATCCAGCGGCAAGGCCCTGCGCGTCATGCAGATTACCACGGTGATGGTGGTGATTCTTCTGCTATGGGGCACTTACTCGGTGTTGATGACACCCGGCGCTCACCTGCCTCCATCGCCTATTCCCTCTCATCTCAATTTCAGCCCCGACGCTCTGGGATTCCTGAGGGGAATGCCGCAACTGCTTCCGCTGATGGGCCTGTTCGGCATACTCATGGCCTTTGGCCATTCAATTCTGGCCATGAGCGGCGAAGAAACGCTGGCGCAAGTTAATCGCGAAATCCAGCATCCCAAGCTGAAGAACCTGAAGCGGGCTGCGATTGTCATCGCCATCTACAGCCTCATCTTCACCGGCGGCGCCACTCTGCTGGCTTCCATACTGATTCCCGCCTGGCAAATCACCCACATCTACCAGGACAACCTGATCGCCGGCCTGGCCATGTACATGGTCGGCCCCTTGTTCTGGCGCATCGCCTTCCGCATCTTTGTGGTGCTGGTCGGCTTCCTGATTCTCTCCGGCGCCATCAACACCTCGATGATCGGCTCGACCGGCGTGCTGATGCGCGTCGCCGAGGACGGCGTGCTGACCGACTGGTTCCGCAAGCCTCACAAGAGGTTCGGCACCAGCTATCGCATCATCAACATGGTCTTCATCCTGCAGATGATCACCATCATCGCCAGCCGGGGCAACGTCATCATCCTAGGCGAGGCCTATGCCTTTGGCGTGATCTGGTCGTTCACCTTCAACAGCCTGGCCATGCTGGTACTGCGATGGAAGTATCATGGCGAGCGCGGCTGGAAGGTTCCTCCCAACATCCGCATTGGGAACTTCGAGATTCCGGTAGGCCTGCTCTCGGTCTTCCTGGTGCTGAGTTCCGTCGCCATCGTCAACCTGTTCACCAAGTCAGTGGCCACCGTCAGCGGAGTCCTGTTTGCGGCGGCCTTTTTCATCATTTTTACCGTTTCCGAGCGCGCCAACCTCCGCAAACATGCCCTGACCGCACACCAGATGAAGGATATTTTCCAACTGGAGCACCAGGACACGGTTAGCCGGGAGTCCGCGGCCATCCGTCCAGGCGGCGTGATGGTGACCATGCACGATGCCGCCAACCCCTTCGCGCTGAAATGGACGCTCTCTCACACCAGCACCGAGGATCAGGACGTGGTGGTCATCAGCGTGCGCATGATGGGCGTGGGCGGGCCGGAGTATCTGAGCGCCGCAGACCAGAGCTTCAGCGAGCACGAGCAGATGATCTTCACCAAGGCCATCTCCGTTGCGGAGAGCTTTGGCAAGAAGGTTTCGCTGCTGATGATCCCCGCCGGGGACGTCTTCACCGCACTGGGGCAGACCGCCAACTCGCTGGAAGTGGATTCAGTGGTCTCCGGAGTCTCCAGCTCCATGACCGCCGGGGAGCAGGCATTTCACTTGGGACAGGCCTGGGAGGCGCTGCCGGAACCCAAGCGCCAGTTCAACTTCTATGTCGTCGATCCCAGCGGCGAAGCCAAAGTGTATTACATTGGGCCGCACGCGCCCAAACTGAGTCCCGACGATGTGCAACTGGTGCATCGCTTGTGGGTGAATATGCGCCGCGATCCCTCCATGCAGGAATTGCATCACAGCGACATCATTACTTATGCCTTGACTCATTTGGCCGGCCAGTATGCCCGCGACAAACAGGAGATCCTGCGCGACCTGCGCAACTATCGCGCCGCTGAAGCTCCGACGAGCACGCAACCTGGCAGCCAGGAGATTTCCAGCCTTCCCTCGGCATCCGGCCAGTTGCCTCCGCCGAGACCCTCGCGCTATCTCTAGTAATCACCAGTCAGATAAATCGAGTACCGGCAATCCGCCGATTCCTGATGCATTTCATGCAAAGTATCATTCCATCCGTGGTGCGCAGTATTTTTTATTTGTAAAAATACCTTAAGTTGCGTATCGTGTTTGTGAGGATGAGTGATTTGCTCGCGCGCATGTTTTTTTGCATGGCAAACGGAATCACTTACCAGCATCTAACAGGAGGAAACGTGGGAGTTTCAGAAATTCTGATTCAGATTGATCACGAGATTGCACAGTTGCAACAGGCGCGCGCGCTGCTGGTTAGCGGCTTCGGAGCCGCGCACAAGAAGGTTGCGATCGCCCCAGCCGTTAAGAGAGCCTACAAGAAGAGGAAGAAAAGGCATCTTTCTCCCGAAGGGCGGAAACGCATTGCCGAGGCCGCCAAACTGCGCTGGGCGGAGAAGAAGAAAGCAGCCTCCGGCAAATAACTGTATTCACGGGCGAATTTGGGGCTGGCTTGCTGGCCCCATCTTTCTTGCGGAAGCGCACTCAGCTAGATCGATTCTCCCGGCGCCCACCGTGCCACCTGCACACCGGCATCGACGAGTGCTGCCAGTTGATCCGGTGTTCCAATCAGCGGCGCGAAGGTGCCAAAGTGCAGCGGAAGAACGATCTTCGGCTCCAGAAAGCGCACCGCCATCGCCGCTTCCCTGGGGCCCATGGTGTAATGGCCTCCGATGGGAAGCATGACGACTTCGGGCCGGTATAGCTCGCGAATCAACTTCATGTCGCTGAAGACCGCGGTATCGCCGGCATGGTAAAGAACCGGACCATCTGTAATGGTCAATACAAACCCTGCCGCGATCCCAACATAGTGGGTTCCCTTCTCATCCTGCGCGCTGGAAGAGTGTATGGCCTGCACCATGGTTGCCGCCACATCGTCCAGTTGCACGGTGCCGCCCACAGCCATTCCGATGGTATGAGCCACGCCCTTTTCCGCCAAATAAGCAGCCAACTCGTAGATAGCCACCACGGTGGAATTGTGCCAGGCAGCCATCGGCACGGCATCGGAGATATGGTCTGAGTGGCCGTGGGTCAGTAGGATGTAATGGATCTTCGCTGGCGGGACGAAATCCTTGGGGTACTTGGGATTTCCCGCGATGAACGGGTCGATCAGGATGTTGGTGCCCTTGGCCGTTTGCACCAGCACGGTGGCGTGTCCCAGCCAGGTAATGCGCGCGCCCTGTAGGGTGGCATCTCCTTTGCCGGGAAGCTGAACTTCAGAAGCCATCACGCCTGTTCCTCCATAGCCTCCCAATCTATCATGACGATCAATCTCTTGTCTCATCCCCGGTTATATGCTTACAATCCTCAGCGTGGAGGCAAGTATGATTCTTTGGAAACGTGCTTTATTGCTAGGACTCCTCAGTTGACTGATTCCGTTTGTCATCTCGTTCTTTATATTCTTTTTGAAGAAATCCAACGCGCCGCTCTTCAGTACTCTGATGGATCTGGTTGAACTATTTACGGCCGGATTATTGCTCGCCCTCTATTTCCGAAGCCGTTCATTGCAGGTTCGCGAGGCCCTGCTCGTAGGAACGCTATGGTTCGTCATGAACCTGGTCTTCGATTATCCGATGTTTGCCTACGGTCCGATGAAGATGTCCGCATTGGGGTATTACTCGGAGATAGGGCTGGTGTACCTGACGTTTCCCATTTTCGCGTTTTTGTCTGCGCGACTGGCAAAGCCATAACTCTCTAGCGCGTAATGATGACTTCCGAGACGCCGTCCTTGGCCAGAAACTGGCGGTAACCGGACCAGGCGGCGAAGAGCCGCTCAATGCTGCGGTTGGTAAAAGCGCGCTGAATAGGGAACTGCTGAGCCAACTGTATCTCGACTTCTTCGCCGGGGGTAACGTGGAAACGGCAATGCGCCGTCTCCTCGCCCTGGGTTTGAATGTGGAAGAAGGCCAGCAACATCCCGTCCGGGTTGGTGGCCTCAAACAGGCGCGCCACAACCGGCGCCACGAAAGCTTCGGGCAGATAGTCGAGAGCCGTCCACAACAGCACCACGTCAAACTTGCGTCCCGCAAAGTCCAGCGCCTGCTCCAGAAAGCCCTCGACATTCCAAATCGGTTTGCCGTCCTCGTCAACGCCGGTCTGCCAGTTCACTGTGCAGGCATCACGAACCAAGTCGGTCACGTAGACGTTATGGCCCAGGCCGGTCAGGTAGTGGACGTTGCTCGGAGAGGTATACCCTATGTCGATGGCCTGAAGGGTGGACTTCGTATTCAACCGCTTGCGCAACGCCGCCCATCCGCCCGAGTGTCGCGGCACCTTGGGCCCGGAAAAGCCCGGGAGGGAAGCGGGATCTACGCTCTCCTCATTCTTGTCGAACCAGTGGCTGAACACCTTCAAATCCTCTTGCACTACGGCAGCCGGCACACGGCGGAACCAGCGCGCAGCATCCTGTTAAGCATTGCCACCGGACTTCGGCGTAGCTGCGGCCTCAGAACCCTTGGAAACAGCCTGCGTCAAGTCCACCTTGCCGCAAAAAACCGCGTTGTCCTCCACCGCCAGGCGGAGGGCGCGAATATTGCCTTCCACCTGGCAGCCGGCGCGCAATTCAACGCGACCGCTGGCCACCATGTTGCCATGGACCTGGCCCATGATTAGAATGTCTTTGGCAGTGAGATCGGCGGCAATGTTGGCATTGGGGCCGATGGTCAACCGGCTCTCCAAGAGGCTCACTGTACCCTCCACGCGCCCATCCACAATCAAGTCTTCACTGCCCTTCACTTCACCGCAAATCGTGATAGTCTTGCCGATGTGCGCGGGAACATTTTCAACTGGCATGGTGTATTTCCTTCCCCGGACCTTGCTTCAAGAATACTCAGAGAATACGCAGTCTGGTGCTTGCCGGGACCGGCCGCTGCTCCCCCGGGGGGTGGGGTGCATTGGCCTGAAGTCGTCTGCTTCAGTCTCTAAGAAAATTCTAGCCTTGTAATGGGCCCTGAACGCACTATACGCAACCAAGCCCCATGGCTTCAACAAAGTGTCATAAAAGGCATCTTTTCGTCTAACAAAAAGGGATTCATTCCACATCCACGGACGGCCCATGCCCGTTAAACTAGAGATCGTGCGCCATATTTTACCGTTTTTCCTGTTGTTTTCCTTCGCCGGAGCTGCCCTGGAGCAATCTGGACCCGCCTCCCTCACGCCCGCTCAGGCCCAAGCGCTGGTTGCGCGGGCGCTGGCCACTGAGGTGCGCACGGCCCAGGACATGAACCACCCCATGCGTTACCGGCTGCGCAAATCCAGCCCGCGGTTCATCTCAACCAAGGAGATTGCCGAGACCCGCGACGGCGATGTGGCCCGCATGGTGGCCATCAACGACCAGCCGCTGAGCCCGGACGCCGAGCAGCGGGAACAGGCCAGACTGGACGCGCTGCTGAGCGACCCTGCCCGGCAGCGCCATCGCAAGCAGAGCGAGGAATCCGATACCGGAATCGTCCTCAAGCTGCTGCGCATGTTGCCTCAGGCGTTTTCTTACGAATACGCGGGCGTTGGCCAGGGCTCCTCAGGCACAGTAGAAAAGTTCCACTTCCATCCCAACCCCGCCTTCAGCCCGCCAGACATGGAAACGCAGGCGCTGACGGCTATGTCCGGCGAACTGTGGATCGACGCCGCACAAGAGCGCGTGACGCGTCTGGAGGGCCATCTACAACAGGACACCAACTACGGCTTCGGAATTCTGGGCAAGCTGGACAAAGGAGGCTGGATTGTCCTAGAGCAGGCCGAGGTAGGCGCGGGGCGGTGGCGCATCGTGCGCTTCCAAATCAAGATGGAACTGCGCATTCTGTTCAAGGAAAAGAGCTTCGACAGTGTTCAGGAGATGACCCACTACGCGCCGATCCCGGCCAATCTGGACTACAGGCAGGCCATTCAGATGCTGCGCGGCGGGCCGGGAAGAGTGGCCCCGGAAGCACACTAGCAACTCGCCAAAACGGGTACAAACAGAAAACGGCCCCACCCAGGCGGGTGAGGCCGTTTTGCTGCTCAGAATCAAGCCTTACTGTTTGACCACTGCGAAGACGATCACCAGGGTAAACAGGGTGAGCGACTCCATGAAGGCCAGGCCGAGCACCAGGAAGAGCATGATGCCGGCGCGAGCGCCGGGGTTGCGGGCCAGCGCTTCGGTAGCCGAAGCGGTTGCCTTGCCCTGACCCAGGCCGCAAAGTCCGGCGGCCAGCGCCATGCCGATGCCGGCGCCGATAGGCACCAGATTGATGGACGATCCGCCATCCGCGAAGGCCGGAATGGCGAAGCAAAGAACCGCCAGGGCCATGAACACATATTGAAGTTTCCGCATAGTTCTCCTGCTTCTCTGGATTTGGCCGCCAGTAGGTGGTTGAGGCTCACCGTACTGGCCCCCTCACGCTGGCGGCCGTTCGTTTGCCCGGAGCGGAAGCGCTCTCCGGCGAATTCTTAAAATGCAGCATCTAGCTTTTAGCTGACTGTTGCAATTACAGGCTGTATCAAATCCCCATCGATTCAGAACCATCTTCCCGGCACTGAAACCAGAACATCGGTCCGGCTATTCTGCTGAACAAGCTAGAAGCTAGTAGCTAGTAGCTGAAAGCTGTTTTTAGTGCTCGTGCGAAACCGCCATGGACAGATAAATCATTGAAAGGACCATGAAGATATACGCCTGAATGAGCGAAACGGCAAAGTGCAGGCCCAGGAAGATCGAGGGAATGACCACCGGGATCAGCGAAAAGAAGACCAGTGTCACTAGGTCGCTGGCCAGCATATTGGCGTAAAGACGGATGGTGAGTGACATGATGCGGGCCAAGTGGGAGATGATCTCGATGGGGAACAGCAGCGGCGCAATCCACCACAGCGGCCCGGCAAGCTCCTTGAAATAGCCGATGATTCCCTTCTCGCTAACGCCGTGGAAGTTGTAGTAGAGAAAGGTAAGCAGCGCAATACCCAGCGGCACCCACGGCTGGCCGGTCGGCGTTTCCAGGCCCGGAACCAGGCCCAGCAGGTTGTTGAGCACCACAAAAAGCAAAATGCAGGTGACGAAAGCCTGAAAGCGCTCGTAACCGTGGCCTATGATCTGGTCCGCCTGGCTGCCTGTAAACTCGTGTATCATCTCGGCGATCTGCTGCGCCGGGCGGGGCTTCTCCACCGCCAGAGTCAGCCGCACGACGACAAAGAATGCTATCAGCCCGGCGGCGACCAGCAACTCCAGCCCAAAGGCCTGATTGACCTTGGCGGCCTGTTGTGTGGCTGCATCAGGCAGTAAACCAATCGAGTGAAAAGCCCTGGCCTCGATCCCCATGAAGAGGGCGTTCAACCAACGGACAAGAATCCATGTTTCCGGCATTATGTCTTGAATCTTTCTGTTTCCGAACGGTCCGCCGCATGAAACTCACTCCCTAAGCAGCCTGAGCGCCTCCCAAGCCGTGGCAGCCAGAGCCAGGGCCAGACCACATAGCAGCGCTACCACCGAACCATGGAAACACTTCAGGCTACCATAGATAGCCCCCGCAAAAACTGTGAGCCGGAGCACAAAGAATACCAGCACTGTCACCGTTCCCCTGGTGGTCTTCTGGTGATCCATTCTGGCATTGATAAACCGCACCAGCCGCTGCCATTCCAGGATGCTGGCGGCCGAAATTGCGGCGCCCACTGCCATCATGGCCGCTGTGCGCCAGCCGGAGGCAATCAGCAGCGCCACGGCGGAGATCAGCCCCAGAATCAGCGTGTTGCGGATTGCTCTCTGGAGCAGGGCTTGAAGCGCCGCATCGCTGAGGTCGGCAAGAGGCTGGGATTCTTCGCTCATGGCTTGTCGGCGCTTCCCTTCCCATTTCCGTTTTCGGTCCCCGCGCCATTTGCGGAATCACCTGCGCTGGCCACCGCCAGCCGGACCACATAAACCAGCCCTGAGATGCCGCCAAAAATGCACCCTGCGATGCCGATCCACGACTGGTGAAAGTGGCTATCGGCCCAGGCCCCCGCCAGCCAGCCGATACACGCCGAGGAGGGTAGTAGAAGCGCAATCTGCATCAGCTTTTCCGCCTGCACCAGCCCCTGAATTGCAGTAGAAGGCTTGCGGCGCGGTTTGGCATCCGGAATGAGGCGATGGAAGGGCATCCACAGTGATTATGCACGATGGACGCCCTTCCGCGCGAAAGTGCAAGGCTAATCTATTTGGATTTCCAGGTAGCCAGATTCCAGGCCTTGACGCGATACTTGCCCTCATCTTCGTTCAATTGCGAAAAAGTAAGACCGGGGTATCCCCCTCCTGAATCCGACCTTCCCGGTCCCGGTCCCTTACTATGTATTAAAAGAAGTTGGTTCAGCGCGGCCTCAAAATAATACACTCCACCGGGTTCCGCGGTGAAAGATTCGACTGAAGTAATCATCGCATTCTTGTTAGAAAATTGTAAATCCACGCATAAGTGATGTTTACCGGGATCAACCGTGAATGTGAAATATGAGTTGTTTTTATTAGCGCCTGCCCACGTTCCATCAACACCAAAGCGAGTAGTAACATCGCAACCAATACATGCTCCTCGTATTCTCGTAACGGTAGTAATAAATACAATCTGCGCCTTGTCGGCTGCCGGCGGCGCAGGGGCAGGCTGATTCTTTTCTGTTGTGACATCGAATTTGATGCTGGCATCGCCACAGGCATCCGGCAGGATGATCTTATCCTTGGCACGAGCGCACACTGGGAGCAGCGACGCGCAGAGAAGCAGTACAACAAGTCTGGGTTTCATGGCAATCATCCTATAGGATGGAGCGATTGCCTTGTCAATGCCCACCCTGTACGCATGAACGATATACTGGCTATTGAGCCCGCGACGCGGTTCACGCAAAGGAAGACCAGAGTGTTTGACGATTCGGAATTTGAGCAAAATCTCTTCAAGCTGCGCCAGGAAAAGCTGGAAGAAATCGTAAAACTGGGCCAGCCAGCCTATCCCAACCAGTTCTCTGCCTCGTATACTGTTCCGCAGGTGCGCGCCAAGTGGGACGGGGCAACGGCCGAGACGCTGGAGTCGCCGCGTGTGACGGTCTCGGTCGCCGGACGCATCATGGCCATCCGCGCGCAAGGCAAGGCTGGCTTCGCCACTCTGCAACAAGGCGGCCAGCGCTTGCAGATCTACGTCCGTCTCGATGCGGTGGGCGAGCAGGGATTTGCGCTCTACAAACTCCTGGACCTGGGCGACCACATCGGCGCTTCGGGATATTTATTTCGCACGCGCACCGGAGAGCTGACCATCCACGTCGAGCGGCTGACCTTCTTAGCCAAGGCCATGCTGGCGCTGCCGGAGAAGTTTCACGGCTTGGCCGATGTGGAGTTGCGCTACCGACAGCGTTACGTGGACCTCTTCGCCAACCTCGATGCGCGCGAGGTCTTCGTCAAGCGCGCAAAGACTCTCAAAGCCTTGCGCCAGTTCTTTGACGCGCGCGGGTATCTGGAAGTCGAAACGCCGATGATGCAGCAGATCGCCGGCGGAGCTGCGGCTAGGCCCTTCACCACACATCACAATGCGCTCGACCTGGATTTATTTTTGCGCATCGCGCCGGAGCTTTATCTGAAGAGGCTGGTGGTGGGCGGATTTGACCGCGTCTACGAGATCAACCGCAACTTCCGCAACGAGGGCGTCAGCACGCAGCATAACCCCGAGTTCACCATGCTGGAGTTCTACCAGGCCTACGCGAACTATCACAACCTGATGACGCTGACCGAGGAACTGATCGCGTTCGTCGCGAAGGAAGTGAACGGAACGACGATCACGAACTTCAACGGCGTGGAGATTGATCTGGGCAAGTGGACGCGGCTGACGATGCGCGAGGCCATCCGCGAGTTCTGGCCGAGGAAGCGGGCGCAAAGCCGGCGATGACGGCATTTGATTCTGCGCCGGTTATGCAGACGCGGCTTCATGCGGCCATGGATTCGCTGGAAAAGGCGGAGGGCGACACCGCACATCTCAGCCCGGAGCGGCTCGCGGAGTTGAAGACCATTAACGGCGCAATCACTGCAACTTACTACGATTCACTCAAGGGCGCATCCGTAGGCAAATCGGTCTACAACCTCTTCGAGGCGGTGGTGGAACCGTTTCTCATCCAGCCGACCATCATCTACGACTACCCGACCGTAGTTTCACCTCTATCAAAGCAGAAGCCGGATGATCCAGACCACGTGGAGCGCTTTGAATTCTTCTGCGGCGGCTTCGAGCTGGGCAACGCCTTCAGCGAGTTGAACGATCCGGTAGAGCAGCACAAGCGTTTTGAGCAGCAATTAGCCGAGCGCGCCCATGGCGACGATGAGGCCCACCAGATGGACGAGGATTACGTGCGCGCGCTGGCCTACGGGCTGCCTCCCACCGGCGGCGAAGGCATCGGCATCGACCGGCTGGTAATGCTGCTGACCGGCTCCAAGTCGATTCGCGATGTGATTCTGTTTCCGCTGATGAGGAACAAAGAACAGGGACTAGGGACTGAGGGACTAGGGACTAAGGAAGAGAGGTGAATTCCGTGGGGCAATCGTTCAAAGATCTCGTAGTTTGGCAGCGAGCTATTGAATTAACTGCCGATGTCTACAAGCTAACCTCTACGTTTCCAGATACCGAACGCTTTGGTCTTACGAACCAGGTGCGCAGAGCTTCTGTGTCTATCGCGAGCAATATCGCCGAAGGATATGGCCGTTCTACAAAGGGTGAGTACATTCAATTCCTAGGCTTTGCTCGCGGGTCGTGTTCGGAGCTTGAAACTCAGATTGTTATCGCAAAAATGCTCGGATTCGGCACACTTGCTAGTCTTCAGACAACTGAATCCCTGTGTAATGATGTAGGTCGGCTTCTAGGCGCACTCATGAAGTCAATTCGCTCGAAGCAGTCCTCAGTCCCTAGTCCCTTAGTCCCTTAGTCCCAGGAGCTCTTTTGAACATACTTTTCATCGGCGACATCTTCGGCAGCGCGGGGCGCAAGATTGTGCGCGAGCACATCGGTCATCTGCGTGAGGCGCATGAGGTGGAGCTGACCATCATCAATGCGGAAAACGCCGCCGGCGGATTTGGTCTGACTCCGCAACTTGCCGAGGAACTCTTCGATCTGGGCGCGGATGTGCTGACCACAGGCAATCACGTCTGGGACAAGCGCGAGCTGATCGACTACATGAATGCTGCCCCCGCCGAGAGCGATGAACGCGGCCGCCGCGTGCTTCGGCCCGTCAATTTGCAGCCTGACCTGCCCGGCTATGGCGTCTTCCAAGGAACCACAGTCAGCGGCGTGGAGTACGCGGTCGTCGACCTGCAAGGCTGCGTTTTTATGAACACTACCAACGACCCCTTCTACGCCATCAATGCGCAATTGGCCGGCATCAAAGCCAAGGTCATCGTGGTGGACTTTCACGCCGAAGCCACCAGCGAGAAGGTGGCGATGGGCTGGCATCTGGATGGAAAGGTGACCGCGGTGCTGGGCACGCATACGCATATTCCCACCGCCGACGAGCGCGTCTTGCCGGGCGGAACCGCTTACCAGACCGACGTGGGCATGAGCGGCCCCTACGACAGCGTGATCGGCGTGGAAAAAGAGCTGGTGCTGAAGAAATTTCTCACCGGAATGCCGGGCAAGTTCGAGGCCGCCAAGGGAAATCCAAAGATGTGCGCCGCGCTGATCTCCTGCGATCCCAAGACGGGGCGCGCCACGCGGATTCAGCGCATCATGCTGGGGGAATGACCCCTGCTAGAGAGCTGTGAAAACACAAAAAGGGCAGCCAGTTGCAGGCTGCCCATAATGTCCCAAGAGGAGTGTATCGCGCCGGAGCCTCGCTGGCTCCGGCGGCTGGTTAGCAATCAATCTGACCGGTCAACCGATCAATGAGTCGTATGCGCGGCTGGATGCCCGGCAGCGGGTTTGGGGTGCGCGACTACCGCCTTCTTCGGTATGATCACGCCCTCGCGAAGCACGATTTGCGCGGCCTGCGCCGCGGTGGCCGTGGCTGCAACCTGCGTGTAGGTGTCATAAGTGCCATCCAGTTCCGCTTCGCCCTTGCCCGCCTGACCATACACAAACCCTACCGAGGGAGCTTCCTTGCAGGACACGTGCGCCTTCAGATTGACGATGAAGTCGGCAATCTTGGCATCCTTGGCTTCCTGGGCCACGGCAACCTTGATCACCCCAACGAGAGGCTCAATCACGATCTTCCTGACGGGAGTCTTGAGGTCAGTGAAGATCTCGCTCAGCTTGTCGGTATCCGCTTTGACGCCTGCGGCAAGAATGTAATCCTCCTCATCCTTCACAACGGTACTGCCCGCGGGAAAATCCTTGCAAGCCACCGGGGTGGTCAAATTGACGATAAAGTCGGTTGGCTTGATGCCCTGGGTCACGATGACCTTGATCGCCGAGGCATTGGCTTCCATCACGATGCCTGGAACCGGCGTGGCCTTGTCTTTCAGCGCGGCCCAAACTTTGTCGATGTCGTCTTTGTTTCCGTTGATCAGGACGTACTCCGCGTCGCCCAGGTTCATAGCGCCCAGGTTGGGTGTTGCCAACACCGCTTGATGGGCAAGCTCAGCCGGCGTTGGAGCGGCCTGAATAATCAGGGTTCCAGGAGGAAACGTAGTGAGGGCTGCCTGGCTCTTGACGTCGTCAAGGCCCTTCAAGTCGTTGCCATGGTACTTCTTGTAGTAGTACTCGAGCGACTTTTCGATGGTGGGCTTGTAGCTGGCCGGAGCAAAGTCCCATGCGCGCGCATAGAACCAGATCGCCTTCACTAAATCCAGGGCGTCTGGCTTGGAATACGCGCCGGCAAGAAGAAGCGTGTCCTGCAAGGCCGGACCAGACTGGGTCTGAGCATCCGTGTACAGCATCAACTCCGCTGTATATTCGGCGACTGCGGCCTTGAAATCCTTCTTGGAGATCGCGTCGTCTAACGCGATGGCAGAGTGGAAAGCCGGATAGGTTCCAGCAGTCAGCTTCTTCCAGTCGGCATCGGAAATGCCGGCTGGCTTGGGCGCAAGAAGGCCCTTGCGGCCCAGCGCCGCGGCATCGTCGCAGGTCTGCGCATCGCTAGTCTTGCCGCATTGGGCTTTCTTGATGAAGACCGAAACGAAGATGGCCTTCATGTTGTTGGGATCCACCTGAAGCAGGCGGGTAGCCGAGCTGAGCGTATTGTCGGCATCGCCCATGCCCTGATAGGCATCGATCAGCATATCGAGAGCCGCTGCCTTGACCACGCTCTGAGGATAGGTCTTGATAAAGCTCTCCAGGGCCGGAACTGATGGCTTAGCTGTGCTCTGTCCGGTGGCGCTGGCACAGCCGCCACAGGCGCTGTTGTAGGCGTTGAACTCTGCCGGATCCTTAATGGTGATCGAATCCTGGGCTCGCAGCATGGGCGCCGAAAACAGACTGAGGATCGCCAATGCCATCACGTACGTGAAAACTATCTTCTTCATGTGGTGCTCCTGGGAATTGCCAAAATAGACATCAATGCACAAACACTCACGCGCGGAATGCAAAACCGCTCTTTAGGGCGGTCAAGCACCGGGGGGACGGGCAAACTATGCCACCTCGGTTTCCAATGCGGTTCTTGCATGGATTATAGAAAGCCCCGCCCCTTGTGACAAGCAAAGTTGTAATGGAAGGCAATTAATTCTGTCAAGGCAGGCCGCTGGACTCTGCGTTCCGGCATTGAGTACCCGGTCCGGAAGCACGGCTTGCCCTAGCGACCGGCTCGCCTGGTAAAAAGGCGCTGTGTACGGCCGTCCCTGCCCCAGTCCTCCGGCTTGCCGCCTATTCATGTGCATACGGGATTAGACACCTTAACCGGCAAAACTGTTCCCGATCCTCATTGGAGCAGGCGCACCAACTCTGCCTGTTCGGCCAGAAATGCATCGTGGCCATGAGCGCTGGTCATCTCCCGGTAATCGGCGGGCACGCCGGCCGCGCGGATGGTGTAGGCAAAGTCGCGTACTGTCTGGGGAGGAAAGAGCCAGTCAGAGCTGATGCCGATAAAGCTGAGGCGGGCGCGAATCCCGCCGAAGGCCTCTTTTGCCGAGATTCCCCCGCGCAGTGGATCCCAGGTGTCCATGGTGCGCAAAATGGCCAGGTAGGAGTTGGCGTCAAAGCGCTCGTTGAACCGCTCTCCCTGGTGATCCAGGTAGCCGGCGATGTCGAAGCGCCCTCCAATGAGTCCGAGGCCGCATGATTGCACGCCCTCCCCGTTGTCCAGCCCCCACGGGTCCTCCCCATTGCGGTTCGGCTTGCGGCCAAAACGCTCGTCGAACAGCTCCGCGGACTTGTAGCTGAGCATGGCGATTTGCCGCGCCAGGGAAAGCCCCTTGCGCGGAGGACGCTGCAGCATATAGTGGCCGCCCGCCCACTCCGGGTCGTGCTGGATGGCCTTGCGCTGCAAGTGGTTAAGCGCCAGCCCCATTGCCGAAAGCGGCGCTACGCCGATAACCAGCGCCCGCTCCACCCGCTCAGAGGCGTGGATGGTCCAATCCAGGGCCTGCATGCCTCCGATGGAGCCCCCCAGAACCAGCCGCAGCCTTCGAATCCCCATCGAATCCAAAAGCCGAGCCTGCGCACGGACGTTGTCGCGGATGGAAACCAGCGGGAAATCCGGCCCGTAGATGCGGCCTGTTTCAGGGTTCACCGAACCGGGGCCCGTGGTGCCGTAACAGGAGCCCAGCATATTGATGCAGATGACGTAGTCGTGATCCAGCGAGAGCACTGCGCCAGGCGCAAAGATCTCCGGCCACCAGGCGCCTACAAGCGCCGAACCGGTCAGAGCATGGCAGACCAGCACTGCGTTGTCGCGGGCCGCGTTCAGCCGGCCATACACCGCATAATGCAGTGTAACGCCGGCCAACGCGCGGCCACACTCCAGCAACAGCGGCTCGTTGAGCACAAAGTCGCCTTCGTAGGTCGGGGTCAGGGTTGCCCCTTTGTTCCCCCGTGGAACTGGCCAGGCTTCAGCCCCGGCGTTCGATTCGGTCATACGTTTTATTGTGCAACACGGACCGTCTCCTTCGCTCGTCATGGCGCGCTGTGTCCGTTGGCGGCCTTGATCGCCTGGTCCAGATCGGCCAGAATATCGCGAATATCCTCGATGCCCACCGACAGCCGCACCAGCTCGGGCGTAACGCCGGTCGTCGCCTGCTCCTCCACGGAAAGCTGCGCATGGGTCGTCGAGGCCGGATGAATCGCCAGCGACTTGACGTCGCCGATATTGGCCAGCAGCGAGAAGAGCTTCAACGAGTTGAGCAGCGTCTTGCCCGCCTCGTAGCCGCCCCCAGAACTAGCTTTGACGCCGAAGGTGACCAGCGCACCCTTGCCATTGGGCAGGTATTTCTGTGCCCGCTTGTAATACGCGCTGGACTCCAGGCCGGGATAGTTGACCCACGCAACGCCGGGATGCTTCTCCAGGTGCTTGGCTACCGCCAACGCGTTCTGGCTGTGGCGCTCCAGCCGCAGGTGCAGCGTCTCAATCCCTTGCAGGATCAGAAACGCATTGTAGGGCGAAAGCGCCGCGCCGGTGTCCCTCAGCCCCTGGACGCGAGCTTTCAGGATGAACGCCAGCGGACCGAAGGCCTCGGTGTAGACCAGGCCGTGGTAGGAGGGGTCCGGCGTGGTGAAATCCTTGAAGCGACCCGAAGCGGCCCAGTCGAATTTGCCCGCGTCCACAATCACGCCGCCGATGCTGGTGCCGTGGCCGCCCAAAAACTTTGTAGCCGAGTTGACCACGATGTCCGCGCCCCACTCAATAGGCCGCACCAGCGCTGGCGAGGCCGAGGTATTGTCGATGACCAGAGGCAGTTTGTGCTCGTGGGCAATAG
This sequence comes from uncultured Acidobacteriaceae bacterium, assembly GCA_963804295.1. GTDB lineage: Bacteria > Acidobacteriota > Terriglobia > Terriglobales > Acidobacteriaceae > Telmatobacter. Next base: position 30,510 of record CAWDQS010000083.1, read on the forward strand.
CAGCCAGCTTCTCAATATCCACCACATCCAGCTTGGGATTGCCCAGCGTTTCTGTATAAATGGCGCGAGTCTTGGCGTTAATCAGCTTGCGCAGGCCGTCAAAATCGTCCGCGTCCACGAACTTGACCGTAATGCCCAGCTTTGGCAGCGTGTAGTGAAACAGATTGTATGTCCCGCCATACAGCGAGGTCGTGGAAATAATCTCTTCTCCGGCCGAGGCCAACGTGGTGGCCACCAGCGTCTCCGCCGCCTGGCCAGAGGCAACGGCCAGCGCCGCCGCGCCGCCCTCCAGCGCCGCCACGCGTTTCTCCAGCACGTCCGTGGTGGGGTTCATGATGCGTGTATAAATGTTGCCGAACTCCTTGAGCGCAAAGAGCCGCCCGGCGTGGTCCGCGTCCTGGAAGACATAAGAAGTGGTCTGGTAGATGGGCACAGCGCGCGAGCCGGTCGTTGGGTCAGGCACTTGACCGGCATGAACTGCAAGGGTGGCAAACTGCTGCTTCACTTCGGACATTATGGTCTCCTTCTGGTTCCGGTTAGTTTTGGCTGGTGTATGCGAACCGGAGAGGTTGCGGGCCGCGCCAAAAACAAAACAGCCCGAATCCTCTTCGGACCGGGCCGCCTGGCTTCAAGATCGGTTGCGCTTAGCGCATTTGCCGCTCAAGGGCCGCACGGACGGGTCCGCTCGCCATGTGCATACACATACACAGGTCCATGACCGCGATTCCGTGATTGCTTGACTTCGGCATTATTGTAAGTATTCACGGAAACGGGGGTAGATGTCAAATAAAATCAACGTCCTGTAACCTTCTTGCTACTCCTCCGCCTTCCAGACGTAGGCTCCCGGCTGTGGCAGCCCAATGTGAGCCAGTACGCGGCAAACGAACTGGCGGGCCATCTCGGTGGAGTCGATGGGGTGGTTGTAGAAGACCGGAATGCAGGGGAAGATGACTGCGCCGGCCTCGGCGGCCAGCGTCATGTTTCTGAGATGAATGCGATTGAAGGGCGTCTCCCTCACACATAAAATCAATGGTCGCCGCTCCTTGAGCGTGACGTCGGCGGCTCGTGCAATGAGCGAGTTGGCCAGGCCGTTGGCGATGGCCGCCAGAGTGCCCATCGAGCAGGGCAGAATGATCATTCCGCTGGAGAAATGGCTGCCGCTGGCGATGGCCGCGCCAATGTCCGCGTCGGAGAGCTGGACGGTTTTCTTGGGTGCCGCACCGAGCAGTTTTTCTAGCAGGTCATTCCGCCCGCTCACGCCCAACTCTTCAGCAATCACGCGCAACGAGTTCTCCGAAGCCACAAAGTGGACGCGGGACACGCGCTCATCGGCCTCCAACGCGCGAAGCAGCTCACGGCCAAAGACCGCGCCCGATGCGCCGGTGATTGCGACGGTGAGGTTTGCGGCTTCCACGGCGCGAACTCCTTCTTTCCGGTTTATAGCCCGACACCCCCACTTTAACCGATATGCGCTCTTTGCGTATTTGATATGGCGGGAAGCCTGCACGAATGCGAGAGAATAATGGGCCGGCGAGCTACCAGCCCATAGGTCCATGAATTCTACGGTTTGGGCATAGCTCCCGGCTCGCTGGTCGGCGGAATGATGTTTTTCATCCGCATATAAGTAACCAGGTTGCCGTAGTGCTCCATGCTGTGCAGCAAGTTGACTTCCAGTACGCCGATTTTGGGTGTGGGGCCTCCAAAGAGTGTCACTGTTTGAGTGGCGGTAGCGTCCGTCATGCCACTGTACGCCTTATCGCAGTATGAGAATGCGCCTTTGAGCGCAGCGATCAGATCGGCCTTCGTGGTTTTGGTCTTTTCGATTTGCAGGTCGGGATTTTTCTCACCCAGTGCAATAGAACAGAATAAGTACTGTGCATCGGCCACGTGTCCAATGATCTGGCCATAACTGCGAACCGTATCCGTGGGCTTGAAGTTGTAGCTCTCTTCGGGCATCTTCTCCGCGGAGCGTAGCAGAATACCCTTCACGCCGTTGTAGACCATTTTGTTGAAGGTGCTGAGCGGATCGGCAGGAGTTGCGGCGGGGGCAGCGACGGCAGGCGGCTTGTCCTGAGAGAAAGCAACTGCTGTTGGCACCAGCAGACTGAGCAGAAGTGTACGAACTATTTTACGCATGGGTATTCCTCCTTGGC
>CAWDQS010000084.1:0-7489 GCA_963804295.1 uncultured Acidobacteriaceae bacterium
CTTCCTGACTCAAGCATACGTATTGCTGTGGACGCCAGAGGCGCAGCAACTCGGCACTTCGGCTAGCAGGTCCACCGTGATTGCACCAAAATCCGTTTTTGCGTTCACCAGGCCAGCAGCTCGCGACCCAGTCCTTCGCTGCGCGCGGGATCGGCCCAAAGAGATCGTCAATGACGAAGACATTGCCGCCGATGCGCTGGAAGTCCGCGCTCACATTTTGCGCGGAGTGATAGCGGCAAGTGCCCTTGTAAAACTGCCAGACAGAACAGAATTTGCAGCGATGTCGGCAACCGCGCGTGGTTTCCATAGTCCATACCGGCATGTAATTAAGACAGACGTAGTGCTTGCGATAGGTCTCGACGGCGGCGCGATCGGGCGGATGAATGTGATCCATATCCAGCCATTCGCCAACTTTGCCGGTCGAGGCAAAGCCTCCATTTCCGGTGGGCAGCAGCAGCGATGGAATTTCATCAAGCGGATGGCGATTCTGCACTGCGTCGCAGAGAGCGACCATGATGCTCTCGCCCTCTCCCACGCAGATTGCGTCGATATTGCCCGCTTTTTCCAAAGCCTCGGGGAACGCAGCCACGGAGTGACCGCCCACGGCGACAAAGATGGAGGCATCGGCGCGCTTGATCTCTTCGGCGTGGCGCAGGACCGCGTCTACATCCAGAATGTGCAGGCATGAGATACCCACTAAATTGGGGCGAAACCGCCGGATGATTCTCGCCATGCTGCCGCGTTCAAAGCACATATCGACGATGCCCACCTGATGCCCGTGCGCGCCGAGCGCGGCCGCAATGTATTCAAGCCCCAGCGGCTCGGTGCGAAAGAACGGAGCAAGGCCGAAGTGAGCGGCCAGATGTCGTGGTTTGACGAGCAGAACTCTCAAGATGGATTCACTCGATTCTCTCCGGCAGGAGGTAGCTTCAAGCAATTTGAAAGGCTTGATGCCATCTTAGAAGGGTTCCGCGAAACCGTAAAGCGCATACCTTGGAATCGATGCCACGACGCCAGCCGGATAGGAATTTCATCGCGATTATCATGCGGTCTGGAGTCGATGCTAAAATGGAACCGCGATTAGCTTGTTGGTTTCGAGTTCCGGAAGGATCGATATGGCGCGGTCAGCGCTTTTTATTCTTTTGTTTTTTGCGACCAATGCCTCGCTGGCGCTGCTTTATCCTTTTTCTTTTTTACACATTCTTCTTGCAATTTCTCTTTATGCGCTGGGCACCGGGGTGATGCTTTACCTCCTGTTTAATCCTCGCAATCAGTGGTTGGTCAGTAACCGTTCGCAAGTTGAACAGGAAGGCTGCGTTGCCCTGACCTTCGACGATGGCCCCGATCCGGTGGATACGCCCCGTCTTCTCGACCTGCTCAGGGAAAAGAACGTGAAGGCCACTTTTTTTGTAGTGGGAGAGCGCGCCGAGCGGCATCCGGAGATTGTGCGCAGGGCCTGGGAAGAAGGACACCTGATCGCCAACCATACGTGGTCGGATCCGCCGCTGTTCTGCTTTCTCTTGCCGCGGCGGCTGCGAGCGGAGATCAAACGCGGGAGGGAGAGCATCGACCGCATCTGCGGGGCACGGACTCGCTATTTCCGTTCTCCGGTCGGCTTGCGTCATCCGCTGTTGCGTTCCGCGCTAAAAAGAGAGGGGCTGGAGTACATCTCCTGGCGCATTCGGAGTTGCGATACGATGATCAAAAATTCCGATTCTCTTGCACGCCATATTCTGAAAGATGTGGCCAGCCGCGACATTATCCTGATGCACGACCGGCTGCCGAATGGAACCCATGTTCTGTTTGAGGCATTGCCGGGGGTGATCGACGAGTTTAAGCGGCGTGGTTTCGAGTTTGTGCTGGCCGGCGACCGCGAAACAGCTTGCGGCGATACAGAATGATGAGAACATGCGCACTGATTCCTGCATTCAACGAAGCCTCCCACATCGCTCAGGTGGTAGAAGGCGCCAGAGAGCACGTCGAAACGGTCATCGTGATTGACGACGGGTCGAGTGACGGCACGGCGGAACTGGCCAGGAATGCCGGAGCGTTCTGCCTCGAATCGCCGACGAACAGCGGGAAGGCGACTGCTTTGCGCCGCGGCATTCTCCACGCCATCGCTCATAACTATACTCACGCCGTTACTCTGGATGGCGATGGCCAACATCTGCCGCAAGATATTCCAGCCCTGCTGCGCGCGGCACAGGAGACGGGAGCGGAGATGGTGATTGGCGCTCGCCCTTTCGATCGCGCATTGATGCCGCGCGCCCGTTATTATTCCAATACGATTGGCAGCCGCTGGGCTTCGGCGCTGGTGGGCTGCAAGATCGAAGACAGCCAGAGCGGCTTCCGGCTTTTTTGCCTGGATACTCTGAGCCGCATCAAACTGAGCAGCCGGCGCTACGAGTTCGAAATGGAAACGCTCATCAAGCTGGGCCGCGCGGGTTGCATCATTGCCCACGTGCCCATTCACATGGTTTACGACAACGGCCAGGCGCGGTCCAAAATGAAGCCAGTGCGCGATACGGTGCGCATCTGCCTCTGCTCGCTTGCGTATAGATTTATGGGAGCTTGAGATGAGCCCGCATCTGCGAATTTGCCTCTTTGTAGCGCTTCTGTTTCAGACGCGCCCATTGCCTGCCCAGTCTGAAGATTTACTCATGCGCGTCTGGAACGGCGTGCAGCAGTCGCAAGGAAAGTTCACCACCGGCTGCGGCAGCGTGGTCGAGACCCGCACCTCCAAGCTGATGGTCAAACCCATGATCCTGAGAGGCAAATTCTGCGCTGAGGGCATGACGCGTTTCTCGCTGGAGTACTTCGCGCCCAATGACCTGCATATTCGCTTCAATACGGAGTATCTCAACGTAACCAGTGGAGACGGAAAGACCGAGATTATGGATATAGGCAGCGGCGTTCGCCGCGCTCAATCGGCCTTCAGCCGCGAATCATCCATCGATGGATTGAAGAAGAATTTTACGATCACCGTTGAGGAGAACAGCAGGGAGTACGAGATGAAATTTGTTCCCCGCAGCGAGGCTTTTCGCCGCCGCCTTAATTATCTAGTGGTGAAGCTCAACAAGCGCGACTTTCTTCCGCGCTCGCTGGAGGTGGACGGCAAGAGCGGAGTCAATAGCGTCTTTCTCATCAGCTTCACTACACTGAATACGAAGCTGCCCGCCGAAACCTTCGAGGTGATGAAACCGAGATGATGGAACGAAACGAACTCGAGAAGATCATTCCTCATCGTCCGCCATTTTTGTGGATTGACCGGGTGGAGGAACTGGAGCCGGGCATTCGTTGCGTTGCGTGGCTCTCTGTGGATGCGGGGAACCCGGTCTTTCAAGGACATTTTCCCGCCCGGCCCATACTGCCCGGCGTGTTGATGATCGAGGCGGTGGCACAGACGGCGGCGGTGATGATGGGCGCGGCAATTCCTGCCGAGGCTATGGGTACGGCGCTTCTGGCTGCGGTCAATCGCTTCAAGTTCTTCAAGCCCGTGGGGCCCGGCACGGCATTGCGCATTGAAACTACGAAACTGACCCAGGCCGGAACCATGGCCTGCATCGAAGGCACGATCAGCGCGGCGGGCGAAAAGGTGGCGAGCGGCGAGTTGTCGGTTGTTTCCGGGCGGTAAGCGCGTTTTCAAGAAAAGGTTCAGAAGTGCAACGAGGATTGAAAAAATATATTCGCAACTTCGCCACCACCCTGCTGACCGAGCGTCTTGATCCGGCTTCGGCCGCGGCGGCTGTATTCTGGGGAATCTTCATTGGCATCGTTCCTATTTATGGGCTGCAAACCCTGGCGGCGCTGGGCGTGGCGCTGCTGTTGCGACTGAACAAGCCCTTGACTCTGGCCGCTACCTTCATCAATAATCCGTTTTTTTTGCCGTTTCTGATTGGCGGCTCACTGGAGATTGGCTGCTTTCTGCGCACCGGCAGATGGCAGGCGTGGCAGATGTCGGCCTTCACCTGGGCGCAGTTGAAAGGGGAAGCTATCTCTGTTGTGCTGGGCAGCCTGGTGGTGGGAGTGGTGGTGGGCGGGATTTGCGCGGTGATCACCGCCGCGGTGGTTTACTGGAACGCGCCCGCGCAGCGCAGCCTGCGCCAGCGGATCCGCTTCGTCAATCGGACCTACGCCGGAAGCGCGCGCTATGATCGCGGCTTTGTGCGCTGGAAGATGCGGCTGGATCGGATTTTTTCTCTGCTGGCGGCAGAGGATCTGGGGACGGGAACAGTGGTGGATTTGGGCTGCGGCTACGGGATGGCGCTGTGCTTTGCGGCCTTCGGCGACCAGAGCCGCCGCCTGCTCGGCTGCGACTTGAACGCGCACCGGATCTCCGTTGCGCAACAGGCTCTTCACGCTATGAACGCAGAGGTAAATGTTCAAGATGTGCGTGATTTTGCGCTGCCTCGGGCCGGCTTGATCCTCATTCTGGATGTGCTGCAGTATCTGCCGGCCGAGGAACAACTGGCGCTGCTGAATAGCTGCTGCGCGGCGCTGGAGCCGGGCGGGCGGTTGATCTTCCGGGTGCATGACCGTGAACGCGGGCTGCGGACCGCACTTACATTGGGCCTTGACCGGCTGTTGTTTTCCGCCGAGCACGTTGGCGCGCGCCCCACGATTCTGTGCGCCGCGCAGTACCGGTCCGCGCTGAGCGAGGCGGGCATGGAGGTTGTGGAGCGCCGTTTCCGCAACCTCCTTCCACTGGCACACATCCTCTTCCTTGCGCGCCGTCCGGCTGTGGAGAGCGCGTCATGATGGTTCGCTTCATGCGCGGGCTGGGGCGGCTGGTGATCAACCATCCGGGACTGGTGGCGGGGGTGTCGCTTGCCCTGACGCTGTTTCTTTTTGCCAACATCCACAATCTGCGCACCGGAACCGAACTGACGGATATGTTCGGCAGCCACGACCCGCAATGGCAGGCAGCAAGCCAGATCGGCAAAGAGCTGGGGTATGGTAATCAGCTCTATGTTTTGGTTCGAGCTCCGGAGGGCGAGGCCGACAGCAGCGAGGCGATGGAAGCGGAGGCCGACAGGCTTACTGCCGAAATGTCTGCCAGCGGACTCTTCAAACAGGCGCGTTGCGGCCTCAGTGAAGAGGCACTGATCAACCTTGTGCGGCTCTTTTCCTGGCACTTTCCCACCTACGCTTTGCCTGGTCAGAGTGAAGCGCTGGCGCAGCGGCTGGAACCGGAGCAGATTCATCAGAACGTGCGCCAGGCCGCCACAGAATTGGTCACGCCGTTTTCCACGCTGGGCGCGGATTACTTTGTGGCCGATCCATTGGGCCTGATGAGCGTGACGGCAGGCAAGGGTGAGGGCTTCTCGCAATTTGCCACCTTTGATTTCTCCTGGGGTTCTGGAAACCGTTTTTACAGCCGGGATCACAAGGCACTGCTGATTATCGCCGAGCCGCGCGAGTCGGCCGTGGACTACAAATTCGCTGAGCAGATCATGGTGTGGACGCGCGCTCATATCCAGAGCATTGAAGCCGATGCGGAGATACGCGATGCCGGCGTGCACGCTATTTCCGCCGGCGCTTATGCGTACGCAGAGCAGGATCACAAATTTGTCGAGCGGAATATCCGCCGCGTTTCGCTGGTCTCGATCATTGGCAGCCTGCTGCTGTGCCTGCTGGTCTATCCCAGCGTTCCGCTGCTTCTGCTGTCGCTGCTTCCCACCAGCCTGGGCATACTGTGGACCACGGGCATCGCGAGTTATTATCCCGGCGAAGTGAATCTGATCAGCCTCTCGTTCATCGCCATTCTCGCGGGCCTGGGCGACGATCAGGTGGTGCATTTCTTCAATCGCTCGCCGCAGGAATGGACCACGGGCGGCAGCTTCAACGCGGCCATGGAGCGCACCTTTGAAACCACCGGGGTGAGCATCGTGCTGTGCATTCTGACCGCGGCCTCAGCCACAGCCGCGCTGGCCACTTCCAGTTTCAAGGCGCTGGCGGAGTTTGGCTTCATTCTCACCGTGGGCATGTTCATGATGATGATTCACACGTTGCTGACCGTGCCCGCGCTGATGCAGTTGTGGAACCGTTACATCCGTCCATTTGCGCCAGCGGGCATCACCTTCCGTTTTTTGCCCGCTATTGCGCGCGGCTCACTCAACTTCGTGGGACGGCACGCTCGCTGGGTGGTGGGGGTTGCCGCCGGCCTCTTCCTGCTCTCCGCACTTTTATTGCCCACTATCAAAATGGGCGGTAGCTTTGCCGTCATGGGCGACGCTGATAGCCCTGCTGATGCCGCGCAGAACCAGCTATCGTCAAAGTTTGGCATCGAGGGAACTCCAACGCTGCTGCTGATTGCCGGCAGCGAGGAAGATGTGTTGCGCCGCTCGGAGAATCTGTCAGAGAGCCTGGACTCCTATCGGCAAAGCGGTGCCCTCAAATCTGTTTTCTCTCCCACGCAGTTGCTTCCTTCTATTCAGGCACAGAGGCAGCGGGCAACAGCTCTAGCCAATATCGACTTGAATGCCTCGGCCCAGGCTCTGGAGGACGCGCTGCGCGAAAACGGGCTGCGCATGGAGCCTTACAAGCCCTACATTGAGCAACTTCGCAAGCTGGGAAAAGGCGCGGAACCGATCACGCTGGAATCCGCTTCCCCTTATCTTCCGGCTGGACTGCTAGACAACAGCCTGCGCAAGACCGGGGAGGGCAGTTACGTTGCAGCCATTGCATATTATGCTGCCGGTTCCAGCGCGCAGGAAGCAATTCCCGAGGCGGTGCTCGACTCCTGGCGCACTCAGTTCGGTCCCTTTGTGGAGTTTTCTTTCGACAAGATCAATCGTGACATACAGAGCCAGGTGTTGCGCGACAGCCGTCGAGCCTTGCTGTTGACTGCCGTTGCCATTCTTCTGATTGTCTATCTCACCTTCCGCAACCTGCGCATCACACTACTGGTTCTGATGCCGATTGTCTTTGCCATCGTGGTGACCTTCGGGCTGTTGCGGCTCGCTGGCCACATAACTTTAATTGAAACTGATTCCGTCATAAAACTCCCCTGATGATGAAAATAAATAAAAATTATAAGCTATAAGTACAATCGACTTTAGCGTAATTTACATGATATAAACCGGTTGATTTCCGTCTTAATCCAAGGTTCCCAACTTCGTGTATAAATAAATTGGTCAACGGCAAAACTTGCCGGACAAACTCAAGTCGATTTCACTCATTGATTAAGAAACGCTAATCCAGCCTTTCAAATGTTGATTTCTCAAAATTAGTTATACTATCAATCTGATGATATCAATTTTCCAATATGCAATTTAAACAATTTATCCTTTTTTTGTTAATGCTTTTTTCGGGTTGGATTCAAGCAGCTAATCTTGGTAAGGTAACGCCTGCCGAGTTACAAGACATGCAACAAAACAAGCAAGCTAATGACGGAACGCTCCCAAAATCCCTAACATGAACTTAAACAATATTCCCAATCAAACCATTGCTCTGACCGGCATAGTTCAAGCTTGCTATTTAGTCCATC
>CAWDQS010000085.1:0-12356 GCA_963804295.1 uncultured Acidobacteriaceae bacterium
GCGGGAACTGCTGGCGGTCGGGATCGGCCTCGGCCACCAAGCGGCCTCCGACGTAGAACTTGAGGTGATCGCAGTTGGAGGAGACCAAGGCATCTGTGAATCCCCCGTTATCATCGCCGCGCGCCCAGTGGAAGGCGGGCACTAGAACGATTTCCTCATCGGGGTTGCACTGCGAGCGATAGAAACCGGCGGCTGGTTTGGGCTCGCGGAAGATGTCGCTGACGCCGTGGTAGCAGATGCGGTCGCCGGAGCCGAAGTAGTCGTGAGTGTTGTAGTCGAAGGCGCACCAGCCGATGCCGCCGGCGTATTGCGGATTGGATGCAACTGGTCATGAACGCGCGCATGGCGCATGGTGTGCTCGCGCAGACGCTCGATGTTATCGATGGTCTTGGTGGGATACATGTGGCCGACGAATTCGGTGTTGAGGTAGAGGGGATGATTGGGCGCGCGGAGCGGGAAGCCGAAGTCGTTCATGGTGAAGACGTCTTCGAGCAACTCGGATTCCTAAAAGTATCGGATGCCGCCAGTCTGGCGCGTGGCGTCGAGCTGGTGGGCCATGGCGTTGGTGCGGGTGTAGAAGTCGTGGCTGTCGCGCGACTCGTTGATGCGCACGCCCCAGAGGATTACGGAGGGATGGTTCCAGTCGCGGCGGATCATGCGGCTGACATTGTCCACGGAGAGGTCTTGCCAGGCGAGTTCGCCGATGTGCTGCCAGCCGGGAATCTCTTCGAGCACAAGCAGGCCGATCTCGTCGCAAGCGTCGAGGAAGTGGCGTGACTGCGGATAGTGCGAAGTGCGGACGATGTTGCACTTGAGGTTTTTGCGCAGGATGACGGCATCCTGGCGCTGCACGCGGGCGGGCATGGCCTGGCCCACCCAAGGGAAGGTCTGATGGCGGTCGAGGCCGCGCAGCTTGACGATTGTGCCGTTGAGCGAGAAGCCCTGGGGCGTGAAGCGGGCTTCGCGGAAGCCGATTCGGCGGGTGTCGTTGTCAAGCACCGTAGCGCCTTGCAACAAGCGCACCTCAACGCGGTAGAGCTTGGGCGTGCGCAGGTTCCACAACTCGATTTTGCCGAGATTGTCGAGGTGAAGCGTGCGTGGATTATTTCCGTTGTTTCCGCCGGCCGGCAACTCCTGAGTTGTCTTCGCCAGCAGCTTGTCGCCGTCGTAGAGCGCCGCTTCCAGACTCATACCGCTATCGATGGCTTTGTTGGCGATCTCCATGAAGCACTGCACATCGACGGTTGGATGGCCGGAGAGTACGTTTTTAGGCTGGGCAAAGATATTTTCGATATAAGTTTGCGGGACGATGCGCAGGGAGACTTCGCGGTAGATGCCGCCGAAGGTGAGGTAATCGACTTCGTTGCCGAAGGGCGGAATGTCGGGCCGTTCGGTGGAATCGACTTCCACAGCGAGGACATTGTCGCCATCGAAGTCAATGTGCGGCGTGAGCTCAAAGGAGAAAGGCGTGTAGCCACCCTTGTATTCTCCCAGGCGCACGCCGTTGAGCCAGACGGTGGAGGCGGTCATCACTCCTTCAAAGTCGACAAAGACACGCTGGCCACGGGCGGCATCGGGCAGACGGAAGCGGCGGCGATAGACGGAGATGAACTCGTAAGATTTTTCGTCGAAGCTGTGCCAGGGCTCGCGAAGATTGGTGTGGGGTATAGTGACGCGGGTAAAGCGGGAGTCGTCAAAGTCGCTGGCGCGTGCCGCGGGCGTGGCCGTGGGGCTAAAGCGCCAATTGCGATTAAGTGGCAGGACGTTGCGGCCCTTTTGCGCGGGTGCTGATTCGGCGGCAAAGCCGGCGACAGACAGACCGGAGGCGACCGTTGCGCCGGCCAGGGCAGTTCCACTGATCTTAAGAAAATCGCGACGATCCATAAGGCTCCAAAATCTGGAATATCTACGTTGGTTTCTGCTTATGCAGCGCGCAAAACGAGAAACGAAGAGTGAAAACATTGTATACGTTTCAGGCTAGTGTGTACTGTGTCGTAAAACATTCTTTCAGGGCCGGTTTTCTGTTCGATGCTCCACTGGCGGCCAGAGTGCTATTTCCGAGGCCGGCCTGATACCTTAGTCGGTGGGTATTGTGAGCGTGCAAGGCCATGAAGGAGATTCGAGGCGATGAGAGAGTTGCAGAGGGTATTGGTTTGCACGGGCTTGATGGTGTTGGCGCTGGCCCCAGTTGGGGCGCTGTCGCAGACGATTAATAGGCTTGAACCAGCGCTTCGCGAGCGCGTTGACCGGATTGCCGCCCATGTTCTGGAACAGACCGGCGTGCCCTCGGCCTCGGTGGCTGTGGTGAAGGGCGGCAAGCTGGCTTATACCCAAGCCTACGGAAAAGCGAGGCTGGCTACTGGGACTGCTCCTGCCGTCGCCGCTACGCCGGAGATGCGCTACTCCATCGGGTCGATCTCGAAACAGTTTACTGCTACGGCGATTCTGCTGTTGCAGGAAGAAGGCAAGTTGTCGCTGGACGATGCGGTGGGCAAGTACGTTCCCGGCCTCACGCGCGGCGGCGAGGTGACCATCCGGCAGATTCTCTCCCACACCTCCGGCTATCAGGATTATTGGCCCGAGGATTACGTGATGACTACCATGATGCACGACGAGACGGCGCAGCAGATCATTGACACTTGGGGCAAAAAGCCGCTGGACTTTGAGCCGGGAACGCAGTGGCAGTATTCGAACACCAACTTCGTCATTGCGGGGCGCATAGTGGAGCAGGTTACGGGCGCGACCTACATGGAGTTTTTAACGCGGCGCATCTTCCGCCCTCTGGGAATGCAGTCGGTGTGGAACTCGGACGAGGTGAAGCTGACTGAGGACGACGCCACGCCGTATTATCGCAACGCTCTCGGGCCTTTGCGCCCGGCGCCCAAAGAGGGCCGCGGTTGGATGTTCGCGGCGGGCGAGCTGGCCATGACGGCGCACAACCTGGCGCTGTGGGATGAGAGCCTGATTGCGCAGACGGTACTTAAGCCGGAGAGCTACAAACAGATGCTCACCGAGGTGAAGCTGAAGGACGGCAAAGGGACGCAGTACGGGCTGGGCGTGGACGTGAAGGACCGCGACGGGCATCGCTCGATTGAGCATGGCGGCGAGGTGTCGGGTTTTGTTTCGGAGAATGTTGTGTTGGTGGATGATGGTGTGGCCGTGGCCGTGCTGACCAACCAGGACGCCGTGGGCGCGGCGGCGACAATTGCGCGGCTGACTGCGCCGGTGGTGGCGGAGTTTCCGCCGACCGACGCCGAAAAGCAGGCCATCGCGATCTTTCGCGATCTACAACAGGGGCGCATTGATCGGAGTCTGCTGGCGCCGAATTTAAGCGACTACTTCACCGCTGAGGCCGTGGCCGACTTCCGCGAGAGCCTGGCTCCGCTGGGCGAGCCGCTCAGCTTCCAGCAGAACAGCGCAGAGCTGCGCGGCGGCATGACCTTCCGCAGCTTTCTGATTGTGTATCCGGGCAAACGGCTGAGGCTGACGATGTATACCTATCCCAACGGCAAACTGGAGCAGTATTTGATTGCGCCAATGGAATGAGTCCTGCTGATGGCGGATGCCGCCGAAGGCTGCTATTCAAAGAGGTCAGATTCGTCCTTGCAAACGAGCAACTGTTTTGTATAACTGCAGGTACTGTTCTGCCACCACCGGATATGAATATCGCGCCACGGCGGCTTGTCTTGATTGAGTACTCAGCATTGCGCGTCGCTCAGTTCCATCCATTACCCAACGAATTCCCCGAGCCAAATCTTCGGTGTCATAATGCTTGGCCAAGTAGCCGGTCTTTTCGTGTTCAACAATATCGAGCAAGCCGCCTACATCAAATGCCACGACTGGCGTTCCACAGGCATGGGCCTCTTGGCTAACATTGGACAGTGTCTCCATTCGGGAGGGCACTACGACTGCATCCGCCGCACTATTGAACAAGCAGAGGCTGATATCGTCGTGTAGATGACCGGCATAGTGAATTGGGAAGCCCAGATCCAAGGACTCCCTGGGAGCAATCTGGCCGAGGATTACCAACTGCAATCCCGCCATCTCACCGCGTAGAAGGTCGAGCGCGGACTTCAACAAATCGAATCCCTTAACAGAGTAGTGAGTACCACCCATCGCACCAAAAAGCAGCAAGGGACCATCAATGGGAAGTTGCAGGATTCTCCGCGCCAGCCTTTTATCGATAGATTGCCAGGCATCTGTGTCTATCGGATTGGGCACTACACTCACAGGCCAATCTTGCATTATGACACTGTGATGAGCGCAATCGGCCATCCAACGACTAGGCGCAACGATGTGCATCGGCCTCCGCCATTGTTTTAGCTTTCGCTGCCAGGTCCAGCGGTTGAGATCGAAACCCGATTCATAGGCGGGACGGTTCTGCCGCGAGTATCCGTCGCGCCAGCGGAAATCCTCGGTGTAATGCTCTGCTCCGCAAACCCCCCACATATCATGCAACGTCCACACAACCGGTCTCCGCAGTCTGCCGAGATCGGCTACCGACATCATTTCAAAAGCCACCCAATGCAGATGGATGACATCCGCATCTAATCTGTTCAGCCGTTGTGGCCAGCGCGAGGGAAGAATGGCAGGAGAAAGAAGCGCCTGGCTCTCAGTGTGGAGGACATGGGTCAGAGAAGCACCCAAAAACCTCCGGAAACTATTTATCGCGTTTAACCCACGAACATCGGGTTTCTGCACTGTCCAATCACCAGCGCTCGCGCGGTTAACATACATTTTCGAATCAATTCCATGCCGGCGCAGCGCATGGTGAATGCGATAAGCCGCTCGCGCGGCGCCGCCATAATTATCAAAGTAGTTAACTTGCAAGATTTTCATTGAGGCACCAGCATACGCTTGATTCGGCATTTTAGGCCAAAGATAGCATTGAGCGAACGGCCGATAATCCGGGATACTCGTTCAGCCCTTCTTGCCGCACTGAGGTTAGTCGGCCCAATGCGTTCGAATACCTCGGCATGCTCAGCTCCGGCCACACTCCCAATATAGCGTAGCCCCATTGCCTTCATCACCCATCGAAATGTGCGCCGGAGGTGGAAATTTGAAGGAAGATGGCACTTCATTACTGGGAAGAAACAATTCGCGAATACCACATGGCCACCATCCCGTACAGAGTTGGCAAGACGGTGCGCAAGCGATATAGGATCTTCAACATGTTCCAATACATCCTGGGCGATGATCGCGTCGTAATCATGCTCAGACAAGTCCGGCGCGATCCTGATCCGCTGCTCCTGCCGAATCCGCTCCAACCCGGCCTTAAAAGGGTAGGGCTCGATGATCGAAACTGATGCACCTGGGATGACGCGGACGATTGCGTAGGCCAGCTCGCCAAATCCACCCCCAAAATCTGCAATTCGTTTTGCCTCCCGTTGATCGAGCCAAGCTGCGATCGCTCCGCGATGGCGTGAGGAAGCAGGGTCAACCGATGAAAAGATCCCATTCATCAGCCAAACGGGGTGCATATAATATTCACCTAAAGGTTGCGCGGATAACGATAGCCGATTATTCAGATGAAGATCACACCATACTCGATCCATTTCCCTCCATAACCATTCAATTTTGGGAAGCTCTTTGGGCAGTTTTCTCAGATACTCGATTTCTTGCAGCGACAATCCAACATCTTGAATTTCGAATCCCCACACGGAAATAGGAGACATTTTCGTACTCCTTTCGATTGTCATATTGTGCCGCCCTCATTCACAAGCAAATGTGCAGCTGCCTTGGCCTAGGAAGTCTTATCTATAATCCGGAGTCGCCGTATCGGCGCTGATTCAACGGAATTGTATCTTTCCTGAGGCCGACTGCAAAACCAGAAGAATGTTTGTGTCGAAAATCCAAGCGGTTGTGGTGGACAAGCCAGGTAATTCGCCGCCGTCCGCCGGACTTTCTACTTCCGGGGCCTACAGTAACTCAGATACTCCTCCGCAAAACGCAGAATTTACTAGTCCATTCCGGTGAGGGCTCTTTATCATATCGCGGCACTCGCGCTTGTACGAACTCATCGACTGCTGCCTGCGCACCTTCCGAAAAGTAACCGTAATCATCAACAATCACAATCCCTCCGATCGGTAATCTCGATTCGAGGAGTTCAAGCGCGATCTTGATTGGCTCATAGAAATCAAAGTCCACATACGCAAAACATACCTGATCGGGAAGGCTTGCATACTTGGCCGTCTCCTCAATAAAACCAGGGACGACCTTAACCCGTTCCAACGGAAAACTGATCGAGTTGAGGCGGTCAATTACTTGTTCCTGTCTGCATGCCATAGTCCCTTGATATTTTTCGATTGAGCCGAGATTAAAAATGTCGTCGATGAGTATGTCCCGGTCAGTGGGCTTGGGTAGCCCTTCGAAACTGTCAAAGAGCCAGAGATCCTTATTGGTTCCACGAATCTCGTTGGCGATTAGCGCAGAAGTACAGCCTTGGGCAACGCCGAACTCGCAGACCGCGCCTTCAAGATGGTGAACCCGGTTGAGGTGCCAGACCAGATGCAGGGCTTCTGATAGTTGCGTTCCCAGCAACTGCATCATTAGTTCCTGACGACCGCTCTTTTGAGGAAGATCAGGAAATACTGTTGCCCGCGCGAGCCTTTCCATTTCATCCACGGCCTCGCATAGTTTATCGCGTGATTGGGACAGTAATCGTGACACCGCGCCCCGGCGACTGATCTCGATACCTAGAGGCGACAGAATCCCATTGAGAACAGAGTTCAGCTTTCTACTCATAATCTTCCTGGCCAACTGCCTGTGTGAGTATCAATTGAAACGGAATCATCTTTTGGGCAGATTCAATTGAATTGTATCGTTCCTACAGCAGATTGCAAGGGGGAAAGAACGTATACTCTGGAAAGATCAGCGTTTGCGGGCGAAAAATCGGGCGACCAGCCGTCGTCCTTGCCTTTTTGGCCTCATTGAGAGTCTGCCTTATTATTAGGCCAGTACTTTGGTTTCGAAACAATGGAACCGTGAGATGAGAGCGACGCTTCGATCCCAGATATTTTCTGAAATGACGAACCTGAAGGTCTGATCCCGGGAGAGTCTTTCGGCGTCATTGAGGCCTTCGTAAACTGCCAAACGGCTATAGACTGAATGCCAGCTGATCGGAGAATCCAAATTGCACATTCTTTCCACGGGGATCGATTATCTTTTATATACTAAGGTTAAATGCTTGTGGAGTAAATCATGTTAAATAACATCGCTTTAGGCAATATCGAGAAAAACCACTCATCGGGTATTGAACGCCCGCCGCGCGTGCATATTTACGCTGATTCGAGGTCTCCGGACCCAAACATTGATGGTCCTGGACTGACGATCAGCTCGCAGGTGCAGGCATTTCTAGATTTAGGCTGCAAAGTGGAATATGTCTTTCTCCGAACCAAAAGCGACCTTCCGCATTCGCCGGCCTATTTTAAGGAGATCAAGTGCACGGTCGTCAATGCCAGAAACGAGACACCTTCTTGGCGTGCACGATTGGCTTATTGGGCCGGGCGGCCGCGGGAGTTGTCTTTGCAGCAACTTTATCCAGCACGAAATGTGCTGTTGCGTGAAGTCAAGGCAAGAATTCTACAAGATGACACTGCAATCCATGCCTTCCATTACCTGCAAACCGCAAATGTTATCCTCAGCCTTCCCAAGGCTCGGACAATCTGGGCTTGCCACGATATCGAATCGGAATTGTTTGCACGAAGTTTTGCGGTCGATCAAGAATGCAAGAAGCGGCAGCCTTATAGGTGGGAGACTCGACTGCTTAGACGTGTCTCTGAGTTGGAGCGTGAGGTAGCGCGCCGTAGCGGGCTGGTGCTGTGCGTGGCGCCGGAAGAAGCAAAGCGGATTGTCGGCCAATGGTCGGTGCCTCATGCAGCATATCTCCCGCTCTGCATTGCAGACTCGGATTCGCTGATTGTCACTGGTACGCATAAACCGGCGGGAGAGTTGCGTCTTTTGCACGCCGGTGTTTTGAAAAATCCGCCATCCTATACGTCATTGAAGTTTCTTCTTACCGAGGTGTTTCCGCTGCTTGATGCCGATACGATCTCGCGATTGAAACTAGAAGTAGTAGGCAAATCAGATGCCGACTGTGCATGGACCAGAGCGATCATGGAGATGGCTCGGCCCTATCCCATGGTGCGATTCTCTGGTTTTGTGGAAGATATCCGCTCCGCCTACCGCAGGAATGACTTACAAGTTATCGCGTCGACGCAGGCCACGGGCTTACGCACGCGACTTATCGAATCGTGGGCCTTTGGTATGCCCGTGCTAGCTACTACTGTGGGTGCTAGCGGAGTCGAGCACCTTGCACCAGGCCGAAACATCCTTATTGCCGACGATCCGCGCGATTATGCGCGGAATATTAAGGAATTGCTTCACCATCCCGAGCGTCTGGATGAGATAGCAGTTGCCGCCCGGCAAACTTACGAAGCATATTATAGTCGCCGAGCCGTTGCTGCTGTCCTTCAGAAATTGTTGATTAAGCACTTCGGACTATAGTTGCTGGCCGTAGTTGCTCGGTATAAGACGTCATTCTCAATCCACGTAAATTACGACTTTTAATACTTAACTCAACACATCCTGCTATGAACGGTGGAGTCTTCCGTCAAAGCGGTTGAACAGTACGTCAAATTCAGGGGATATTTGCAGATTTGGAAAGGTGCTTATCGGGTAGAATCCGGTGGGCACGAATCCGCAACTGGCGTAGTAACCCAATATAGCAGACATGGAACACATTCCATCGTATATCTCGACGGCAGGAAGCTCGCTTTGCATCCCAAGAATCATGCCGAGTACGACCGATGCCCCTTTGACGACACTAACATCATGACCCTGAGTGTCAATTTTCATAAAGATTCGCGGGGTTTGGATTCCCTTAATCAATTCAGAAAGTACCGCATCAAGCCGTCTCAGTTGAATTGGCGCCTGTCCCCTCTGTGCGTGATCGAGAGAAAAGAATTGTTCGGTGTCTTCGCGCAGGGAAAGCAAGGAGTCAAACTCTCCATTGCTATGAGTGTTGATCAGCGCTTCTCGGTTCTCATCGCTCAATCCAATCGGTTCACAAAGCCAAAGCGGATCGTTATGCGCTGCCTTTTGTAATTGTTTATAAGTGGCGGGAACAGGCTCGAAACTTATAATCTTACCCTTGTATCCGGCCTTGCGAAGCATCCTTGCATAGTTGCCGACATTCGCCCCAACATCCAGCACGACATTGATCTCCATGTGCGAGAAATAATCACGCAAATGATGCATAAGACTTCCAGGCGGTGGATAGCGGCTGATGGCGATGCCGAGTTTCCGGGCGACATTCTTGACAAAATCAAAGGCAATTTGCATTTTGTACTCCTCAAGAATGATTTGGCAAAAAGAATGTCTGTGCAGAAAAACCAAGTGGTTGTAGTGGAAAGGTTGGGCGATTTGCTGCGTCCGCGAGTCTACACCAACCGTATTTGAAAGCCATTATATCCAAATCGTGCAAGCCGATGGGACCGCATCCCCCCGGCCCCATCCCCCGGCGGCAGCGCCCGGTGCGGAGCACCCGCGATACACTGGAATGTAGACCGTATATTTGGGGATCGAATGTTTGAGAATCTGACCGACAAATTGCAGCGCGCCTTCAAGGTTCTTCGCGGCCAGGGCACGCTCACCAAAGAGAACATCAGCGAAGCGTTGAGCTTGATTCGCGTGGCGCTGCTCGAGGCCGATGTCAACCTCAACGTGGTCACGGACCTGATCGAACAGATCCGCGTCAAGGCCGTGGGTACCGAGGTGCTGACCGCGCTTTCGCCCTCCGAGCAGGTGATCAAGATTGTGCGCGACGAACTGATTACGCTGCTGGGCAAGGATACGGCGCGCTTCAAGTTTGCCTCGCAGCCTCCGAGCGTCATCTTGATGGCCGGACTGCAAGGCTCCGGCAAGACCACCACAGCCGGCAAGCTGGCGGCATGGCTCAAGAAGGGCGGCCACCGGTCCATGCTGGTCTCGGTGGACGTATATCGCCCCGCGGCGCGCGAGCAGCTCAAGGTGGTGGCTAAGTCCGTTGAAGTACGGCTATACGAGGGCGACCAGAAGGGCGAGGCTGCAGGGTCGGCGCTGGTGGAGCGCCTTGCTGGCGAGGCGCGGCGCGAGGCTCGCAACATGGGCTGCGACACGCTGATCGTGGACACCGCCGGACGGCTGCACATTGACGAAGAACTGATGTCGGAGATGGAGCGGCTGAAGAAGCTGCTTAACCCCAGCGAAATTTTGTTCATTGCCGACGCCATGACGGGTCAGGACGCGGTCAACTCGGCGGCGGAGTTTCATCAGCGGCTGGGATTGACCGGCGTGGTGCTAACCAAGATGGACGGCGACGCACGCGGCGGCGCGGCGCTTTCGATTCGCCACGTGACCGGCCAGCCCATCAAGTTCATCGGTACCGGAGAAAAGCCGGAGGCCTTCGAGCCGTTTCATCCGGATCGGATTGTCGGGCGCATTCTGGGCATGGGCGACATGATGTCGCTGATAGAGAAGGTTGATTCGACTATCGACCGAAAAAAATCAGAGGACTTCGCCAAGAAGGCGCTCTTGGGCGACGGCTTCTCGCTGGAGGATTTCCGCGATCAGCTCGCTCAGATCAAGAAGATGGGCTCGATGGAGAGTATTTTGAAGATGCTGCCGTCGGTGGGGCCGTTTGCCGGGTTGCAACAAGCAGCAAGCAGTGTTGACGAAAAGCAGTTTGTGCGGCTGGAGGCGATCATCAACTCGATGACGCCCAAGGAGCGGCGCAACCACGAGATTATTTCGGGCACGCGACGCAAGCGCATCGCGGCAGGCTCGGGGACGACGGTGCAGGACGTGAACCATCTGCTGCGCCAATACGCGCAGATGGCCAAGATGTTCAAGCAGATGGGCAAAGGCGGGCTGGCCGGAAAAATGATGCGCGGCGGCATGGGCGCGATGGGGATGGGCGGAAAACAGCGGTTTGGGCGATAATGTTGAAGGTAGGTGAAATACCATGCCTAAGAAAGACGATGAACTGTCGGCCGAGGAATTACTCCAAAAAGCAGCAGCTATAGATACCCTTGACACGTTTAATCAAGTGAGTCGATACGTTGGATTTGCAAATTCCAAGATGGGGATTGAGAATAACAATCTCATAAAACGTACCCACGTACTTACTGAAGAGCAAATCAAAGTTAGCAGCAGGGCAAACGAACTAACTGAAAAACTTCTTCTCAGTAACGAGCAAGCCAGCAAACAGAGCGAATGTAACGCGGAATTAATGTATAAAGCGACTGAGCAGTTGGCGAAATCAACTCGCTCACTAAATTGGGCAACCTGGGTATTAGTGGCTTTTACCGCAGTTCAAGCATTTATTGCTATCGCATCATTTTTCAAAAAGTAGGATTGTCTCCCATGACCACGCTCCAGGACCAACTCGACGAGATCACGGCGCGCACGCGGGAGCTGGTGCAGGCGGAGCGGCTGGCTGTAGGCGAACGGGCGATAGAAGAACTGTTTGCTACGGGAATCGAGGTAGGGATTCTGCCGGTGGGTGTGTATGCTCCGGAGTTTGCGCTGAACGATAGCAGGGGGCGGCTGGTGCGTAGCGCGGATATGCTGGCGCTGGGGCCGCTGGTGGTCAAGTTCTTTCGCGGGCGGTGGTGCCCTTATTGCGTGACGGAGTTAGAGGCTTGGCGCGAGTTTCACGGCACACTGCGTGAGCGCGGCGTGCTGATGGCGGCCATCGGGCCGCAGACCGAGCAGCAGAACGACTTCATGGTGAGCCAACATGCGCTGCCGTTCCCCGTGCTCAGCGACCCCAGCTGCGCGCTGGCGGAAAAGTTTGGCTTGACGTACACCGTGCCCGAGTACCTGAGAGAGTACTACCTTTCCATCATGATCAACCTGCCCTTTGTGAATGGCGAGGCGAGTTGGCGGCTGCCGCTACCGGCTACTTTTGTGATTGGGCGCGATGGGCGGGTTGTCTTTGCCGAGGCTTACGCCGACTTTCGCGTACGGCCCGAACCGGAAGTCCACGCTATACGTCCCATCGTCCAGTTCCGACTGTTTCCAGAATCCCAAGATCACCGGACGATATAAGTACAGACTCAGCCCTTCTTCTGGGGACGGGCCAACCCCTTCGCGAAAAAAGGGGAAACGTTGCTCTTGAGAGATTCAAGAATCAGGTCCGCTACTGCGGGCGCATCTTGCTCTAATGCTTTATCTGTCCAACGCCCATCGGGGAAAAGAACGGGGACAACTGCGTTCGTAACCGTGTCGTTATACTGAATCGTTCCGAGTGCATGCCTCTGAATCCTTTCGCACGCATCTTCCCCGAGAGTAGATGACGCCGAAGTCCAAAGAAA
>CAWDQS010000086.1:0-41019 GCA_963804295.1 uncultured Acidobacteriaceae bacterium
GCGGTCTCAGGCGTCATAGGTTGACGAACGTCCTTCGGTGCCTTCGTGAACGGACACGTACCGGATCAGCTTGGCGGCGAATCCGCTCGCGCCCTTGCTCGGCGGGATCGTCAGGGTTCGATCGAGAGTTCGCGCGACGGCGCGTAACGCAGCGTCACGGCTACGGCGAGCAGGACCAGCGAGCCTCCCGCGACGGTCAAGAGCGTGAGCGGCTCGTTCAAGAAGAGGGCGGCGAGGAGCGCCGCGATGACCGGCTCGAGCAGCGTCGCGAATCCGACCGTGCTCGGCGAGAAGGTGCGCAACGCCGCGTTCAGCCCGGTGTGGCCGAGCAACTGCGAGATCAGCGCCATCGCCGCGATGCCGAGCCACGCGCTCGTGTCGCTTGCCGAGGGCGGTGGCTGGCGTGCCGCCGCCGCGAGCAGGACGAGTGCGAGCGCGGCCCAGGCGTACGTGCGCGCCACGATCGCCGCGTCGGGAGCGGCCGCCCGTGCGCGGGCTGCGCGCCGACGTTGCGCACGATGATGAGATACGCCCCCATCGCGACGCTGCCCAGGAGCGCGAGCGCGCCCCCGAGCAGCGCGTGTCCGGGGACCGGAGCGGGTGCCGCATGCTCCGCGGAGATCGTCGCGACTCCCCCCAGCGCCAGCGCCAGCGAGACGAAGTACGCGGGTGCGGCAGCCGCCGTTCGGACGCGCAATCGTAGAGCTCGGTCCAGAGCGGGACGGTGCACACCAGCAGCGTCGAGATGGCGACCGAAGTGTAGCGCAGCGAGCCGATCCAGGTCGCGAAATGCAGCGCGAGGATCGCGCCCGCGAGCGCGAACGCGAGCTCGGCCCGGCGGCCGATCTTCGCCGGCCGCGTGAGGAGCAGCATGACGAGCGCGGCGAGAAGCAAGCGGCCCGCCAGACCGCCAGGGGCCCCGCACGATGCAGCGCCAACCGCGCGAAGAGTGCTGCGGCGCCCACGGCAAGCTGCGCGCCGAACAGGAAGAATACGGCAAATCGCGGCTGGGTTCGGCTTCGGCGTCGTTACCCCGGCGGCTGGGGTCGTTGACAGGGTTGCGTCGCCCGCGTATCGTGAGGGAATCCTCGCGGGAGTCTGCGTGACGGGCTGAGAGGGCGATGTTCGTCGCCGACCGTCGAACCTGATCCGGATGATGCCGGCGAGGGAGAGACGGAGCGGTGTCCCGGAGGTTCAGGCGATTCGCCCATATCTTGACCCCTCCATTGTCTGGATTACCACAATTCACAGTATAGGCGAACACGAGCTTCGGGATGGAACAGCGAATGCAACAAGTACCGATTGGGTCGTTGCGGTAGCAAACAACATTGTCAATAAATTACAAACGAGACAACTTGCTTGTCAAGTGGCCGTTATTCCTGTTGGAGTGCCTATCAGCGCGCAACGACGCCCCGAGATACACTCAACTACACTAAGGCTTGCGTACGTAGGTAGACTTTCGAAAGCGGTCAAAAACCCTGGAAAACTTATAGCTATAAGCGAAGCCCTCTATGCAGCCGGCGTGCCTTTCTCGTTGACGATTATAGGATCAGGAGAAGAGCAAACGAGGCTCATGAGAGATTTCTCAAGGACTGTGGCGGCTGCCAATGTCAACTTTACGGGGCAACTAACACCTACAGAAGTCCGACAGCGTCTGTTGGATATCGATGTTCTGCTTCTCGTATCAACCTATGAGAGCACACCGCATGCAGTGCTTGAGGCTATGGAGGCTGGCGTAGTCCCTGTTGTCTCCCGAATTCCTGGTGCAACTGAAGATATTATTGAGGACGGTGTATCGGGATTTCTCTGTGACACGAATATAGTTTCGCAATATATAGAGGTGCTGAAGCGCTTGCACGACAATAGACAGTTACTCGGCCGAATATCTCAAGCTGCGCGCGCCGTCGTCGGATCAAGATTCGGGGCGTCCAGGATGGCTCAACAGTACATTAACCTAATAGAGAGGACACCTGCGTCCAACTCGCCTTGTCGCAAGAAGTTTGAGGATGCAACCCCAATCAAATGCTGCCTTGAACTCAGGCAAAGTTGTTACGGCTTTACGCGGCAAGTTCAGCGTAGAGCAGGTGATCTATATAGAGCTTTGGCGCACGGAATTCGACCGTGCTGTTCACCAACCACTGCGGGAGGATCGAAATTCGTATAAAGAAGACCAATGTCAGTAGTGCTTGGCCGATCCTTTGGCTAGCTCTTCTTGGTGTGATCCTTGGCTTGGCGATTTTATGGCCATCGCAGGGATATCGTTTGGTCTTCACTGTCATACTATTTTGTCTTGCCCTGTGGGCCGTGATGTTTGCACGACTCGAATACGCAGCGGCCGCGGCAGTTCTATGTATACCCGTGCATAATTATCTTACTGACTCGATCTGTTTTGGAGGGCAGGCCCCGACAGGGATAAATGTTGGCACGATTTGGACTGGTATGATGTTGCTCATATATTTGGCAAGATATCGAAGCATGCCATTAGACTTCAGGGAGCGAAAATTTCTATATATCTATTTGCTGCAAATTGGGTTCTTGATCGTGGCGACTTATAGAGGAGCCGAGCTTGACCTAAGCTATTGGTTGTATATTATATCCGGATCTGCACGGGTCCTTTGTGTCGTCATCTGGCTGCGGCACGCCGCAAGGGTACTTCCGTGGACTCGTTCGCGCTGGGCCTGCTTCGCGTTTGGAATTGGTCCAATTTTCATCGGATGTTCAATGTTTGGAATTGCAGCCATAGCATTAACAGCATCGTCCGAACAGTTATTTGTGATTGCGCGCAACTCTGGGTTGGCTGATCCTAACTACGCTTCTGTCGCGGCTGTAATGGCTCTGCTATTTATCTGCGGGAGCGATGTGCTAAATTGGAAGCGAACGAAGCTTGGCCTTCTACTGTTACCCGTGGCCTTCCTTGTCCCCCTGCTGTCCGGTTCTCGTACAGCAGTTTTTGCGTTGATTGTCGGGGCCGTAGTCCTGCTTTACGGCAAACACAACAAACTTCTCCTGTCTGGTGCCCTTGCAATGGGCGGTGCTTTAGCTGCCCTGAAAGGGTTTGTACCGTTTCTGTATGATCGGTTTACGCAACTAGAAACAGGTTCCAGCACCGGCTCAGGCATGTTGGAGGTCCGGTCCGATGCCTTTTCAAACGCATGGATGTCATTCTTGCAACACCCATTGATTGGCAGTGGGAAAGAGACATACCGGTTTAATAGCGTTTACTCGATTGTGGCTCACAATACTTTTCTTGCGTGTCTTGCCGAGGGTGGAATACTCTACGGCGCCGTGTTTGTTTATTTTCTATGGTATCTTTTGACCATCACATCGGCATGCAATCGAAGATGGCCTTCTACAGGCCGAGTCGGAATGGCTATCTTGACTGCCTATGTGGTTGGCAGCAACGGAATCTGTTTTGATTGCGTTGACCTTAATTCGACTATTCTAATTGGATACGTTGCCTTTTATTTAGGCGGCCTTCGGCAGAGCAGCATTTCTGCAATACGTTCAAATCCCCAGATCCGCTCTAAGCCGGTACTGAACTTAGCCGCCACAAGCAACTCCGGTATCGCAGATTATGGCAGTCAAAGTGTCAATTAAGCAGGTTTGGTTTGGTGATAAGAACTTGGAAACAGTGCCGAAAGTGAAAATGCCCGATAGCGAATGGATTGCGGTGAATCTCGTCGGAGGAGTGATTCCCGAGAGCGAAGCGGCGTTGGAAAAGACCTGTTCGCAGGCGGGAAATCGGTTTCAGCTAAATCTTTTAGCTCGGTTGAGCGAACTGCCAGGTACTTATGTGTCCGTCACGAGCTTTCGCCCAGCAATGATGTTTCCGAAGTCGAGCCTGATTATTCAACTCCCGCAAAAAAAATACGAATTGGGCAATTATGAACAATCGCAGGTCTGGTTCGTGAACATTCTTATATTCAAACAAATTACGATGGCAATATCGATCTTTTTACATCTGTTAGTGTGGGCTTTCATACACAGAAGACACCGTCGGATAATGCTTGTTTACAACGTATTTTCAGCTTTTTCCATTCCAACATTGTTAGCCGCATGGGCGACCGGATCAGTCGCAGTGGCGTTGATTGCAGATACTCCACATGACTGCTATTCTTACAACGGTATCAAGGGACTTTTGGAAAGACTGGACTTCTTTCAGCAAACTCGAGTGATGAAGCATTTTTCAGGTGTCATTTGCCTTACTAAGCAAACATGGGATGACTTTGCACCTGGGCGGCCGGGGCTCGTAGTTGAGGGTGGGATCAACACCAATGAGGTAACAGAGCCGCTTCGTGAAGTGAATTGTGCCTTAGAGGAAGAACTTTACCACTCTCGCGTATGCATGTATACCGGAGACTTAAGCAATCTCAATGGCATTCCGAAACTGCTGAAAGGTTTTGCTCTAGTTGCCGACCCTGATGTACGGCTTTGGTTGCTAGGAAAGGGCGAGTGCGAGAATGTTGTAATGGACGCGGCCGCACATGATCAGCGCATATCGTTCCTCGGGTTTCTGCCTAATGACGAGGCTAGAGCTTTGCAACGTAGAGCGACGGTCTTAATCAACCCACGGCCGAGTCAGCAGGAAATCACAAAATATACATTCCCCTCTAAGCTCCTGGAATATATGCAAAGCGGAACTCCCGTGCTAACTACACGGCTTCCGGGAATTCCAGCCGAATACTATCAGTATGTGTTTTCCATCGAGACCGAAACAATAGAGGGAATTGCCGAGGCGCTTCGTAGAACCCTGTCGATTCCGAAAGATGAAATGAGGAAAAGAGGTGAGAGTGCAAGAGAGTTCGTCGTAAGGGACAAGTCCTGGCAGGCTCAAGCTCGGCGTATCGCTCACTTTCTACACAGCTTGGCTGACGGAACTTATCTATCACCTACGGGGTGACATCGGCGATACTGAACTTAACGCAGCAGTTACACACCGCAAAGTATGCCCAATCCACGTGTTAGTACAATAAGAAATAGGATTATTAAGTGAAGATTCTAGTAGTAACCCCTGCCTATATTCCAGCATGGTCCTACGGCGGCGTTGTTTCTGCTTTGCACCGGCTATTTCGAGAAATGGTGGCTCAAGGCGAGGATGTGACCGTATATACAACCGATGCAGGATTGACGTGTGATTACGAGGGTGCCCGAACAGGTTTTCGCGTGATAGATGGCGTCAAGGTTTACTATTTCAAGTGTGAATGCGGCAATCCAATATTCTCTCGCGCATTGACTAAGAGGACCAAAGAGACTATAAAACAGTTTGACCTGATGCACTTGGCAGCGGTGTGGCAGCCTTTAAGTATTGGGGTGCGTCGTGCAGCAGTAATGGCTGGATGTCCTTATATTATGGAATTGCATGGATCACTTGATCCGTGGTCGAGAAGATACAAGCGTTGGAAAAAGCTTCTCTTTTATTGGCTTGTCGAGCGGCATAATATCCGCCTAGCGGCCGGAATTTCATATACCAGTCAAATGGAATTGCAAGGCTCGTCACCTCATGCGAGGACAGGCCAAGAGGTTTGCATTATTCCTAACGGCATGAGTTTTGCACAATGGGATCGAGATGCCGAAGGAGCAGTTCAGTGGCGTGCAGGCCTGGGAATATCGACGAATACGTTTTTGTATCTCTCGGTTGGACGTTTGCATTACAAAAAGGGGTTAGACCTCGTAGTTCGAGCGCTTGCGCCTCTGCGTGGGCGAAACTGGCGCCTGGCATTTGTCGGCAATGACGAGGATGGAACCAAAGCTAAGCTCATCCGGCTGGCGAGTGATTTTGGGCTAACAGATCAAGTCTCATTTCACTCTACGGTTCCAGAGAGCCAATTGCCCGCGATATATTCCGCCGGCGACCTATTTGTTTTGCCGAGTTACCATGAGAACTTTGGTAATGTTGTTCTGGAGGCTCTGGCATGCGGTTGCCCTGTGCTGATAAGTGATCAAGTGGCAATCCTTGAGTACCTGGTCGGGATTAAGGGAGTAGTGATGAGGAAGAGAGACATATTTTTGTGGAGTGAAGCGCTGGAACGCGCTCTATCCAAGGGAGATGAATTGATAACGAACGCGGATGATCGTGTTGAGCTTGAGCATCGCTTCTCAGTCAGCGACTGTGCTCGTAAGATGATGGAATTTAATAGTCGCGTAATTGCGCACGGTCGCACTTCGCGCGAGCAAGAGTAAGTTGGCTCGGCGATACATAGAAATACAACTGAGGAGAATGTATAGTGTCGGATGAAGTTGAAACAATGATTACTCCGATGAAGACCTATATTAAGAGAGCAGCAGTCGTTTCCTTGCACTTTTCTCACTCGCATGTGTCGCACATGATCGCACTGTCGAAATTGCTACAGACGCTTGGCTATTCGATAACATTTATTCATGTTGAAGAATATCTTTCCTGTACTGGCTTCGCCGCCATAGGGAACACAATATCAGTCGGTGGTTACTACAAGAGTCGCGGCGAGCAGCCATTCGATGTAGCCATTATTTGCAATTCTGCGACGCAGAATCACTCGCTTGCCCGCTCTATGCGTACGCGAGGAACAACTGTCTTGTACATATTTCATGAACCTGAACCAATTTGGAGTTTCAGTGTTCTCAAGTCAGAAGGCCTGATAAAAACATGCCGCTTTGTGCTCTCCACTCTGTTCTCCATCAAAACGGTTCGCGAGTGCTCGGGTGTGATAGTATGTTCCTTATGCGGTCGAGCCTTATATAATCGGTATTATCAACGATTTAATAGTAATATTCACGTAATGCCGCTCCTCTTCGACGATGAGATTGGGAATGAACTCTTCGCACGAATACAAAATAGCAAACAAGCATTCGGATTCGTTGGGACTGCGTGTAGAGCACACGGTTTTGATGCGTTTGTGGCCTTTGTGAAGTATGCGATCCGGAATGGTTGCAGCATTCCGTTTATGATTGCAACTAGTGTTGATCTTACATCAGTGTTGCGTACCGACCATGAACTTGCGCGCCATGTTAGCGAGGGTAGACTTCGGATACAACATGGCCAGAAGCTTTCTAATGACCAGATAAATCAATATTACCTACATTGCTTTTGTATCTGGAACGTATACCGGCGCTCTACCCAAAGTGGAGTGCTGCCACGGGCCTTTATGGCCGGCACGCCGGTATTGGCTAGCCGAATTGGCAGCTTCGCGGAATATGTTCGCGCGGGCGTTACCGGGGAGTTTGTGGATTCATCCGACGACCACACTACAATTCTTGAGGCCGCGGAGAGAATGCGAGAGCACTCCCAAAGCTATGCCAAAGAATGCAGGAACATGTTTTTAGGTACGTTCTACTGGCGATCAAACCTCAATAAGCTTGCTGAGATCATTGAAAGCGCTTCCACTAATTCGACTCATGATGTTAAAGTGATCAAATAGTGCTCTCGATCATTACACAGCCTATTGGATTATGGCAATGGGGCCTGTCAACTATCACTGTCCTCCGTTAAAAGCGCGTATCATTCTTTAGCAAGGATTCGTTAGCTTGGTCGTTGCATATGAGAAACCATGTTTTCGGTGACTCAATTTGCTTAACCGTATCTATGAATTGAGTCTCCGGCATGATGCTGGGCATCCGCAGTGGCTGATTGGAGTAATTCAAAATGAAAAGTTTTCAGGAAAAGATTCTTGTTATTACGGGCGGTACTGGCACTTTCGGAAATGCAGTGTTGAGCCGATATTTGCATGCCGGTATCGGAGAGATACGCGTATTTAGTCGCGACGAAAAGAAGCAGGACGACATGCGGAACGCGCTAGGCGTAGCACCAGTTAGATTCTACCTTGGCGATGTTCGTGATCCGAGTAGTCTTGTTGCACCAATGCAGGGCGCGGACTACGTGTTTCACGCTGCCGCCTTGAAGCAGGTTCCATCCTGCGAGTTCTTTCCAATGGAAGCTGTACGAACGAATGTGCTTGGGGCTGAGAACGTGTTGAACGCGGCGTTGGCTGCAGGTGTGAAAAAGCTGATTGTGCTCAGTACGGATAAGGCGGTCTATCCGGTGAACGCCATGGGAATATCCAAGGCTCTTATGGAAAAACTGATGATTTCCAAGGCACGGCAATATCGAGAAAGTGGTACCGTGTTTTGTGGAACGCGCTATGGAAATGTAATGGCTTCACGAGGCTCGGTCATTCCGCTATTTATAGCGCAGATTCTGGCAGGAAAGCCCTTAACGGTGACCGATCCTAAAATGACACGTTTTATGATGACCATTGATGACGCTGTTGACCTGGTAATGTATGCTTTTGAGCATGGAAGCCCAGGAGATATTTTCGTGCAGAAAGCACCAGCTGCGACTATCGAAACACTAGCAATGGCGCTGAAGAAGATATTTGACTCCAAGAGCGATATTCGTACTATTGGAACAAGGCACGGAGAGAAGCGCTACGAAACATTGCTCAACAGGGCAGAGATGTCACGCGCAAAGGATCTCGGCAGCTATTTCCGAGTACCTGCGGATATGAGAGATCTCGAATATTCCAAGTTCTTCACAGAAGGAGAAGCCTCGGTATCAGACGCGGTAGAATATGATTCTAACTCCACACAAAGACTAGATATTGAGGAAATGGTCGAAATGCTGCTAAAGATGGACATTGTTAATGAGGCTCTCCGCTCAAGTCTGGTGAGCGTATGACACGAGTTCTTGTTACAGGATCAAAGGGCTTCCTAGGCAGGAACCTTATTGCACGACTGTCGGCTCTTGGAAGCGCTGAGAGCCGAGGTGTGGACATTGACACTCCAGTAGCAGAATTTCATGCGGCACTACAATGGTGTGATGTGATCTATCACTTGGCGGGGGCTAATCGCCCAAGTGACCCTGATGACTTTCAAAAGATCAATCGTGATTTTACAAAGGAGTTGTGCAGTGTACTTGTATCCCTAAAGCGAACACCAAAGATTGTTTTCAGCTCATCTATTCAGGCAGCCTTAGATAATTCCTATGGTGTGAGCAAGCGAGAAGCGGAACAGGTGCTATTACAGTATTGTGCCGATACTGGAGCTTCCATTCGTATTTATCGTCTTAAGAATATATTTGGTAAGTGGTGCCGCCCAAACTATAACTCCGTCACGGCAACATTCTGCTTCAACATTGCGAACGATTTACCGCTTAGTATCTCTGACCCGAGTCGCGAGTTAGAACTCAGCTACGTGGACGATGTGGTGGCAGCATTCTTGTCAGAGATAGATGTACAGCACACAGGATATGAAGCTGGATCGGATATCAAAAGTTACCGGATTCAGCTAGGTGACCTGGCTGGTAGAATTCAGGCATTTCATGAAATGAGAGACAAGCTGATTCTTCCGGATTTTGCGGATTGGTTTAATTGCGCGCTCTATGCGACGTATCTCTCGTATATTGCTCCGGATAAGCTTCTGCAGAGCCTGGATATCAAATTCGATGATCGTGGAAGCCTCGCCGAATTTATTAAGCAGGAGCACTTCGGGCAGATCTTTGTTTCCAGAACCAAACCGGGTATAACGCGGGGAAACCACTATCATCACACTAAGACGGAGAAGTTCTTCGTCGTGGAAGGAGATGGTTTGATTCGGATGAGGGCAGTTCATGGTGGCTGTGTCGAAGAATATTCAGTGTCGGGCAGTGAATTCCAGGTGATTGATATTCCACCTGGAGTTACACATTCTATTACAAACGTGGGTGCGAGAGAAATGGTGACTATATTCTGGTCAAGCGAGATGTTCGATCCGAATTTCCCAGACACCTATTATCTTCCAGTCGATTTCGACTAGCCAGGCAAATTTATGTAGTTGGAGAACACATGAAGGTTGCAACTATATTGGGAACTAGGCCGGAGATTATCCGGTTGTCGCGCGTGATTGCAGCATTGGATAGGTGTACAGAGCATGTGCTGATTCACACAGGGCAGAACTACGATTATGAGTTGAACCAGGTCTTTTTTAAGGACCTGGAAATCAGGGAGCCAGATTACTATCTTGAAGCGGCAGGAAAGAATGCGGCCGAGACAATTGGTCAGGTGATCTCCAAATCCAGCGATATTCTAAGTCAAGTCAAACCGGATGCAGTGCTTATCCTGGGAGATACAAATAGTTGCCTGTCGGCAATAGCTGCAAAGAGACTAAAGATTCCTGTCTTCCACATGGAAGCCGGAAACCGGTGTTTCGACGAGCGGGTTCCTGAGGAGATTAACCGCAAAATAGTCGACCATATTAGTGACATCAATATGCCGTACAGCGATATATCTCGCGAATACCTGTTGCGTGAGGGGCTTGCACCAGACCGAATCATCAAAACCGGCAGCCCCATGTACGAAGTGCTATCGTACTATCGTCAAAAGATCGACAGTTCTGATGCCCTCGCTCGACTCGGCCTGACGGAGGATCGATATTTCATGGTGAGTGCGCACCGTGAAGAAAACATAGATAGTCCAAGACGGTTCCAATACCTAGTTAAGGTTCTAGAGAGTGTTGCTGTAAAGTATCAACTACCCGTGATTGTATCCGTGCATCCTCGAACGCAGAAGCGGATTGATGCAGAATGCGTAAGCTTTTCTGAAAGTATTCGCTTGGTGAAGGCGATGGGGCTAACTGACTATGTTCATTTGATGACTAAGGCCAGGGCGACGCTATCGGACAGCGGCACGATTACAGAGGAATCTTCAATTCTCAATTTTCGGGCACTCAACATTCGAGAAGCTCACGAGCGTCCCGAGGGCATGGAAGAAGGTGCGGTGATGATGACTGGTCTTGACCCTGCGTGTGTTCTGGATGCGTTAAAGGTGCTAATGACTCAGCCTACAGGCGACCAGAGGGCGTTGCGAATCGTTCCTGATTATAATATCCCTAATGTCTCCGAAAAGGTTGCCCGCATTATTATAAGTTACACAAATTATGTTCGCGCAGTAGTATGGCGCAAATATAAAGACGGATAAAATATTATTGAGGATTTCCATGATAGGGCATTTGAAGAGCGCAATCGCCTAATATGGCAGAGGTAAGATACTATGATAACTGATACAGAGATACACGGACAATCGTATAGTAAACGGATTTGGATTGCCTCTGAATTGTATTACCCGGAGTTAACCTCAACAGGTTATTTCCTTACGGGCATAGCAGAAGGGCTTGCTGAGTATTACGATGTTTCTGTTCTTTGTGGTCAGCCAAGCTATTGGGCGCGAGGAGTACGCGCACCAGTGCGCGAGATGCGTAATCGTGTGGATGTGCAACGCTGCTGGGCGACTATTCTCAACAAAAACGTGCTGCTTTATAAAATAGTTAATTTGATAACAATAAGCATGTCGATCTTTTTAGCAGCGTTATTTCGCTTCCGCCGTGGAGACATCGTGATTGTGGTAACCAATCCTCCCTTGTTGCCCTACTTAATAGCAATAGCTTGCCGGATGAGAGGGGGGCGCTTTGTCCTGCTGGTTCACGATGTTTATCCAGACATTATCACCCGACTCGGCATCTTGAAGCCTACATCGAAAATTGCACGGTTGCTGGGCCGTGCGTGCATATGGCTTTACAACAATTCCGATCGTATCTTAGTTTTAGGCCGGGACATGCAACAGCTCGTCGTTGATAAATTATTATCACACCGTGACCGCGTCGTGATAGCCACGAATTGGGCAAGTGACGAAGTTATCGCGCCGATGCCACGTTCTGAGAACGTACTCCTTAATACGCTAAGACTGAATGCAAACTTTGTGGTGCAATATTATGGAAATATGGGGCATCCTCATTGTATTGAGGACTTGGTGGATGCTGCTAAGTTGCTCGCGTCTGACCCTGAATATCATTTTCTGCTGATAGGATGGGGTGTGAAGAAATCCTGGGTTGTTGAAGAGAAACGTGCGTGTAAATTGGAGAACCTGACCATTCTTGATCCCTTTCCGCGCGAAGATAGCTGCGACGTCCAAAATGCCTGTGATGTTGCAATCAACACCCTGTCTAGTGGCATAACTGGAGTATCTGTCCCAAGCCGAACGTATAATGTACTGGCTTCTGGGAAGCCACAGATCGCGGTGTGTGACGACAATTCCGAATTGGCCTTGCTGGTAAAAGAAGAAGACATTGGATGGGTAGTTCCCCCAGGACGTCCTGATCTTATTGTTTCTGTCTTACATGAAGCTAAAGCCAATCCTGTACGTCTTCGCTCGATGGGTAAACGCGCCCATAAGGCTGCCGAATCGAAGTATACCAGAAGGCAAGTGCTTGAGATATATAAGTCACTGATCGAAAGTATGAGGTCCGAGTGACTTCTTCCTGTAAACAGCTGTTAGTAACAGGAGCTTCTGGATTTTTCGGGTCCAGGATTGTCGGACTAGCGCGCGAAGCAGGATGGCTTGTTCGAGCTTTCGACCGAATTCCAACGACCCCGATTGAAGGCGTCGAGACTTATGTGGGCGATATCGGTGATTATGCAATGTTGCGCAAGGCCAGCACAGGAGTGACTGCAATCGTACACGCAGCTGGACTCGCGCATGTTTATGGTCCAAGTGCCATGGATTCTGATCGATTCAACGCAGTAAATGAAGCTGGCACGGGCCACGTGGTTGACGCAGCCTTGGAGTCTGGCGTTACTCATATCGTTCTGGTAAGTTCTGTTTCGGTTTACGGAGGTCATCATAACACGCCATGCGACGAAACTGTACCTTGCCATCCCGAGAGTCCATACGCCATCAGTAAGTGGCGAGGCGAACTCAAGGCAGCAGAACGCATTGCAAAGGGACAAGGATCTCTTACGATTCTTCGTTTCGCAACGATTTACGGCGAGGGCGACCGAGGCAACGTGGCAAAGTTGATTAATGCACTAGATAGTGGATGTTTCATTTGGCCGGGTTCCGGCTTAAATAACAAAAGTCTAATTTATAAGGATGACGCTGCGCGTGCTTGTATTTGTGCGTTGGAGTACCCGGTATCCGGCACTCAAATATATAATGTCTCGGCACAGCCTGTAACAATGAGAGAGATAGTATCTGCCATCTGTCAAGCGCTTGGCCGTCCTATTCCTCACATTGGGATTCCATTGGCTCTCCTGAAGGCTGTTGGGGCAATCTCCTGCAAAATGGGCGATCCAGGTCAACTTTGTCAACGATTGGAGAAATTTATCCATGACGATATTTATGATGGATTCAAGTTTGAATCCGCTTTCGACTTTCGTTCGGCTATATCGTTATCTGAAGGTATGCGCAGAGAGGTAGCTTATCTGCAAGCCCAAAAAAGACAGTAATCCACACATCTGTTATCTGCCAATAAAGTGTAGGTATAATAGTGTGCCACGTCGTGTATTTGGAGAAAATCAATGCCATGTTATAAGCGTGTATTTGATATTGTATTTTCGATACTACTTATGATTATTTGCTCGCCTTTGTTCTTCGCGCTTGCGCTAAGCGTAAGGATGAGCTCGCGGGGAGAGATACTCCACTGGTCGAAACGAGTGGGGAGATTCAATAAGTATTTTCTTATGCCGAAGTTTCGCAGTATGCGGATCGACACCCCTCAGATTCCCACTCATTTACTCTCGAATTCCGCAGCTTATTTGACCCCCATTGGCAGCTTCCTTCGCCGTACAAGCCTCGATGAATTACCGCAGTTGTACAGCATACTCACAGGCGATCTAAGCTTTGTCGGGCCGCGACCGGCCTTGTTTAATCAGGACGATTTGGTCGCACTCCGGACTGAGCGTGGCATTGATGTTCTGGTCCCTGGACTGACCGGATGGGCACAGATTAATGGACGGGACGAATTGCCGATTCCAATTAAGGTACAATTCGACTACGAGTATCTACAGCGGAGATCTTTTAAGTTCGACGTCCAAATTATCGGCATGACGATAGTTAAGGTGGTACGCGGCGAAGGCATACGGCATTGAAAGAGAATTGTTATTCAGTTTAGAGAATTCATTTAGGGAGGAGATATATGCGGAAGGTCGCCTTAATCACTGGCATCACCGGGCAGGACGGAGCTTATCTTGCTGACCTTTTACTGGCAAAGGGTTACATAGTGCATGGCATCAAGCGACGCTCTTCGTCTTTTAATTCGGCGCGGATTGACCACATTTATCAGGACCCTCATGATTCTGACAACTCGTTTAAGCTTCATTACGGTGACATGACGGATTCAAC
Source organism: uncultured Acidobacteriaceae bacterium (assembly GCA_963804295.1). Classification (GTDB taxonomy): domain Bacteria; phylum Acidobacteriota; class Terriglobia; order Terriglobales; family Acidobacteriaceae; genus Telmatobacter. The sequence continues at coordinate 14,124 of CAWDQS010000086.1, forward strand.
TAATTTGATTCGCATTATCCAGGCGGTTCAGCCGAACGAAATCTATAATCTCGCTGCACAAAGTCACGTACAGGTCAGCTTTGAAACTCCAGAATATACCGCTAACGCTGATGCTATAGGTACTTTGCGCATTCTGGAGGCTATCCGCTTTCTTGGATTCGTGGAAAAGACGCGGTTTTATCAGGCTTCGACCTCCGAGATGTATGGCAAGGTTCAGGAGACACCGCAAAAGGAAACTACACCCTTCTATCCGCGCAGCCCATACGGAGTTGCCAAGCTCTATGCCTACTGGATCACCGTCAACTACCGCGAGGCCTATGGCATATATGCCTCGAACGGCATTCTGTTCAATCACGAAAGTCCGATTCGCGGTGAAACATTCGTAACACGCAAGATTACGCGCGCGGTTGCCGGCATTCATCTGGGTGTGAAGAAGACTCTCTACATTGGCAACTTGGATTCGAAGCGCGACTGGGGTCATGCGCGAGATTATGTCGAGGGTATGTGGCGCATATTGCAGCAGGAAGCGCCAGACGATTACGTTCTGGCAACGGGCGAGACGCACAGTGTGCGCGAATTCATCGAAGTGGCCTTCTCCAAGGTTGGCCGTATTATCGAATGGAAGGGTAGCGGTGTAAATGAAGTAGGTATCGACACAGCAAGCGGCGACACACTGATCAAGATCGATAGCCGCTACTTTCGTCCTACCGAGGTGGATCTTCTATTAGGCGACCCATCCAAGGCACAGCGCGTACTGGGATGGAAGCACACTGTTTCCTTCCAGGAATTGGTTTGCGATATGTTGAATTCGGATTTGAAGGTTGTGGCGGAAGAATCTCGCGTGCGAAGGATCAGTAATGACTGAATTTAATCTGGCAGGCCGCCGCGTATGGGTCGCTGGACACCGCGGCATGGCAGGTTCGGCGATTACCAGGCGACTTGCACGTGAGGATTGCGAACTTATTACAGCAACGCGGAGCGAACTCAATCTTTTACGTCAGGTGGATGTGGAAGCGTGGATGGCGGATAGGAAGATTGATGTGATCTTCCTGGCCGCCGCTACCGTGGGCGGTATTCTGGCAAATTCAGTGCGGCCGGCGGAGTTTTTGTACGAAAATCTGGTTATTGAAACCAACATCATCCATGCGGCACACAACACGGGCGTTAAGAAGTTGCTGTTTCTCGCTTCTTCTTGTATTTATCCGCGCATGGCAGAGCAGCCAATGCGAGAAGAGGCACTTTTGACCGGCGCTTTGGAGCCAACCAACGAGTGGTATGCTATTGCTAAAATTGCAGGCATCAAACTATGTCAGGCATATCGGCGCCAGTATGGATGCAATTATGTTTCCGTGATGCCGACCAACCTATACGGTCCAGGAGATCGTTACGATGTCGAGGGTGGTCATGTGGTTGCCGCGCTCATCATGAAAATCCACGCCGCCAAAAGCGCGAACAGCAAGACAGTTGAATTGTGGGGCAGCGGGATGCCTAAACGCGAATTTCTGTTTTCGGAGGATTTGGCTGATGCCTGTGTTTTCGTAATGAAGAATTATTCCGACGAGATGTTTCTAAATGTCGGCACCGGGCATGACATCACGATTCTGGAATTGGCGCAAAGCATAGCCAAGGTTATTGGCTGGCAAGGGACTTTCACATTCAATAGGACAAAACCGGACGGCGTGCCGCGCAAGCTTTTAGATGTTAGTCGTCTACGCGCTCTGGGTTGGTCTGCATCGACTGATTTCGAGAACGGTATGAAGTGCGCATATGAGTGGTACGTTGCTAATCGTGCATAAAGTGCAGTATTTGCGGTGGAATTGAGTTGTCCAGCGGCGTGGTTTGCGCCCGCAATCGTTAATAGCTTCCTAAATGAGAGGCGAAACTTCACCTTATAACTATAGTTGAGAAACGTCGGCATTCGACTTTATCTACTTTGTTTGCATATGACTCATGTATTTTCAGCGATGCAGACAAGATTGAATTCGTATGTTTTCCAGGTACTCATTACCGAGCTATCTAATACGGGGGAATAAGAGAGATGGATATGAACAAAAGCAGATATTTAGCCATAACTCCTGTTGCCCAATGCGCAACTGTGATAGCAGGACTTTTGATGATGATTGCGGCCCCAATTGCGGCTGAGCAGCCTGCTGCGCCCAAAGGCGCCGAGCAAGCAGAGCTCGGTTCCATCAATGCAACAGCCGTTTGCGAGTCTTCCACTCAGGGTTCGCCGTACATCCCAGTTGATAGTTGGGTCTATCCGGCTGTGCTGAGACTTTACTCGATGGGCTATATCGACCATGTTTATTTGGGCATGCGCCCCTGGACGCGCGCTAGCCTGAGCCACATACTTGAATCACTCGACGCCGAGATCGAGGATGCGGATAACTATGGGATTACTACCACGGGTGAGGCGCAGGATATTGGCACTGCATTGCGCCATTATTTGCTCTACGACATCGGAATGCAATGTATGACACGTCAGGGCATCTCGCACGTAGAGTCGACTTACACCGTGGTTCGCAGTATCAGCGGCACACCCTTGCGCGACAGCTTCCATCTTGGCTCGACCATCATCAACGACTACGGCCGTCCCTACGAGAGCGGCTTCAATAACTACTCCGGCGCCAGCGGCTATGCTACTGCTGGCCGGTTTACTTTCTATGCGCGCGGCGAGTTCCAGAACGCGCCCTCTGGTGCCGGCTACTCTGAGTCGCTGGCCAACGCGCTTAGCACGGTAGATGGCACAACCTTCTGTATGGGCGGCGTCACGTGGAACTCCACTAATCTCTGTGGTTCGTATTCCCCTTATCCCCAGGTAACCATCCCCATGGGGCCCATCGCCAACGCCGCCAATGCGCGGGTTATGGAAGCCTACGTCTCCGCGCACCTTCTTAACCACGAAATTTCCTTTGGCAAACAGGACAACTGGCTGGGGCCCGGATTGGGCGGCGGCATGGCCTACTCCAACAACGCCGAAAACATCTATTCTTTCCGTATCAACCGTGTCGAGCCAATCTATGTCCCGTTTCTCTCCCGGCTCATCGGACTATTCCGCTACGATTTTATGGTAGGGCCGCTCCGGGGTCACACCTATATGCCTAATCCGGCGTATGTCGCCAACCCCTCGACCAGTCTGCCCAACGTAATCAATCCCGGCAACCCTTGGGTACACGTCGAGAAGTTCAGCTTCAAGCCCACGCGCGACCTCGAGTTTGGTTTTGAACGAACCGTGATCTGGGGAGGAAAGGATCACGAGCCCATCACCTTTCACACCTTCTTGAAAAGTTTCTTCAGCACGAACGCCACCGATCCTACCGTAAAGTACAGCGCTCAGGATCCCGGTGCCCGCTTTGGCACCTTCGATTTCACTTACCGTCTGCCTTTTCCTCGCAACTGGCTAACACTCTACGCCGACTCCGAGGCGCACGATGCGCCCAGTCCCATCGCAAAACCATTGCACGGCGCCTTCAGACCGGGCCTCTATCTCTCCCATTTCCCCGGCGTCCCCAAGCTGGATCTGCGCATCGAAGGTGTCGATACCGATTCCTCCGCCCAAAGCTGTTCCTATGCGGGCACTCCCGAAACCTTAACCTGTACCGATTTGAGTATTGGCGGCCGTTATCAGTACTGGGAACTGATCCAGGTACAAGGCTACACCAACCAGGGCCAGCTTTTTGGTGACTGGATTGGCCGTGAAGACAAGGGCGGCCAGGGCTGGATTACTTATCACCTGAGCGGCAATGAATGGCTACAGGTGGGCGTACGTAATCAAAAAGCCTCCAAAGATTTCATCCCCGGCTCAACGACCCAGACCATCCCTTTCGGGAGCCCCGGATGCTCCAGCCCCGATCCAGGCATTTCCACTTGCCTGGCCCCCGGCGGCACTACTCTGAACGACATCAACTTCCAGGTGGTCAAGCGCATCGGCAAAGACTTCGAAATCAACGGCAACTTTGCTTACGAGCACTGGAAGGCCCCGGTCTACCTTCCCGGACAGCAGACCGTGACCGCCACCACCATCCAGCTCACCTGGTATCCTTCGAGAAAGACCATCTTCTAAAAGTGAGCTTGGAGTATGTGCCTACTCATAAGTTTGCGCGCGGAATTCCATTTTAGAATCAAACGGAAATCGGGAACTGGGACCATTAACTATTCAGCCCCGCCTGGCATCGTCCGCGCGGGGCTCGGTGTATATGAGTTATATGCAATGTGTATCGCTCACCACTCATGGAGCGCGCCCTTTGCCGCATCACGCCCCATAGGTTCATGCAGAACCTAAGATGAAAAGCTAACACGTTCCATGAGAGATGCTACGCGCGACACTATAATATAGTTTGGATCATAGAGCTCACCGAGGTAAACGATGCCCCTGAATCAATACTGGGCTTATGGTCTTCGCATCCAGGCAGACATGGATTGTCCCGAGCTTCCATCTGTCTCCGGCGAGACAGGGAGCCCCGATGTAACAATCCGTTTGTTGCCTCCAGCGGCGAACGCTCTGGAATCCCTGGAGAATGGCTATTATGAAGTTCAGCCAGGGGTCTTCCGTCTGGTAGTGCCAGGAGTGGCAATGTATCGCGTTGAGGAAGGGCGTCGCATCTTCATTGCCCCGCTGCCAGATGTTCCGGCCGAAAAGTTGCGCCTGTTTTTGTTAGGTTCGGCCATGGGAGCGCTTCTTTACCAGCGCGGATTGTTTCCGCTTCATGGAAGCGCGATTGAGACGCCTTGGGGCGCGATGATCTTTGTTGGAGCTCAGGGCGTGGGCAAGTCCACTCTGGCTGCGCAGTTTCATCGCAAAGGATACCGTCTGCTCTCGGATGATGTATGCGCCGTGGCAGCCCTGCCGGACGGATTGCAGATTCTTCCCGCACTGGCCCAGTTCCGGTTATGCGCCGATGCTTATGAGCGCCTTGGAACCGCGCCGGGCGTACGCTTCGACGTAGATAAATATGTGGTGCCCATGGGAGAAGGTTACTGTCCTCATCCGGTGCCGCTGAGGGCCATTCATATCCTCGTTGACCACGACAGCAGCACTCCAGTATTCGAGGTGCTTCGCGGCTTTGACCGGGTACAACGTCTTCTGGAGAATCTGTATCGTCCCCATTACCTGAAGGGTCAAGGCACGCAAAGCGATCTGATGCGGATGGCGGGCATGATTGCGCATACGGCTACCATTGTCGCTGTGGCCCGGCGGCGAGATCCGGAAGCGATCGAGGGATTGGTTGGCTTCCTTGAATCGGCATGGGCGGAACGCTTTGCCGCATCCTCTTTGAAGGAGATGGAATAGATGCGTAGTTTCAGGCCCGAAGATAAGTTGTCCCGCGCCCAGGAGATACTCTCCACGGAGATCGACCAGGAAACGGTTCTGATGAGCATCGATGCTGGAGCATATTATGGGCTGAAAGGGCCCGCCCATAGCATCTGGGAAAAACTGGAAATCCCTATGACCTTTTCGGACCTTGTCGACTTGCTGGTCAAGGAATATCGGATTACACCCGAGGTCTGCGCCGCAGACTTGACAGGATTTCTGGCGGAGATGGAACGGGAAGGCCTATTACGTGTGGAATGATCTGAAACGTGCCGCGCGAATTCCTGGCAGCAGGAGACGGCTCCTCTGGGAAGCGCTGATCGCTCTGCTGATCGCTCGGTGTGCTATGGCTTTCCTGCCTTTTCGGCGGATTGCCGCCTGGCTGGGAACGCCCGGCACGGAGAGTTCGGCCACGGCGACGGCCGAGGAGATTTGCAAGGCGCAAGAGGTTAGCTGGGCAGTGGGCGTTGTGGCGATACGCGTGCCTTGGGATGGGCGTTGCCTTGCACAGGCGCTGGCTGCCATGGGGATGCTGCGTCGCCGGGGCCTGGAGGGAACCATATATTTTGGCGCATCCCAGAGTCAATCAGCAGGATTCGACGCCCACGCGTGGCTGCGCTTGGGTTCCTATGTGGTGACTGGCGGGCCTGGCCATCAGCGCTTCAAGGCTTTTACGGCATTCGCACGGAGACGGCCATGAGCGGCATATACGGCATTTATCAATATGATGGTGCTCCGGCGCCCGCCCAGTGGCTGGAACAAATGAGGGCGGCCATGGCCTTTTATGGCCCCCACGGCGGAAGCTGCAAGGTTGAGGAAGAGGTGGGTCTGGGGCATCTGCTTCTGGAGGTCAACCCGGAAGATGCTTTTGAGAACCAGCCGGTGAAAGCAGAGCGCGGTCTGGTGGTGACTGCTGCCCGCCTGGACAATCGGGCGGCGTTGCTGGAGGCATTCAAAGTCTCCGCATCGGAGGCTTCCCGGCTCTCGGACGGGCATCTGGTTAGTTTGGCCTTCGATCGCTGGGGTGAGGAACTCTGCTTGCACCTCCAGGGAGATTGGGCGCTGGCTGCCTGGGATGCTCGTGAACACCGTCTTTTGTTGGCCCGTGATGCCTGCGGAAGCGCCAATCTCTATTACTACGAGGGTAAAGGTTTCATTGCCTTCGCATCCAGTCTCAAGGCTCTGCTAGTGATTCCCGGTGTAGTCAAAGAACCGGATCGGCTCCGCCTTGCTCAGGTGCTGGTTTCCTGGCAACACAATGCCGAACTGACCGCCTACAAGGGCTTCCGGCGTGTGTTGTGGGCTCATGCCATCTCCATCGGTTCCCATGGCCAAACACGCGCTTGGCGCTATTGGTCACCGGAAGGTCGCACTCTGCTCACCTATCGCCGGGACGAGGAGTACGTAGAAGAATTTCTGGAACATTACACAAGGGCGGTTCAGAGTTGCCTGCGGACCCATAAGCCAATGGCCGCGACACTCTCCGCTGGCCGGGATTCCGGCTCCGTGGTAGCCATGGCGGCTCCGCTTCTTGCCAGTCAGGGACGTGGCCTGACAGCCTACACTTCCGTGCCTTGCCTGCCTCCGGACGGAGCCGGTGGACTGAGGCTGGGCAACGAATGGGAGATGGCCCACGCTACTGCCGTGATGGCAGGAGCCAATGTTCAGCACCTCCCCATTGATGCCAAGGACTATGGAGTCATCCAGGGCATCGAATCCCTTCTTGACGCCCATGATGGTCCAAGTCATGCGGCAGGCAACCAATACTGGATTCAGGCGATCACGGAAGCCGCTGCACGGGGCGGGGCCAGAGTGATAATGACCGGGCAGATGGGCAATGCCACGGTCTCCTGGACCGGGAACGGATCGGCGCTTCTGGCGCTTCTTCAGGGATACCCGGCTACAGCTTTACGGTTGTTGCTTCATGCCGAGCCGAATCCCTGGCTCACCCTGAAGCGGCAGGTATTGAAGCCATTGTTGACGCCGGGGCTGCGTGCTTTTCAACGATTCAAAACTCTTCGCGGCAAGCCTTGGCAGGCCTATTGCGCACTCAATATTCACCTGGCTTCGGAGTTGGACTTGGATGGCCGGATGCGGGCGGAAGGGTTTGATCCTACATTTACCTTCTCGCCCCTGGAGGATCTTCGCCGCCGTTTCTTCTGGCCTGTTTTTGGCATCGGGATCGGTATCTGGCCGGAGATGGCGGCCAGGCATTCTATTTACATCCTGGATCCAACTTACAATCAATCCATGGTGGAGTTCCTTTTGCGGGTTCCAGACGACCAATTTCGCCATGGGGGCCAATGCAGTTGGCTTTATCGGCGGGCCTTCCGAGATCGCATTCCAGCGCCGGTTTTGAACGGAGAGCGGAAAGGGCTTCAGGCCGCGGATGTAGGATACAGAATCCTGCGGGAACTGCCTGCATTCAGGGCTGCGCTAGCCTCTCTGGATTCGCTGCCCGAGGCCCAGGATATCCTCGACTTGCCACTCCTCCATCGCTGCCTTGAGAACCTGGTTGCAAAGGTTGATCCCAACACCACCTCGAGGGCGGGGACTATACTTCTCCGCGGGTTGGGTGTGGGACTTTTCCTTCGCCGCATGGCTGATTCCCGTTCGTGAGGTTTTCCCGATCCATGCTGCTAGGCCAAATCAATCATTTCTTTCGCCAATTGCCTGCAGGCCGTCGCGCATTAGCCCTGGTTTGGGGCGCGGCGCGAGGATGGACCTTGGCCTGGGGCATCCTGCTGGTGGGCCAGGGGTTGATTCCCGCCGGCCAGGCGCTGCTGCTCAGATCGCTGGTAAACCGTTTAGTGGCCGCGCACGGGTGGGTTACCATCGCGCCTCCGGCTCTGGGCATTGCCACCCTGTGGATCGCCGCGCAGCTTCTTTCCAGCGCCATGGCCTGGGTTCGCGCGGTGCAGACAGAACGGGTCCAGGACGAGGTCCATCGCCTCATCCACACCCAGGCCCTTCGCCTCGACTTGGCTTTCTATGACCATCCTGAATCCTACGACCAGTTGCACCGGGCGCGGGTGGACGCCATCTCTCAGCCTCTGGCGCTGCTAGAGAGCCTCGGTTCGATGGTCCAGAACGGCTTGGGCTTTCTGGTGCTGGCCGGAATCCTCTGGACCTATGCTGGATGGCTGCCTCTGCTGCTGGTTTCCACCGCGATTCCCGGCCTGCTGCTGGTGGCCCGTCACATTTTGAAGGAACACCAGTGGCAGTTGCAGCACACGAGCCAGGAGCGGCGAACCCGCTACCTGGATTGGTTAATCACAGAGCGAAGTGCCGCCGCCGAGTTGCGACTCTTCGATCTGGGAACCTACCACCGCAAGGCCTTCGAAAAATTGCGTGAGAGCCTCCGGGAAGGGCGGCTGCGCCTGGTGCGCCAGGGTGCTGTAACCGAGTTGGGAGCCGGACTCCTGGCATGGGGCGGTAGCCTCGTGGGCCTGGGTTGGATGTTGCACCGGACTCTCACCGGAAAAGTAGGGCTGGGCGATCTCCTGCTCTGCTTCCAGGCCTTCCAGCAATGCCAGATGCTGCTGCGGTCACTCCTTGAAGGCGCGGGAACAATCTACCGCAGCTTGCTCTTCGTGGATAATCTAGATGAGTTCCTGCTTCAGAAGCCGGCAATTCTGCCCGGTCCGTCTGGGGATCAGGGGCTGCCTGTGAAGGATTCAATCCGTTTTGAGAGCGTCTGCTTCACCTACCCCGGAGGTTTCCACCGGGCTTTGGACGGTTTCGATCTCGTGATACCCAAAGGGAAGGTGGTAGCCTTGGTGGGCCACAACGGGGCAGGCAAGAGCACCCTCATCAAGCTGCTCTGCCGCTTCTACGACCCCGATAAGGGGCGCATTCTCCTGGATGGGGTGAACCTGCGCGCTCTGGACTATCTGGCTCTGCGGAAACGCATCGCCGTCCTTTTCCAGGACCCGGTTCACTATCATGCTTCGGTGCGGGAGAATATTGCCTTTGGAGAACTGGACGGGCTTTCCGACCAGGCGAGGGTATGGGAGGCAGCGCGTGACGCTGGTGCGCTGGAGCCAATCGAACGCCTGCCCGGCGGATTTGAAGCGCAGCTAGGTAAATGGTTTGGAGGCGCGGAGCTGAGCGGGGGAGAATGGCAGCGAATTGCCCTGGCCCGCGCTTTCTTCCGGCGAGCCTCGCTGGTCATCCTCGACGAACCTACCAGCTCCATGGATTCCTGGGCGGAGCAAGACTGGCTGGGCCGTTTCCGCACCCTCACCGAGGGCCGAACAGCGCTCATGATCACCCACCGCTTCACTACCGCCATGCACGCTGACATCATTCATGTTCTGGACAAAGGGCGGGTGGTGGAATTTGGAACCCATGCGGAGCTTGTGGCCCTGGGCGGAGCCTATGCCACATCCTGGACTGCCCAAATGCGGGAGATCGGCCATGCCTGAGACTTCGTGGTTGCAAAGTGCCACTCCCGCTTTCCGACTCATGATCGCCACATCCTGGCTGGCCCCTGCCTCCTGGCAGGATAAACAGGAGCAAGCCATTCGGGAAGCCATCGGCGCCGGCCGCGAAGCCATAAGTGCCGGTATCGATTGGATGGAATACATCCGCCTCGTAGACCGTCACCGCACTCCGGCCCTCAGCTGGGCCGCCCTCAAGCGAGTGCCGGGATTGGAGATTCCGCAGCCGGCAAAGCAGGAATTGCAGAAGCGCAGCGATGCCTGCCGGATGCAGGCTGTCAGGAATTCCTTGAAATTGGCCGGGGTGCTCAAAGGCTTCCATTCCGCCGGAATCCCCGTGATGACCATGAAGGGGCCGATTCTTTCTTTGGAACTCTATGGAGATGTGGGACTCCGCCAGTCCAATGACCTGGACCTATCGGTCAAGCCGGAGGACCTCGCCAGGGCGCAAGCCTGCCTGGAAAGCATGGGCTGGCATCAGGATGCATCATGGTTCCCCTTGACTCCCCGTCAATGGGAAAACCTTCTGCGGCATGAGTACGACCTTCTTTTCGTGCACCACCATGGGGACTGTCTATTGGAGCTTCACTGGCGTGCCCGATGGGAGCTTTGGGACCAAACTCAGACCAGATGGGCCGGCAGCGTTCCTGCAGTGTGGCAAGGGTGCTCCCACCAGGCCATGAATCCCATCGACCAGGTGCTCTATCTCTGCAGCCATGGGGGTGTACATGGATGGTTTCGCGCCAAGTGGCTGGGAGATCTGGCGCGCATCCATGCCCAGGGACAAATTGATTGGCAGGCCGTACTTGGCCAGGCCTCGAAGACAGGCCAGGAAAGTGCTTTGCTGGTATGTCTGCGCCTCTTGCAAGTTGTGTATGGGCTGCCTGTACCGGATCTTCCCGAAAATCCATGGAAGAATCTGCCATCGTTTCTGCTCGCTCGCCCCCTTCAAGACCTCAAGGTTCGTGAAGAGCCTGCGGCATTTGGCGCTCTTGCAATGGCTCGAGGGTACCTTCGCCTTATTCGATACGAGTGGCTGGCAGTACCGCAAAAATCAGCGCGGGAACTTTTGGCGGAGTTGGCATATCGTCGTGAGGATTTTCACGTGCTCCGCCTTCCAGATTGTCTCTACTGGGCCTACGCGCCCTTGCGTCCCTTTCTGTGGGTTTGGCGGCAAGTGATGTATCGCGGGCCAGCGAGCGGATAACGCAACGCGACGCGCAATCCACCGCTCGTATCATGCTCTATTTGCATAAAAAAAAACGGTGCAGGCTTGGACTCATGCCTGCACCGTTTTCAGATCAGATATACAATGATGCCATTAGGCCATCATTTTGCGCTTGATCATGCCTGCCAACCCGGCCAATCCGGATCCAAGCAGCAAGAAGCTGGTCGGCTCCGGCACCGGAGCATCATAGCCGCCCATGTCCGGTCCAAAAAAGTTATTCACGGTAGTAGGTGTAGTACCGGTGTAGGCCAAGCCAACACTTGGTGCAAGGTTGTCGCCAAGTATGGTAATGGGCGCATTCACGACAAACCCATCAATGCCTACGTTGGCAGCGGGGATGATGCCGTAGAGGTCGGTCCCTGCCGTGTTGTCTGAGTTTCTGCCGCTGGTGTTGGCATCGAGCACATAGGTCTGGCCGGCAAACAGCTCAACCGGCGTAACCGCGGTGTAGTAAAAGTTACCCACCAAGGTCGACCCCAAATAAGATGCCACGTTCGCGGCAGTCAGAAGGCTGCCGGTCGAGTTGTATAAGCCAACCCCGTTGGAATAGCCCTCACCCGAGTTGAAGTATCCCAGTTCGTCCACGATGATGTTCTGGGTTGGTGTGAATACTACACCAATATTGTAGTTAGCTATGGTGCTTGTTGCGGTGACTGAATTGAACTCCCAGGCCTCACTATCAGCAGCCTTGGCAGCGACTGGCAGCATTAAAGCCGCGAGAATAAACAAACCAGAAATCCTCTTGATCATTTCCTAATCCCCCTTAACGCAGACCTCAAGTGTCAAATTGAATTCAATGGCTTGATGGCGCGACTAAAACACGTCAAGCCTCAAGCCTCAACAGTCCCTGCAACCATTGCTTCACCGGACTCGCTACAAACCTAACTGCAAAACTATGGCTAGCTGGCGGTCCCGTTCAAATCAGCAAAAAAAGAATTGCCGGTCGCGGTGACCTGCTCAATGTCAACCTTCTTCAGTTCAGGAGCAGCCCATTCTTTCCTGGTTTCTACGTTGTTCTCGATTACCTTTTCCATATCCAACCTCCTCTTGGGGAATCAACAATCCTCCCCGTTGAAGAAAAGCATATATCAGCATTCGCCAAAAACACAATAGTTATTTTTAATTCTGTGTGAATCTTAGGTTTACACCGATTGTCGGCCTTGACATCTCGCCAGTAACTATTAGCAAGTACTCACTATCGATTCCTCTTTCTAGCCCTTCAGCACCAGATCAATCGTCTGGATGTCCACCAATCCGCTGCATCCGTAAATCACCGGCAGCACCTTGCCGGCGGGATTGTTTCGCCTCAGTTGGGCGACCTTCTCCGTGCCGTAGCGGTATGCCGGCAGATACATCCTGCCCAGCAGTGGATGCCGTCCCCACGCGCCCGACAGCTTATCGGCCCGCTCTTCGGTGACCAGGAAATCGCGCCGCAGAGTGGCCGCCACCTCCGCCTGAGGCTTGCCCTCGCCCCAGGTCAGATAAGACGACTGGTTCTTGGCGTCATCCTGCAACAACGCCAGCAGTACGCCGATTTGCGTGTCTTCATCAGGCAAATGCTCGATCTCCGTCACCCCGTGCGCAATCAGAATCGCGTTGTTGGCGATGCCCTCAAACAGCGTCGCCGCGCGCGTGTTCATGGTCAGTATCGTCGCCTCGAAGCCCGCCTTTCCGCGCACGTACAAGTCCTGCAGGTAGGCGAATGTGGTCACGTGCCCCGGCACCACCTCGTGGCTGATAAGCTGCTCAAACTCCGGATACGAAATCTGCAGCGAAGCATTGATCTCGTAGCTGGCCTCGTATTGCGGCGAGTCGTCCTTGTTGCGCGCCCGCCCAATGTAGTTCATCGACCCCGAAAACCACGCCTCCTTGATGGGCAGAAAATCAATGTTGGCCCGTGGTACCCGCCCGAGCTCCGTGGGAAGATGAGGCAGAAGATGTTTGGCGCTCAAATTGTCGTAATGCGCAATCACTGCCGAGCTCAACGCTCTCACCGAGGCCAAGGGCGTTATCCGCTCCCGTCGCCAAGCATCCACTGCCTCCAGCAATTCACCCTTGTACCCAGCCCGCCCCAGCAGCTCCGCCACCCGCTCGCGCTTCTTCTCCGGCTGAGATGGCTCAGGCTGCCCGGCAGTCGCCGCATACACGCAGCGCGCATACGGCACAGCATCGCCCTTGCCGGCCACCTCCATCGCCAGATCCCACATCACATCCAGCGAGTCCGCCATGCTGATGAGATACGCCCTCCGCAGCGCCTCCATCTTGGCCGCTTCCTCGCGCAATCCGGCGATAGCCTGCGCTACATCCACAGCGCGCAGGTACTCCTCCACCGCCTCGCGATTCTTCTCGGATACTCCGCCCGCCGCGCGCAGCTTCGCCGCCGCCGGATGCGTATACGCCTCGGGCAGCGGAAAATCGGAGAACCACGAATCGGCGATGAAGCGCCCCGTCCCGGAGGGATTCATCACGTCCCCGCCCCACAACGTGTCAATGCCTAAAACAGCATCAGCAATATAGTTGTCAGCTTGATTCATCGCTTACACCTTTTCCTTCTTCACGGAATAAATCCACACATACAAACAAAGTCCAGCAAACATCACCGCGGAAACCGATTGCGAGACGGGATCGTTCAAGTAGAACGGGGTCTGGATCAGATCCTCGCGATACCACGGGAACAGGTGCAGCGCCGCGCCCAGCACGCCTCCCAGCGCACCGCCCGCCATCAGCCCCGAGGCCAGGATGACCCCGCGCTCGCGAATCCCGTTCCCCTGCTCGCCGCCAACCTTCTCCGAACGACGGTTGATGATGTGCGACAGCACGCCCCCGGCGAGAATCGGCGAGGTCAGCTCCAGCGGCAGGTAGATTCCCAGCGCAAAGACCATCGATGACTTGCCCAGCATCTCCATAAGCAGCGTAATAATCGCGCCGATGCCAAACAGCATATACGCTACCGGCTGGTTGTTCATGAATCCCACCACCAGGGCCTTCATGATGGAGGCCTGTGGCGCAGCCAGTAACTGCCGCGTATCTCCCGGTGCGGCCTCGCCGAATTGATAAACATGGGCCAGCAGGATGATGGTCAATCCGGCAGTGATGGCAGCGGCGATCACGCCGAGGAACTTCACCTGCTCCTGCGCCGCCGGTGTCGAACCCAGCCAGTAGCCGGCCTTCAGGTCGGTGATAAATTGCCCCGATACGCACAGCGCCGTGCAAACCATTCCGGCAATGGCCATCACGAAAAACATTCCCGTGGTTCCGGAAAGCCCAAAACTCAGCAGCACCACCGCGGAAATGATGATCGTCAGCATGGTCATGCCGGAGGCCGGATTGTTGGCCGTGGTGGCAATCGCGTTGGCGGCTACCGAGGTGAAGAAGAACGAAAAGATCAGCGTCAACGCCAACCCCAACGCCAGCACCGTCCATGAGACTTGCAGACGGCTAAAGAAAATCGCCACCACCAGCGAGCTGACAACCACGCCGAGAAGAATGGAGATGATCGAAATATCTCGATCAGTACGCTCCGGGGCGGCGGCTTCGCCGTGGCGGAAAGTGCGCAGCGCAATGCTAAACGAACCCGCTACCACGCGCAGTGATTTCAGGATGCCGATGATCCCCGCCGTGGCGATGGCCCCCACGCCGATAAATCTCACATAATTACGCACAATCTGTGCCGCCGTCATATGGGCAATGGGAATGGTGGACGGGTAGACGGCGGCGTCAATGTGGCTGCCGAAGTACCAGATCAATGGAACCAGCACAAAGCTGGTCATCAAGCTTCCGGCGCAAAATACCAGCGAGCTGCGTATGCCCATCACGTAGCCCAAACCCATCACGAAACTGATGGCGTCGAGTCGGAAGACCATCCGGCCGCGCTCGGCAAGCGAGCGAATCACCGGCACAAACTGAAAGTCGAGATACTCCTTCCACACATGAAATGTGGAGACTAAAAAGTCGTAAACCGCGGCAATCGCCGTGGCTTGGAGCAGCAGCTTGGCCTGCGATCCGCCCTTCTCGCCGGTCACCAGCACTTCGGTGATGGCTGTGGCCTCGGGGAAGGGAAGCTGCCCGTGCATCTCCCGCGCAAAGTAGCGCCGCAGCGGAATCAGAAACAACACGCCCAGGCAGCCCCCAGCCAGGCAGATGAAGATGGTCTGCACCGGGTGCGGATCGAGGTGGAGGATGTACAGCGCGGGAATGGTGAAGATGGCGCCCGCCACCACGCTGCCCGATGCCGCTCCGATCCCGGTGATGATCATATTTTCCTGCAGTGAGGTGCGCCGCTTGTACACCCGCGCCAGTCCAATGGCCAGAATCGAGATCGGAATCGCGGCCTCCATCCCCTGGCCCACCTTCAGTCCGGAGTAAGCCGAGGCCACGGAGAAGATCACGCAAAGCAATACGCCCCAGGCAACCGAGCGAAAGGTGATTTCCAGTTCTTTGGCCTGCGCGGAAATGATGGGCTGGTAGCTTTCGCCGGCTTTCAGCGGCAGGTAGGCATTGGCTGGTAGAGAATTGGTTTCCTTCTCGGTCATCGGTCCATCGTCCCCTGTGCCGGGCACTTCGTCCAGCGCCGCCCGGTCTAGATCTTCCGGCCTTCGGGCGAATGCCCAATTCAAGCCGGTCACCAAGCCCATTTCGGCCCGAAATCCACCATACACTCTACCGATGCACAGCAGTCAAATCACGCCGGATCAGGGTCAGGTGGCCTGTTCATCAACTCCGAAGAATCACGCTGAACCTTGAAAAGCTGTGCCCCGTTCATCGCGGCGTTATCGCGATGAGCGGGCGGATGATGCAGGTCCGGGGGGTCGGAAATCTAGTTCTTGCGTCCCGCGCCGTTGGACTTGGTCACGGCTCCCGTCTTGCGCAGCGGCACTATCGCTCCTGCGCTCGGCGCGGCCTGATGGAAGCGCGAGAGCATCTCGGTGCGCACGTACTCCACAAAGCTCTGCATCTGCCGGTTCATCTCTTCCATGCGCTCGCGCATCTGCAGGATGATGGCCATGCCGGCGATGTTCACGCCCAGGTCGCGCGCCAGGCTCAGAATGAACTCCAAACGCTCCAGATCCTCGTCGGTGTAGAGGCGCGTGTTGCCTTCGGTGCGTGATGGCAGCAGCAAACCCTCGCGCTCATAGAGGCGCAGCGTCTGCGGATGTATCTCGTACATCTCGGCCACCGCCGAGATCATGTATGCGCCCTTCGATTTGCGTTTTGCGGCCATAGGGCTTCCCGAATCAGCTTACCTTAATTTGTTCACGCAGTGTTTCCTGAATCACCGGCACTAGATCTTCTCAAACAGCGCCGCGCGCGGGTCCTGGCTGTTCAGCTTGGCCAGTTCGCGCATAATCTCGCGGCTGCGCTCGTCGCCCAGCGTGGGCACCTGCACCTCGACAGTCACAATCTGGTCGCCGCGCTGGCCGGAATTCTGCGCATTCTCCACGCCGCGCTCCCTCATGCGCAGTTTTTGCCCGCTCTGCGTGCCGGGCGGAATCTTCAACTGCGCGCGTCCGTCTATCGTCGGCACATCCACCTTGGCGCCCAGCGAAGCCTCCGGCACGGTCACCGGAACCTTCAGATGAATGTCGTCGCCCACGCGGCTGAAGACCGGGTGCGTCTCAGTGCGCACGATGAGATAGAGGTCGCCGGCTGGGCCGCCATTCGCCCCGGCATTGCCCTTGCCTTGCAGGCGGATGCGTTGCCCGTCGCGCGTGCCCGCCTTGATGCGAAACTCGATTGGCTCGCTGCGGCTCACCACGCCCTCGCCGTGGCATGTCGAGCATGTATTGGAAATGCGGCCCGTGCCGTCGCATTTGGGGCAGGGAATGTTGAACTTCATCCGCCCGCCCATCTGCGTCACCTGGCCCGTGCCGTCGCACTCTGGGCACGGCATCGGCCCGCCGGCCGAACTCTGCCCGTGGCAGGTGGGACAAACTTCCTGGCGGCGCACCTCCATCCGCGCCTGTCCGCCGCGGATTGCCGTCCAGAAGTCTACCGTAGCCTGATATTCCAGATCCGTCCCAGGCTGCGGACCGCGCGCCCTCTGCGGCTGCTGCGCCCCGCTGAAGATGCCGGAAAAGATGTCCTTGAAGCTGCCCCACGAAGCCGCATCCGCCGCCGAATCTGCCCCTGTATGCTGACCCCGGTGCTGTCCCGGCCCACCCTGGAAGCCGGTGAAATCGAAGCCGCCAAAGTCCACCGGCGCGCCGTGCCCCGCGCTCTGCCGCGCATATGCCTCGGCCTGCGCCGGGTCGATCTGGTCGGAGTAGAAGCCCAACTGGTCGTATACCTTGCGCTTTTTATCGTCGCTCAGCACGTCGTTGGCCTCGGATATCTCCTTGAACTTCTCCTCGGCCCGCTTGTCGCCGGGGTTTACATCCGGGTGATATCGCCGTGCAGCCTTGCGAAAGGCCTTGCGTATCTCCTCCGCCGTCGCCGTCTTCTTCACGCCCAGCGTGCCGTAATAGTCCTTGTTCGTAGTCGTTGCCATGGTCTGTTTAAACTCGTTTCCTGATTACACAATCTTCATCCAGCGTCTGCGAAGAGTCGAATCACGCCTCACGTTTATCGTAACTCGTCAAACAGCCCATGACTGATCCGCTTGCTACCAACTCGAAAAGTCAATAAAAACGAGAATAATTTCGCTTCCATGTGCTGTTTTCTTGCGTGTATTCCGCCCGCTCGTGAGGTTGCAAGCAGGCGGCCTTTATTGTCAATGAATCCTCGGCAAAGGCTCATGCGATGGTGTGCACATTGAAAAGCCTTCAGAATCCGGCATATCTCAGGAATTTGTCGCAGCGGCGTCTTCAGCCTTCTTTGCTATAGCCTTGACTGCCAGCTTACCGGAACCCGCTTTGGGGATGGCGTCCAGGTCCGCCTTGCCTTCGGCCAACTGCATGAGAAATTCCTGGGCAGAAAAAGCTTTCAACTCCTTGTGCAGCTTGTTGGCTCTCAAGTAGTTGCCATCGGGCTGCTGCATGCGGGCCTTGAGCGTGTCGGCAAGATAGGCGGGCAGGATCTCGTCATGGATGCGGGCCAGAGCCACCGGGTCGCGGACCGGGAAAACCACCTCGCAGCGCTCGAAGAGGTTGCGCGGCATCCAGTCGGCAGAGCCGATGTAGATTTCGTCATTGCCGCCGTTGGCGAAGTGGAAGATGCGCGAATGTTCCAGGAAGCGGCCCACGATAGAGCGGACACGGATTCTCTCCGACATTCCCTTCACTCCGGGGCGCAGGATACTGAGCCCGCGAACGATCAGGTCAACTTCGACGCCGGCCTGCGAGGCCGCATATAGCGCCTCGATGATCGAGGGCTCCAGAAGGGCGTTCATCTTGGCGACGATGTGAGCGGGGCGCCCCGCCTGGGCATGCTCCTGTTCGCGGCGGATCAGGCCCAGGAAGCTCTCGGCCATGGTCAGCGGCGCCACTAATAGAGGTCGATAATCGTCGATCTCCGCATGGGCGGTCAGGTAGTTGAAGACCATGTGGACCCGCTCGGTGAACAGAGGATTACTGGTCAGCAGGCTCAGGTCGGTGTAGAAGCGGGCAGTATCGGGATTGTAGTTGCCCGTGCCCAGATGGCAGTAGCGGCGGGTTACGCCGTCCTCGTCGCGGCGGACCAGCATGGCCAGCTTGCAATGAGTCTTGAGACCGACGACGCCGTGGAAGACCTGCACGCCGGCATCCTCCATACTGCGCGCCCAGCGAATGTTCGAGGCTTCGTCAAAGCGCGCCATCAGCTCCACGACCAGCGTGGTCTCCTTGTTGGCTGAGGCCTCGGTGAGCGCCTGGAACATGGGCGAGTCGTCGCTGGTGCGATAAAGGGTCTGCTTCATGCTGACCACGGCCGGATCCGCCGCGCCCTGCTGTATGAAATCCACCACCGGGTCGTAGGAGTCGTAGGGGTGGTGGAGCAGTACGTCGTGGCGGCGCAATTCGTCGAAGATATTGCCGGACTTGCGGCTCAGTTTGAAGGGTTTGGGTGTAAACGGAGGAAACTTCAGATCAGGACGCCGTACGTCGGAATAGAAGAAAAACAGCCGCGAAAGGTTTACCGGGCCGTCGCAGCGGAAGACCTGCTCCTCATCCAGCTCGAAGTTGACCCTGAGCCGCTCGACGATCTCCTCGTGGGCTCCGGTTACAATCTCCAGGCGGACGGCGTCTCCCTTGCGGCGATTGTGCAGTTCTACGCGGATGGTCTCGAGCAGCGAGCGGGCTTCTTCCTCCTCGAAGTACAAGTTTGAATTGCGGGTGACGCGGAAGGCGGCTCGCGAGAGCACCTCATAGCCGCGGTACATGCCGGCCAGGTTCTGCGCGATCAGGTCCTGAAGCAGGAGGTAATCGTATGCTCCCTTGACCGAGGGCAGGCGGATAAAGCGGGGCAGGGCGCGGGGCACTGTGACGACGCCCAGGACCTGGGGTCCAGAGCTTTTGCGCTTGCGCCTGAGCAGTAACGCCAGGCAGAGGGCTTTGTTGATCACGCGCGGAAAGGGGTGGGCCGGGTCGATGCTGATAGGCGTCAGCAGCACGTCAACCTCGCGCTGAAAGTAGCTCTGCGCAAAGGCCTTAGCCTCTTCGTCCAGATCATGCCAATCACACAATCGAATGCCTTGTTTGCCCAGTTCGGGCAGCAGTTGATCGTTCCAGCACTTGTACTGCGCGTCCACAAAGCTGTGAATCTCGGCGGTCAGCACGGCAAGCGATTCGTCGGGGCGCAGGCCGTCGTAGCCTGGCTCGCGGTAGCCGTCCTCGATGCGCTGCATGAGTCCGGCCTGGCGGACTTCAACGTATTCGTCGAGGTTGGAGCCGGTTATAGAGAGGAACTTGACCCGCTCCAACAGAGGGTTGGAGGGGTCTTCGGCCTCTTCGAGCACACGCCGGTTGAATTGCATCCAGGAGTGGTCGCGACCGTTGAACAGCTTCTGTTTTGGGGAGGTTCGTGCCATCTAATCCGTTCCGTGTGCTGTAGTTGGCAGTCTACGCCGTTTTGGCAAATCAGGGAATAGGGAACAGGGGACAGAGAACAAAAAAACAAAAAACGCCGGGTGACCCAGATCCGGGGTCACAACGGACAGGTCTTCGTCCGTGGCGTGGAGATCACTCGCTGTGGGTACACGGGATACCACAAACACCATGCGCGAATCCTTCCGTACGACTCCTCTGACCCCTGGTGGGTGGATTGCATATAGATTTCGAGATGTGGGAGACGTTACTGACCATTGATCACTGATCCCTGTTTTAATGCAGATTATTTCTTCCTTTCGTGCACAATGATTCTCAGAAGTCTTCCAGCAAACGTCGTCCCGGCACGTCCACTTCGCGCTGTCTTCCAGTCGGAAACTGCCGACAGTGGCGAAAACGGCCCGTAACTCCTTATCCAGGAGGATTTTGCAGGGAACTCCTTTGTTGTCAATATTTTGCAGCGCAACCCTGCCTGTAAGCCCAAGAAAACAAGGATTTTGCGCCCAAAATACGGGTGGGGGTACCCCATGCTCCAGCGTTGCCGTCCTAATCAAAACCAACGGATAACGATGCCCATCCCCGGTTCTCGGCGGGTCGGATTATTGTTATTTGCACTCCCGCGTGCCGGGTACCCCATATCCCTTGCATATGGGGACCTGGGATACCACGATGTCAGACCACCAACCCCGTATCGCACGCCCTGCAAGAAACCTTCCGCTGGACTACCTGACCACTGATCACTGACCACTGTTTTACCGTTGATCACACATTCCGGCCTGCTACTCGTAGCGCAGGGCTTCGATGGGGTCGAGGTTGGCGGCGCGGATGGCGGGGATCATGCCGCTGATGAGGCCGGTGAGGGCGAGAATTACGGTGGCGATGATGACCGAAGTGGGGGAGATGATGAGGCGAATATCGGCGGCTTCAGCATTTTTAGCCACGGCGCTGTAGAAGGTGATGCGGCCCACCATAGCGGAGATCAGGTAGGCTAGAGCGATGCCGGCTACTCCGCCGACGGTGGTGATGGCGAAGGCCTCGGCGAGAAATTGCGTGAGGATGTGCCACCGGCGCGCGCCCAGAGCCTTCTCGACGCCGATTTCGCGGGTGCGCTGCTGCACGGCCACCAGCATGATGTTCATGAGGCCAACGCCGGCGATACCCAGGGTAAAAGCGCCGATTATCGAAAGAAATGCCTGCAGGAATATGGACAATATCCGGAACTGGTGTAGCTGGGTGAGTAGATTGGCGACGAAGACGGCGCGTTTATCGGAGGGGCGGAAGTGATGGGCCGCGCCGAGGGTCTGGCGCAGGTTCTTCTCGGCCAGCTCATTGTCGCCGTTATAGTTGAACCAGATGCCGTCAATGTAATGCGTGTCCTTTAGGTCGCTCATGGTGTTGAAGGGTATGTAAATGTTGCGGTTGGTGTTGTCGTCGCCCTCCTGCATCTTGGGCGTAGCCACGCCGATGACGGTAAAGATGACGCCGTTGAGGCGGATGGATTCTCCCAGCGCATAGCCGCCGCTGTAGAGCTTGGTTTTGGCCTCCGAGCCAATGACGCAGACGTGCGCTCTCTGCTGGTCCTCGGCGCCATTGAAGAAGCGGCCCTGATCGAGGTCTAGCTTGAGGATGTCGGAGTAGGCGTTGCGGACGCCAGTAACTTGCCAGGTGTAGGTATGCAGTTCGTTCTGCACGGCCACGTTCAGGTAGGCGGCTGGAGAGATATGGTTGATTCCGGGGACGCTGTTGTAGACGCGGTCTACGTCGTCCAGGGTGAAGCGGACTATGACGCCCGCCTTGTCCCCGCCGGCCTGCTCGCTGGTGCGTCCGGGAAAGACGCCGATCATGTTGGTGCCCCACTGGGCAAAGATATTCTCGATGGCGCGGCTGAATCCCGCACCGTAAGCCAGCAGCAGCACGACGGTGGCGATGCCCCAGGCCATGCCGACCATGGTGATGGCGGTGCGGCGGCGGTTATAGAGCATCGCCTCCCAGGCTTGCGCGAGAATGTCTTTCAGCATGTCGCTGCGCTCCTTACAGAGATCAGGGGTCAGAGATCAGAGATCAGTTTCATCCCGGTAGAACGAACGGTTACAGAGCCCTAAAGAATTTGTTTGATATTCCGAAAAGCGTACTAAAGAGTTCTCCGATCCCTGATCCCTAATCTCTGACCACTGACTTTCTCACTCTCTCCTCAAAGCCTCGATGGGGTCCATGGCGGCGGCTTTGCTGGCTGGGTAGAGGCCGGCGGCAACTCCACAAAGCGATAATGAAATCAGCGCCAACGCGGCTGACCAGGGGACAAGCCTTGGCGGATCCCAGCCGGGCATTTTCCCGGTAAACAATATTTGCAAAATCCACATGAGCAACTCGGAAATGAGGATACCGATGACGCCGCTGATGCCGGTCAGCAGCAGCCCCTCCCAGAAGAACTGCCAGAGGATGCTGCGCTTGGTGGCGCCGATGGCTTTTAAGACGCCGATCTCGCGGGTGCGCTCAGTGACCGAGACCAGCATGATGTTGATGATGCCCACCGCTCCCAGGCCCAGGGTGACGATGCCCACGCCGCCCAGAAAGACATCCATGGCGTTGAAGATGGCTGCGATCATCTTCTCTTCCTCGATGGTGTCCCACTCATCGAAGGCGTCTTTAAGCGCGGGGTCAAAGCCGTGGCGCTCGCCAATCACCTTATGCACTGCAACATTGGCAGCCGTGGCTTCGCCCTTGGTTGTAGGCTGAAACTGGATTGAACTCAGCGCGTCGCGGGCAATGTTTTCGCCTTTCATGGCGAAGAGCTCCTGCTGGGTGGTCAACGGAACGTAGAGCTTTTGGTTTTCGCTGTCGTTGTTGCCATGGCTGATGGGCTGCACGCGGCCGATTACGGTGAAGCTGATGTCGTTGATGGTGATGGTCTCGCCCAGCATGGGCCGGCCGGGAAAGAGAATCTGTGCGCTCTTGGAGCCGAGCACGATGACACGGCGGCGATTGACCATGTCTTGATCGTCAATAAAGCGGCCCTCGGTGATGGGCACAAAGCGCACGGCGGAATAGTTTGGCTCGACGCCAATGACGCCGCCTGAGGTGTTGGCCCATGCGCTGACCTCGTAGAGATCGTAGCGGCTGAGAAGAGCGGTCACGGCGCGCACCTGCGGCAGAGCGCGGATGGCGGCTTCATCGCCCAGCGTGAGCTGGTAAGGGCGCATCCCGGTGTGCTGGTTGGCCAGAGCGGGAATGGTGCCATTCCACATCATCACCAGGTCGTTGCCGAAGGTGGACAACTGCTTGTGTTGGCCGGAGCGGAAACCCTCGCCCAGGCCCACCAGCACCAACAGCGAGCCAACACCCCAGGCAATCCCGAACATGGTCAGGAAACTGCGCAGCTTGTTGGCCATGATGGCGCGGAAGACCTGGCCGAGGGTGTCGGAGAAACTCTGCATGGTTTTAGACACCGCGAGCGGGTGTTGGTGAGTGATACGCGGCGGCTGGGCTAGCGGTTCCACAAATAAATGCGGAGGGCTGGAACCAAGGCGCGTCCCGTTGCGTAAGAGACAATCTAGGGTGACAGAGTCGCGCTGCCGCTGTCTAATATGAAATTCCTTGCGGGAAAAATTCATATGCGTCAGAGAAAACGGCGGCTTTCTACAATCTCAGGGAGGATTTGTGGCTGCATCACGAAAGAACAAGCGGTTCTGGATTTGGCTGGGCAGCGTAGCGGCCGTGGTGGTGCTGCTATTGGGGATTGCGCTGGTGCGGCTGGCCAAGGGGCCGGGCATTGATCCCAACAGGCTGGCCAAAGTTACGCGCGGCGATGTGGCGCGGTCGGTGGTGGCCACGGGAAAGATTCAGCCCATCACCAAGGTCGAGGTGAAGAGCAAGGCCTCCGGAATTGTGGAAAAGCTGTATGTGGACATCAACGACCGGGTGAAGAAGGGTCAGCCGCTGGCGCAATTGGACCAGGTGGAGATACTGGCGCAGGTGAACGCACAGCGGGCGCAACTGACCGCTGCCGAGGCCAATGTGGCCACTTACGAGGCCAATATCGAGCAAGACAAGGTGAACGCAGCGGCTCCCGATCTGCCAATGTACAAGGCCACGCTGGATCGCAACATGGAGATGCAGAAGGCGGGCATCGTGAGCCATCAGGCGCTGGACGACGCCAACAAGGACTACCTGGCGGCACTTACACGGAGAGATTCGTCCAAGGCGCAGATAGGCGTGGACACGGCGCGGCTGAAGCAGGCGCGGGCGCAAGTGTTGCAGGCCGAGGCCAGCCTGAAGCAACTGGAGGAGCAGCTCAGTTACACCACGATCGTGGCGCCCATGGATGGGGAAATCCTGTCGCGGGACGTGGAGATTGGCGCCGCGGTCAGCTCCATTCTGGTGCTGGGCTCGACAGCTACGCTGGTGATGACCGAGGGCGACACCAGTGAGGTTTATGTGCAGGGCAAAGTGGATGAGGCGGACATTGCCCACGTCTACATGGGGCAGCCCGCTCGCATCAAGGTGGAGAGCTTCCGCGACCGCCTGTTCTACGGAAAGGTGACCAAGATTTCGCCCATGGGTCTGGAGAAGGACAACGTAACCACCTTCGAGGTGCGCGTCTCCATCAACAATGCTAGCGGGGAACTGAAGGCGCAGATGACGGCCAATGCGGAGATCATGCTCGACGAGCACAAGGGCGTACTTGAAGTGCCGGAAAACGCGGTGAGCTACGACAAGGATAAAAACGCGACGGTCGATGTTCCGGATAAAAGCAAGAAGGATGGCACGCGCAAGATTGCGGTGAAGGTGGGGCTTTCCAATGGCTCGGTAACGGAAATCCTGAGCGGGCTGAAGGAAGGCGACCAGGTGGTTTTACAGCAGTAACCACTTCCAGTGCGGCAGCCGCTCGCTAATCGCTTGCATGGGCTTGATCTTTGAGGCATGGGGTCTCATCGGGTACTCTGGAGGAACAAATTCAGGAAGTTGAGTACCCAGAAGAATGGGGCGAATCATTATAGGACTATTGCTGTGCCTGGCGGCGCTTGCCGCGCAGAGTTCGTGTGCGCCGATAAACAGGCAGGAGGCGCTTCGTACGGAGGCTCCAAATGCCCGGCTCTCCAGCAGCCTGAAAGTGCCGTTGCTTGACAAGGGATTGCGGCTCTCGGACTTTGCCGGCATGGCGCCGCGACCGGATTTGAAAGACAGGCTAGCAAAGATCTCTGGATTTATTCAGAATTCGCCGCACGACGGCGAGCCGGGTGCCGAAGATACCGAGGTCTGGCTGGGATATACAAAGACGGCCTTGTATCTGGTTTTTATTTGCCATGATCGTCACCCGGAGGAAATTCGCAGCCATCTGGCGCGACGCGAAAATATTCTCAACGACGACAACGTCACGGTGATTCTCGATACCTTTCACGACCACAGATTAGGCGTGCTCTTCAAGGTGAATGCGGCGGGCGTGCAGGCCGACGCGGCGTGGGACGATGTGATCGGCTCGGATTACAGTTATGACCAGGTCTGGGACTCCGACGGGCAAGTGACGCGCGAAGGATGGATGGCGCTCATGGCGATTCCATTCCGCAGCCTGCGCTTTCGCCCCGATGGCTCCGATTGGGGCGTGGTCTTCCAGCGCAGCCTGCCGCGCAATAGCGAGACTGACTTCTGGCCGCGCGTGGCTGCCAATGCCTATGGTTATCTCAGCCAGGAAGCGACACTGAGTGGCATTGAGGGCGTCTCCGGCTCGCATAATCTTCAAATTGATCCCTATGTACTGGGCCAGAACGAGCGAACGCTGGAGACACTGGACCCGCTGAATCCTTACTTCAGTTCGCGGCACATGGAAGGCACGGCGGGCGGCGAGGTCAAGGAAATTCTCAAAGACAGCATCGTATTGGACGCCACCTTCAATCCGGATTTCAGCGACATCGAGTCGGAGCAGCCGCAGTTTACCGTCGATCAGCGCTATGCGGTTTACTTTCCCGAGTTGCGGCCGTTTTTTCTGGAGAATGCAAGTTACTTTAATACGCCTATCCAGCTGGTTTATACGCGCAACATCATTCATCCGGAGTACGGCATCCGCGCGACGGGAAAGATCGGGCCCGCGAATATCGGCTTGTTCGCCACCGATGACCGGGCGCCGGGAGAAATGGTGGCCCCCGGCGATCCGCTTTACAACAAGCGCGCAACGTACGCCGTGGGGCGCATTTTCCGCGACATCGGCAAAGGATCGGGCATCGGCGCGATTTATACCGATGAAGAGTTTGGCCAGGGATGGAACCGCATTGGGGGCGTCGATTTCACCGCGGTCTTCAAAAAGAATTGGATACTGCAGGGACAGTGGGTGGAAAGCTCAACCCAGGTCAACATCGACAGCACTACGACGCCTGCTTATTCCGCCGGCCCGGCGAGCAACATCAAGCTGCATCGCTCCGGCCGCTCGTTGAGCCTCGACTCGGTGTTCATGGATTACAGCAGCGGATTCCAAAGCCTGGTTGGGTTCATCCCTACAACGAATATCCGCACCGGTCAGGGACACGCGAGTTATAAGTGGTTTCCGAAGCATAGCGTGATCCTGAACTATGGGCCGGAAACAAATCAGAGTGTCGCTTACGATCATCTGGGCAATCGCGTCTTCCATTACTCGTCATTTGACTATTTCGTTTCACTGCCGCGCAACACGACAATCGCGCCGATTGCAGGTCAGAACTCCGACACGCTGGGGCCGCAAAACGCCACGTTGCTCGCGCAGAATAAAAACTTCACTGAAAACTTCGGCGGGATTACCGCGAAAAGCGCTCCAATTCCGCAATTTAACTTCAATATCACCGCGATACGCGGCGGCAATGTGAACTACAATCCGGTAACTTGCTCAGACACGCCCCCGATAGCTGCATATTGCCTACCGTCTCTGATGAACCAGGAGAACGCGCAGGTACTGTTTACCTTGCAGCCGGGCCGTCAATTGACGGTGGACTGA
>CAWDQS010000087.1:0-10500 GCA_963804295.1 uncultured Acidobacteriaceae bacterium
GAGCGCGCTCGCGCGGGCTTCAGGTGAAAGCAAATAGCTGTCTTTGCACTACACTTAGAAGGAAATGACAGACAATCCGCAACTCCAGCCGCCCATCGCCCGCAAGGAACCCAAAGAGACCACTCTGCATGGCACAGTTCTCAAGGACGACTACACCTGGCTGCGCGACAAGGACAGCCCGGAGGTGACCGCCTACCTGGAGGCCGAAAACGCCTACGCCGAGGCGGTAATGAAGCCGCTCGACGGCCTGCGCGACAGCCTTTACCAGGAGATGCTCTCGCACGTGAAGCAAACCGACGTCTCAGTCCCCTTCCGCGATGGCAACTGGTGGTATCTGACGCGCACCGAGGAGGGCCT
Organism: uncultured Acidobacteriaceae bacterium; assembly: GCA_963804295.1. Taxonomy (GTDB): domain Bacteria; phylum Acidobacteriota; class Terriglobia; order Terriglobales; family Acidobacteriaceae; genus Telmatobacter. The sequence goes on from CAWDQS010000087.1 coordinate 358, forward strand.
GCAGTACGCCATCCACAGCCGCCAGCCGGGAACGGCATCCGGGCCGGAGGCCAGCGCGCCGGAGCAGGTTATTCTCGACGGCAACTACCTGGCAGAGGGTCACGCTTTTTTCGACATCGGCGCCACCTGTATCACCGATGATGGCCGCTGGCTGGCTTACACCACCGACACCACCGGCTTTCGTCAGTACACGCTGCATATCAAAGACATGGCCACTGGCGAGACGCTTCCTGGTGAAGTCGAGCGCGTTGGCTCCGTCACCTGGGCCGCCGATAATCGCACCCTCTTTTACACCGTCGAGGACGAAGAACAAAAGCGCCAATATCAGCTCTGGCGTCATGTACTGAGCACACCGCACTCATCCGACGTGCTGGTCTACCAGGATGATGACGAGCGCTTCAATCTGGGCGTGGGGCGCACACGCGACGGCAAATACATTGTGCTGGAATCGGCCAGCCACATCACCACCGAATCCTGGGTGCTGCTGTCCGCCGAGCCGGAGGGCCAGCTCACACTCATCACGCCGCGCGACGGCGAGCACGAGTATTCCATCGATCATCGCAACGGCCTGTGGTTTATCCGCACCAACGACCGCGGACGCAACTTCCGCCTGGTTACCGCGCCGGTGGCCACGCCGGGCCGTGAACACTGGACGGAACTCATTGCCCACCGCGACAGCGTGATGATCGAGGAGATCGATCTCTTCGCCGATTTCTTCATCGCCTGCGAGCGCGAAGACGGATTGCCGCGCCTGCGCGTAGGACGCTTCCCGGGCGACGGTCCCACATTCACGCCGGCTGGAGAGATCAGCTTCCCCGAGCCGGCCTATAGCGCGCATCCCCACGTCAATCGCATTTTTGATTCGCCCACCTTCCGCTACGCTTACCAGTCGCTGGTGACGCCGGCTTCGGTTTACGAGTACGACGTGGCCACGGGCGCATCGACCCTTCTCAAGCAGCTTGAGATTCCCGGCGGCTTCGACCGTACTCTCTACGCCAGCGAGCGCATCCATGCCGCCGCGCCCGACGGGGTCAAGGTGCCGGTGTCGCTGGTTTACAGAAAAGACAAACGCGAGCCGGGCCAGAATCCGCTCTACGTTTATGGCTACGGTTCTTATGGATATTCGCTGCCTCTGAGCTTCAGTTCCAACCGGCTGAGCTTGCTGGATCGCGGCGTGGTGATGGCCTACGCGCACATTCGCGGCGGCGGCGACCTGGGCAAGCCATGGCACGACGCCGGCAAGATGCTCGTCAAGCGCAACACCTTCACGGATTTCATCGCGGCAGTTGAGCATCTGACCGCGGCCCGCTACGGCGACCCGGCGCGCGTGGCCATCGAGGGCGGGTCGGCTGGCGGCCTGCTGATGGGCGCGGTGGTGAACCTCAGGCCGGAACTCTTCCGCGCCGTCCTCTCCCATGTGCCCTTTGTGGACGTGATGAACACCATGCTCGACGCCACGCTGCCGCTCACCGTTCCGGAATACGAGGAGTGGGGAAACCCCAACAATTCTGCTTATTTTTTTTATATGCTGAGTTACTCGCCTTATGACAATCTCAAGGCGGGGAGTTACCCGGCCATGCTGGTCAAGACCTCGCTCCACGACAGCCAGGTGATGTTCTGGGAGCCGGCTAAGTATGTGGCCAAGCTGCGCACGCTCAAGACGGACAGCAATACGTTGCTGCTAGTGACCAATATTCAGGCCGGCCACGGCGGGGCCAGTGGGCGCTACGATTACCTGAAGGAGATTGCGCTCGACTACGCCTTTCTGCTGCGCGAGCTGGATCTGGTGTGATAAAGTTCTTGCGAATATCCGGAGAGACTTATGCGACGTTTCTGGATGATGGTGCTGTTGATGGCGATGGCGGCAAACCCTGGTCGCGCACAGCAAGCCACGCCACAAGCAGAAACGGCCCAGCCCACGACGCAAAAGATTAATCCGCCAATCGAAATCAAGCATGAAATACCGGAATATCCCGAAAGTGTGAAGTCCAGGCATATCAATGGACGATGCAGTGCTTCGCTGACCGTGGATGTAGATGGTATGCCGAAAAATATTCAGTTAATTCGTTGTTCGGAGCCAATATTTGCAAAAGTTTTCCTGGATACAGTGGCGAAATTTCGGTACAAGCCGGCAACCACGCAACAAGGCAAACCAGTTGCTGTAGAGATCAACGAAATGATTAATGTAGAATTCGACGGGGGCGAAAGTCTTGGATATATATTTCGTTATGGATTGAGGACTCCACCGGGAGTAACCTCCTCTGATCCCAGCACAGATGGTGTCTACCCGCTCACCAAGTCAATTACTCCGCCCATCCTTACCAAGTTTTCCGATGAGGGCTACGGAGACACAGCATTCATATTCGCCGGGAATAGCGTTTGCGATATTGTGCTCACAATCAGCGTGAAAGGCAAAGCCTCCGATCCTGTCGTGACTCACTGCGAAAGGCCGGCGCTGGAAAAGCCCGCGATCGATTCGCTGCTCAAGTCGAAATACAAGCCCGGCAGCGTTAATGGAAAAGTTGTGCCAATTCGTGCATCCATCCATCTAGAATACGGCGGCGTTTCACCAAAACCCTAGCGAAGCTTTGAACAGGCCTTTCTGCTGCAGGAGCTGGGACTGGTTTGATCGGTGCAGCGAGCGAAGTAGCCGGATATTCCTGGCGGCTAATGTTCGTCTCGTCCCAGCCTTAAGGGAAACGCCCCAGTCGGCCAATCCACGGTAAATGCCTGATTTTCCACCGCTCCGCGCCAAAATCTTCATGGAATCCTTATACGCAGAACCTATAATTCAATCGAAAGCCTTATACCCTCATCGTTGACATAAAAGGAGAACCATGTCCACTGAATACCGTAATTTTCTTGCTCTCTCTTACGAGGAGCTGGAAGCGAAGAACCTGGAAGCCAAAGCTGACCGCGCCAATCGCGTTGCGGCCGGCGAGATTCGCGAGAAGCGGTTGAAGTACCTGACCGATGAGAAGCGGATCAAGGCCGTAACCGTGCTGTTCACCGACCTGGAAGGCCGCCTGCACCTGCTCGACTACGACAAGAAGTTCCTGCTTGGCGCCCACGAGAACCTCACCTTCGACGGCTCCTCGATTCGCGGCTTTACCGCCCAGAAGGAGAGCGATCTGCGCCTGGGCATCGACTGGAGCGCCTTCTACTGGGTGCCATCCGATGTCTTCGGCAACGGCAAGGTGCTCGTCTTCGGCAACGTCATCGACAAGGACGGAACAGCCTACTCCGGCGATCTGCGCGGCGTGCTCAAGGCCTATGCCGACGAGCAGTACAAGAAGAATAACTACACGCTGAACGCGGCCACCGAGATCGAAGGCTTTCTCTTCGCCGGCAAGGACGCTGAACGCACCTATCACCAGACCGGCAAGTTCGAGTTCATCTCCACCGGCGGCTACTATCACTCGCTGCCGCTGGATCCGCTGCGCCAGTTCATTGACACCTCGGCCGAAGTGCAGCGCGCCATGGGCTTCCAGAACGAGAAGGACCACCCGGAAGTTGCCCCCAGCCAGTACGAGATCAACTACAGCTACTCCGAAGTGGTGGGCGCCGCGGATCAGATTCAACTCTACAAGCTGCTCACCCGCCAGATCGCCAACAACATGGGCTTTACGGCCAGCTATCTGCCCAAGCCCGTTGTCGGCGTCAACGGCAGCGGAATGCACACCAACGTCTCCGTATCCAAGGGCAAGACCAATCTCTTCTGGAACGAGAAGGGCGAGGAGCAGTTGGACACCTTCGGCTGGAATTTTCTGGACCGCATCCTGACCAGCGCTCTGGACTTGTGCCTGGTCTTCAACTCCAGCGTGAACGCCTATCGGCGGCTGGACCCGCACTTTGAAGCACCCAACCAGATTCGCGCCTCGGCCGTTGACCGCGGCGCCATGGTGAGGGTGCCCATCGGCAACCACCGGTCAATGAGGACTGAGGTTCGCGCCGTGGCTCCCGACGCCAATCCCTATCTTGCCCTCTATGGCATCTTCAAAACCGGCCTCGACGGCGAAATTTCGAAGGATAAGAATCTGCGCGCCGGCGGACGCTACCTGCCGGACAACATCCAGAAGGCCATTGCGGACTTCGAATCTTCGGAGTGGATCAAGACGATTCTCGGCGGCGATGTGCAGGGCCGCTACGCCGAACTGAAGCAGGCCGTAGCCAACCGCAGCCCGCGCGAGCTGGGCACCTTCGTCAAGGGCTCCGAGGTGCAATTCCACCACGAAGTCTACAACCAGTCGCTTTGGAACCAGTTCTAGAACGACACTGCACTGCAAACAACAAAGGCGAAGCCGCGATGGCTTCGCCTTTGTTGTGTTTGGCCGTTTCTGAAGCTACTTCGACAGCGGCACCCGTAAATCCCCGCCGGTCATCTCCTTGGGCAGTCCCAGGTCGAGAATATTCAGCAGCGTGGGCGAGATGTCGCGCAGCGAGCCGTCTGGGCGCAGGCGGAAATTCTTAGCCTCCTCGGCCACATAGATCAGCGGCACCGGGTTGGTGGTGTGCGCGGTGTGCGGGTTGCCCGTCACCAGGTCCACCATCTGCTCGGCGTTGCCGTGGTCGGCGGTGATCAGCCAACTGCCGTTCTTCTCGCGAATGGCCTTGTAGATGCGTCCCAGTTGCGCGTCGATGGCCTCGATGGCGCGTATCGTCGGTTCCAACTTGCCGCTGTGGCCCACCATATCCGCGTTGGCAAAGTTGGCGACAATCAAATCAAAAGTGCCGTCGTTGATGGCCTTCACGATGGCGTCGCCGATGGCCTCGGCCTTCATTTCCGGCGCAAGATCATAAGTGGCCACCTTCAGCGAGGGAATCAACACGCGATCCTCGCCGGGGAAGGGCGTCTCCACGCCGCCGTTGAAGAAGTACGTCACGTGGGCAAACTTCTCCGTCTCTGCTATGCGCAGATTGCGCAGGTGGTGCGCGGCCAGCACATTGGCCAGAATGTTATCCAGTGACTCCGGCGGAATGATGACCGGCAAATCGTAGAGCTTGTCGTACTGCGTCATGCACAGGTAGTAGAGATTCTTGGGAATCTCGGAGCGGGGAATCGTCGCGTCGAGCGCCTCCCAGCCATCCAGGTCGCGTCCGCCCTGCTTGTTCAATCCGCTCTCGCGCGCCAGCACGCGGGTAATCTCGCGGGCGCGGTCGGCGCGGAAGTTGAAGTTGATGCACACATCCTCGTCGCGAATCTGCCCGACCGGCCGGCCCGCGCCATCGACGACCACGAAGGGAATCAGAAACTCATCGGTAACGCCATTGTTGTAATTCTCCTTGATACGCGCGACGGCATCAGGATACGCGCCGCCCTCGGCCTTGCCGTTGACCATGGCGTCGAAGGCCTTGCGCTCGCGCTCCCAGCGCTTGTCGCGGTCCATGGCGTAGTAGCGGCCATTGATGGTGGCCACCTTGCCCACGCCATACTCGCGCATCTTCTGTTCGAGTTGCGCGATGTAGCCCGCGCCGGAGTCGGGCGGCGTGTCGCGGCCGTCCATGAAGGCGTGAACGAAGACCCGTGTCAGGCCGTACTCGCGCGCCGTGCGCAGCAGGGCATAGAGGTGCTCCTGGTGGGAGTGTACGCCGCCGTCCGAGACCAGCCCGAAGAGATGCAGTTGCCGTCCGCCCGCTTGCGCCTGTTTCATGGCCCGAGCAATGGCCGGGTCCTTTTGAAATTCGCCTGCCGCGATGGCGGCGTCAATGCGCGTGATGTCCATCTGCACGATGCGCCCCGCGCCGATGTTCAGGTGGCCGACCTCGCTGTTGCCCATCTGCCCGTCGGGCAGGCCCACAAAATGGTCCGAGGCCTGGATCAGCGTGTTGGGATATTCGGCGAGCAGCTTGTCGTAAGTGGGCTTCTTTGCCAGCGCGATGGCGTTGTTGGCGGTTTCGGCGCGATAACCCCATCCGTCAAGGATGGTCAGTACGAGAGGACGCTTAGGCACAGTTGGTTTCCTTGGATACTAGGGTTGAGGGGAATCTGCGGTGTGAAAGGTACCCCAGGTCCGCCTTTGGGACCTGGGATGCGACAAAGCCTGCGCGAGCGAATAGCGAGCGTCTGCCCCACCGCAGGTGGTTAGTCGTTGTAGTTCAGCCCTTCCAGCCCAAGAAAGACCGCGCCGCCGCCCAGCTCTTCTTCGATGCGGAGGAGTTGGTTGTATTTGCAGATGCGGTCGGTGCGGCTCACCGAGCCGGTCTTGATCTGGCCTACACCGGTGGCGACAGCCAGGTCGGCGATGAAGGTGTCCTCGGTTTCGCCCGAACGGTGTGAGATGACCGAGGTGTAGCCGTAGCGGCGGCCCAACTCGATGGCCTCCAGCGTCTCGGTAATCGTCCCGATCTGGTTGAGCTTGATGAGAATGGAGTTGCCCACGCCCTCTTCAATGCCGCGCTGCAAGCGCTTGATGTTGGTGACGAAGATGTCGTCGCCGACTAGTTGAATGCGGCTGCCCAACTTGTCGGTCAAAATTCTCCATCCCGCCCAGTCGTCCTCGGCCAGCCCGTCCTCCAGCGAAACGATGGGATACTGGCGCGCCCAATTGTCGTAGAAGGCCACCATCTCTTCGCTCGTCAGTTCGCGCTTGTCGCTCTTCTTGAAGACGTACTTCTTCTTTTCCTTGTCGTAAAACTCACTCGACGCGGGATCGAGCGCGATGGCGATCTGCTCGCCCGGCTTGTAACCGGCAGTCTCGATAGCTTCCAGAATCAGTTCAATCGCCTCGCTGTTGGACTTGAGCGAGGGAGCAAAGCCGCCCTCATCGCCGACGGCGGTGTTGTAGCCCTTCTTCTTCAACACGCTGCGAAGCGTGTGGAAGGTCTCGGCGGCCCAGCGCAGCGCCTCGGAGAAGCTCTCCGCGCCAACCGGCATAATCATGAACTCCTGAAAGTCCACATTGCTGTCGGCGTGTGCTCCGCCGTTCAGCACGTTGAGCATGGGAGTCGGCAGCACAGAGGCGTTCACGCCGCCCAGATAGCGGTAGAGCGGAACCTCCAGCGTTTGGGCCACGGCGCGCGCGGCGGCCATGGAGACAGCCAGAATGGCATTGGCGCCTAGCTTGGCCTTGTTGGGCGTGCCGTCCAGCGCGATCATCGTCTGGTCCAGCAGCCGCTGGTTGGAGGCGTCCATGCCCTCCAGTTCCGGCGCAATCACGGTCTCCACGTTGGCCACGGCCTGCAAGACGCCCTTGCCCAGATAGTGGCTCTTGTCGCCGTCGCGCAGTTCCACGGCTTCATGCTCGCCGGTGGAAGCGCCCGAGGGCACGATGGCGCGGCCAAGTGCGCCACTTTCCAGGATGACGTCCGCTTCCACGGTCGGATTGCCGCGCGAGTCAAGTACCTCGCGGGCGCGGATGGCAACAATCTCAGTCATATCGGTCCTCGCAATGCGGTGCTGTAGCCGGTCATTCAGTTGCGGACGGCGATCCACGGCAAGAGCTTCTCCGGCGGTGCTTTGAATGGTATTCAGAAGCTCCTGCGCGCTCAAATATCCTCTCCGTCCAAGGTGAAAAAATTAGATCTCCCGAAAGAATTCTAACAAATCGACCCTCCGCGGACTATTGAATCGAGATCACAGGGAACTAATCGTTACCAGTGCGGGAAGCGTGCCGTTGTGGGTTGCCTAGGTTGATTCGTATCGCCCAAGGCACTTGCCCGGCTGCTCGCGGTTCATCGGCTGCCCACTTGCGTTAGCCTTAACTTGAGTGAAATGGCGCGTTGCCCCTTGAGGAGTTGGGAGCCGCGCGCAACTCTTCCCCTCCGGCGGGGTTTGAACTCATAGGTGGGTTTCTGCCCGCGCTTGGGAAAAGGAGACTTGGATGAATCGGCCGATTCTTGTGTGCGCATTGTCGTTGATGGTCACTTTTGCTCTGGGAGCGCAGGAGTCAAACGAGTCAAACCTCTATCAGGGAACCTCGACGCCCCCGCCGGACGACACCATCGTGACCACCAGTACGCCCCAGGCCAAGCCGCCCGCTGGGCGGACAGCCTTGCCAGGCCAATACCGGACTCAGACTCAAAATCAAGCTCCAGTCCAGGCCCAATCCGCATACGCCAATACCGCCAGTTACGATCCTGACCCGGATAGCGGAACCGTTGCCGTACAGAGGAGCGTTCCCGCGCCTCGGCAGCCCGTCTTGATCCAGCGCAACTACGCCGCCGATCCGGACGGCGACATTGTGCATCCGCATCCGCCGCGCCGAGGCGAACTACCGGAAGGGACCACTATCCGCGTCCGCCTGCTGGATCGGCTTTCCTCCGCGAGCAGCGAGCAGGGCGAGAGCTTTCGCAGCCGCGTGGCCACAGACGTATTGCAAGGCGAACAGGTGCTGATTCCCGCCGGAGCGGAGATTGACGGCCGCATAGTCGGCATTTCCACTGGCCATGTGGGTGGTCACGGCTCCATGCACCTGTTGCCGGAGACGGTCATACTCGCCGATGGCACGCGCTACCAACTACGCGCCGTTATCACCGGAACCCCGGGTGCCAAGTCCAAAGTCGGCTCAGAAGGAACGATTCTGCCGGCCTCACGCCTGAAGCGTGATGGCATTGAATACGGCGGCGCGGTGGGAACCGGCGCAACTACAGGAGCCATCGTGGGCGGCCCGGTCGGCGCTTTAGCCGGCAGCATGGTGGGAGCAGGCGTCGTCACGGCCCACCTGTTGATCAGCCATCCCCAGGCCACTCTGGAACCGGGCACAGCGATGATTTTTACCCTTACAGATCCGCTGCAAATGACCAAGCCGCGCGTTGTGGCAAGCAGCGAAAACTAGGGCGCATTCTCGTACTTCTATGAATGGGCGCGACATTACTGTTTACGAGAAAACTCATTTGGAGTCGCAATAAGTATCAGGGCACGACTTCACAGCTTGCGGAAAAATGCTGAGGAACCAGGTCCGGCACGATGGTTTCCACAGGTCGATAGGGTATGTATTAATCATGCGTGGAGATGACCAACAACAGGAAGCGGTATTCAGCTACATCGGCCTTGAACAGCGAGTGCCGAAGGATCATCCATTACGCGCCATTCGACAGATGGCCGATGCGGCATTGCGGGAGTTGGACTCCGAGTTCCAACAGTTGTACGCGCGGCGCGGGCGGCCGTCGATTGCGCCGGAGAAGCTTGTGCGGGCACAGCTTTTGCAGGTGCTTTACTCGGTGCGCAGCGAGCGGCAGTTGATGGAGCAGTTGGACTATAACCTGCTCTTCCGCTGGTTTGTGGGACTCAACATCGACGACCCGGTGTGGGACGTGACGGTATTTACCAAGAACCGCGAGCGGCTGATTGAGGGCGAGGTCGCCGAGCAGTTGCTGCTGGCGGTGGTGGAGCAAGCGCGCGCGCATCAGCTATTAAGCGAGGAGCATTTCACCGTGGATGGCACATTGATTCAGGCTTGGGCCAGCCGTCGCAGTTTCCACGAGAAGCTGGAGCCGCCCCAACGGGGCACGGGCGCGCGGGGCCGCAAGCTGCTGCGCGACACGCATGAATCGGCCACCGATCCGGAGGCGCGTTTGTACAAGAAGAGCGGCGCGGCGGCAGCGGTGCCCAGCTACCTGGGCCATGTGTTGACGGAGAATCGCAACGGGCTGGTGGTGGCAGCGATGGTGACGCAGTCCAGCAAGACGGCTGAGCAGGAGGCCGCGCTGGTGATGGTGGATAAGTTAAAACGCGCCGTGGAGTGCACCTTGGGCGCCGACAAGAGTTATCAGCAGGAGCGGTTCGTTGGCCAGTTGCGCGCCCGCCGCATCAGGCCGCATGTAGCCGAATATGCGCCCAATCCGAAATGGCGCAACTGGCTTAACGAAGAAGAACGCCGCAGTGAAGGATTTGCCATCAGCCAGAGGAAGCGCAAGTTGGTGGAGAAAGTGTTCGGCTGGGCCAAGCAGGACCGGGTTGCCCGGCAGGTAAAACTGCGCGGTAGGGCGCGAGTCAACTGGCTGTTTAGCCTGGTTGCCACAGCGCACAACCTGCTACGCATGCAGAAGCTGATTTTGGCGCAGTAAGTCCGGGGGATACGTGTCTCTGGAGGCCGCAAATCAAGCCTCCAGAGGAACAAATCAACAGCAGCACAACTGATTTGAGGTTCAAAAAGCAACGGCAGGGCATAGCATCGTGAAAAGAACGCCTTTTTTCCGCAAGCT
>CAWDQS010000088.1:0-5172 GCA_963804295.1 uncultured Acidobacteriaceae bacterium
TGGTTACCTGCTACGAAGGCCAAACATATTGACAAATGTACATACATAAACTACGATAAGATAAGGCGCAAGTGATGAGCCGATTCGATTGGGATCCGGTGAAAAACCGCGAGAATCGCCGCAAGCACGACGTAAGTTTTGAGACAGCGGTTACGGCTTTCAAGGATCAGTGGATTCTTTCACGCAAGGATCTTTCTCACGATGATGCGGAGGAACGCTACAACGCACTGGGAGAGATCGCTCTTGGCGTGGTTCTGTTCATCGTTTATACCTATCGGGAGCTGAATGAAGATGAAATCATTCGGATCATCTCTGCGCGAAGCGCATCCGCCCAGGAAAAGAGGAGTTATGAAGAAGCTCGCAGCCGCGCAGAAGCGGGAGATCGCCGCCATCGCCGCCAAGACCGACGCTACGATTGATTTTTCCGAGATGCCCGAAGTTGTCGATTGGAGCGGCGCGGAGGTTGGCAGGTTCTATCGTCCGGCAAAGCGTCCAGTCACCATCCGGTTGGATGACGATGTAATCGCTTGGCTGAAAAGCTATGGGCGAGGTTATCAGACCAGAGCCAACCTGCTGCTCCGCCATGCAATGGAAGCAACCCAAGGACGATAAATCTGTCATCCTGAGCGGAGCGTAGCGGAGTCGAAGGACCTGCGGTTGTTTTGCGGCGGCAATATCGCAATGCAATCGTGCCGGATCAATATTATCGAGGGACCTGGGGGCGCCCTCAACTTGATAACACGATGTATGAGACCAGGGCCACCCTCCGATCCTCGGGCAGGATGTTCTCTTTCGCCTAAACTCCACTGAATCTCAATCAGGAGAATTACAATGAAATCCAAATCCGCCATCTTTATAGTAGCCTTGAGCCTTTCAGGCCTACTCATCGGTTGCCACAAAACCGCCATTAATCAGGTCCGCACCGGCTACATGGAGTTCAACAAGACTACCGCCCTCGGTCAGGCAATCGACCATTCTTTCCAGAACGGCAAGTGGACTTCCTTTACAACCGACAAAGGCGTCACCGTTGTCGAGTTTGACGGTACAGTTCCATTTTCCAAGTTCACCAACGAACTTAAACTAAGCTGTTCAGCCAACGCAGCTTGTACAGCTGCTGTAAAAAAGGCTGCCGAGTATTGCGATTCTCCCGCCGGGCAAGCTCCATTTCAGAACCTCCAGGAGCAAAAAGCATCGCTTAAAGCTCAACTGGCGGAACTACAGCACGAAGACAATGTCATGTATAGCCAGGGCGACCATGGTCAGAACTATACCGACCTGAACAAGAAAGAAATGGATGTACAGCAACAAATCCTTCAACTAGGCACCCCGGAAGGCGCATGCATTAATCACGTCTATACGCAGAATGCCAACGTGATGACTCCAGTCACCATCCAATTTACCGTCAACCACGACGGCACGTTCCAATACGAAGCAGATAACATCTCCAACACGCAAGGACAGCTGTTCGCATACATCTATAACTAGGGCAGGTGGCCCGATCATCAGCCCCAATGAATCACCCTGAGCCTTGAAAAGCTGTGCCCCGTTCATCGCAGTTTTATCGCGATGAGCGGCGCGCCGGGTGCCCCATCCTTGAATCGTTCTTTGATTCAAGGGTGGGAGAACACAAACCTCAGTAGGCAGTTTATTTGAAAAAGCTGAATGAAAATTGCAGAAGATTGGCATCGACTCAAGCATACTATTGGAAGAGAAGAGGACAGCGATGGAAATGCGTCACGGCCGGCAGATCGGGAGCGAGAGCAAGAGCCGTCCACGCGAGAAATGACCCTCCCCCCCTCCCCCCCTATTTACTGTGAAACTGTGGAACTGTGAAGAAAGTCGAAAGGTGTACGATCATGCCCGTTTCAAAGACCATTGCCGCGCAACTCGAGAACGCATCCTGGATTCGACGCATGTTCGAGGAGGGCGTGCGGCTGAAGCGCGAGCGCGGGGCCGATGCAATTTGCGATTTCTCCCTCGGCAATCCCGATGTCGAGCCGCCTCCCGCGGTACTTGATGCGTTGCGCCGCGTGGTGGCCGCCAACCGCCCCGGCTCGCATGGCTATATGCCCAATCCGGGCTATCCGCAGCTCCGAGAGGCCGTCGCTCATATGCTCCAGAAACAGACCGGCCTTGCCTTCACCGCCGAAGACGTTTTTATGACGGTTGGCTCCGCGGGCGCATGCAACGTAATCCTCAAGTCGATCCTCGACCCCGGCGACGAAGTCATCGTATTAATGCCCTGTTTCTCCGAGTACCAGTTTTATATCGCCAACCACTCTGGCCGCATGGTCCCAGTCGAAACCGATGCCGCCTTCCTGCCCGACGTGGAGCGCATTGCGGCGGCCATCACTCCCCGCACCCGCGCCCTGATTCTCAACACGCCCAACAACCCCACTGGACGCGTCTACCCGGAGAGCGTCCTGCGCGACCTGCAAGCGGTTCTTGCCAGAGCCGCCCAGCCCATTACGGTCATCAGCGACGAGCCGTATAAGTCCTATGTCTTTGACGGCAAGCGGCAGCCCGAGGTGGCCTCGTTCATCGCCCAGACGGCAATCTGCAACTCCTGGTCAAAGTCGCTGGGATTGCCGGGCGAGCGCATCGGCTATCTGGCGCTCTCGCCGCAATTGGTGGATGCCGAGAATATGCGCCGCGCCTGCGCCTTCAACAATCGCATCCTGGGCTATATCAACGCGCCCGCCATCTGGCAGTGGGTGATGCTGGAAGCGCTAGACGAAACCATCGACGCTTCAATCTACGAGCAGAAGCGGAATCTTCTTTGCGATGCGCTGGAGAAGATCGGCTACGAGATACGGCGCCCAGAAGGCTCCTTCTACATCTTCCTCAAAACGCCCATTCCCGACGACATTGCCTTTACGAAACGGCTGGCGGAAGAAGGCGTGCTGGCAGTCCCCGGCACGGGCTTTGGACGTTCCGGCTACATTCGCCTCTCGCTGACGATTCCGTTGGAGCGCATCCAAAAATCAATCAGCGGATTCCAGCGAGCATTTCTCTCCTCGACTAAACAGAAGTCCTGATTCTCAGAACCGCCATCGAGACCGCCCCGCATCACTATGATGGGAAGAGCGTCCGCTTCCCATGCCCGCCAGCGAAAATCCAACCCGCGCCCTTCCCTCGCTGCACGAATTTTTCGCGCCCGGCGGCATTCTGGCGCGCTCTTCGCTGCCCTATGAGTACCGCACCGGACAACTGCAGATGGCCAAAGCCGTCGAGCAGGCTCTCGCGGATCGCCGCCATCTGATCGTCGAGGCCGGCACAGGCACCGGCAAAACCCTCGCCTACCTGCTCCCCGCCCTGCGCACCGGCCAGCGCATCATAGTCTCCACCGGCACCAAGGCTCTGCAAGATCAGCTCTACTTTCGCGACATTCCCTTCCTCGAAACGCTGGTCGGCGAACTGCGCGTCTGCTACATGAAGGGCCGCGCCAACTACCTCTGCCGCCACAAGCTGGTCTCGCTGCGCAACCAGCCGATTCTTTCGGGTCTGGAGGAGATCGACCAGTACCGCCAGATATCCGAGTGGGAGCAGACAACCGAAACCGGCGACCGCGCCGAGCTCTCCGGAATGCCCGAGTCCAGCGCCCTCTGGGCAAAGCTCGACGCCCGCACTGAAGCCTGCCTCGGCTCATCTTGTCCCGACTACCGCCGCTGCTTCATCACCGAGATGCGCCGCCGGGCCCTCGAGTCCGACATCATCATCGTCAACCACCATTTGTTCTTCGCCGACCTCTCCGTCAAGCGCGAAGCCGCCAACGCGCCCGACGCCGGCATCCTCCCCGAAGCCGCCGCCGTAATCTTCGACGAAGCTCACGAGTTGGAGGATGTCGCTTCCAGCTACTTCGGCCTCTCCGTCAGCAACATCCGCTTTGAAGAACTGGCCCGCGACACCGATGCCATGCTGCGCGGCAAGCAGGGCGCGGAGAAACTGCCCGCCCTTACACAGCAACTCCGCGACCGCGCGCGCATCTTCTTTGCCGGACTGCCCATGACCGGCGACGGCCGTCAGCCCTTCACCGATCGCGAGCAGTTTTTGGAAACCTCTGGCGACCTCTACCTGTCCGTGCGCACTACTCTTCAGCGCATAGAAGCGGAGATGGACGATCTAACCGAAATCGATGAAGCGCCGGGACTGAAAAAGCGTGTCACCCGCCTCCGCTCGGAGTTTGAATTCCTGCTCGAATCCAACGCCAACAACATGGTCTATTGGATGGAGCGCCGCATCTTTGGCGGAGGAACTGAAAGGTCTTCGTCCACGGGACGTAAAACCGCCTTCCACGCGCAATCGCGCACCACCTTCCTGCAAGCCACGCCCATCGATGTCTCCGAGCTTCTTCACGAGCTGGTCTTCGATCAGATTCCCACCGTTATTCTCACCTCGGCCACGCTCACCGTGCAGGGCGGATTCAACCACATCCGCCGCCGGCTCGGCCTCGGCGATTCAGGGCAGGGGGCGCGCGAGTTGGTCGTGCCCTCTCATTTCCGCTACGGCGAGCAGGCCCTCCTTTATCTCCCGCCGGAGATGCCTGACCCCCGCGACCCGGAATTCCCCGAGGCCGCTGCCCGTTGCATCCAACGCGTTCTCGAAATCACCAAGGGCCGCGCCTTTTGCCTCTTTACCAGCTACGCCCAGATGCACGCCCTCTACGAGCGCCTCTTGCCGGTTCTCGATTTTCCCATCCTGCTGCACGGCTCGGCCCCGCGCAAAGCATTATTGGAACAGTTCCGCTCCAAGCCCAACGCCGTCCTCTTCGGCACGTCAAGTTTCTGGCAGGGAGTGGATGTGCAGGGTGAAGCCTTGAGTTGCGTCATCATCGATCGCTTGCCATTTGCCGTCCCCAGTGATCCGGTCATCCAGGCGCGCATGAAAACCATCGAGGAAGCCGGAGGCAAACCCTTCTTCGACTACCAGGTTCCCTCCGCCGTCCTCACCCTCAAGCAGGGCTTCGGCCGCCTCATCCGCTCGCTCGAAGACCGCGGCGTCTTAGTCCTCCTCGATCCCCGCGTCACCCGCCAACGCTACGGCCAGACCTTCCTCGCCAGCCTCCCGCCCTATCGCATGACCGCGTCGATTACGGATGTGGAGAAGTTTTTTGGATTGACCAAATCCACCGGCTAAAGTGCCATTCGTTCCCATCAAAACCGCGCTGTCAAA
>CAWDQS010000089.1:0-4404 GCA_963804295.1 uncultured Acidobacteriaceae bacterium
ATCGCCCGAGTTTTGGATTGAAGGCATAGTCCAGGAACCCGGCATATGTTGTGGCAAGCGCCGGGACACGCTTCGGAGCGTCGTCCGACTGGCCGAGCTGCACCGCCAGAATGAGTGCGCGGGCATTGTCGTCCGTGCAGTAGCCTTCCGAGAGGTTCGGCGCAGTGAAGTTCGCGTGCTGGAAAATGCCGGTCGAATCGGTCATATGGTAGAGATGATCCAGATTCAACTCCGGCGATTCATGCGGCCGATGGCCGAAGCCGTTCGCCGCAACCGATATCGAGAGGCGCGGCTTCCCCTTGACGCCGGGCCTTTTCAAAAGAGCCCATGTAGATCCCGCTGTGTTGCTCCACACCATGTCGCGGCCCAACTTGTAGGCGTTATCGCTCATGGCGTACCGGCGCGCTCCATCGCGTAACAACCCACTCACCTCGCGCGAGATCGCTTTCGGGTCTGCGAACGGCACGAGCACCCCACGCTGGTCCCTCAACAATTCGGCGGCATGCCAATACGGCGTCGAAATCACGGCTTTGCCCGCGCCAAAGGCATAAGCCAAGGTTCCCGATGTAAATTGGGCTTCGTCCAGATATGGAGTGATGTAAAGATCCGCAGCTCCAATGAACTCGGTCAGTTCCTTCAGCTCCACAAAGCGATTGTGGAAGATGACGTTGTTCTCGATCTTGTTTCTCCTGACGATGGCTTCCAGGCCGAGGCGGTAGACTTCGCCCCGCGTGCGCAACTCGTGAGGGTGGGTCGCGCCGAGCAGGATGTAGACGATGTCGGGAAACTCCGCCACCACATCCGGCAACGCATTGAGCACATGTTCAATCCCTTTGTTCGGCGAAAGCAGCATATCGCACCGGCCGCGGCCGGTTCCTCATGCGCGCCCGCGTAGCCATTGAAAACGTCACCAAGGATCTCAAGGCCCTCGTCGTCACCGAGCTTCCCTATCAGGTCACACAAGTCTACGCTCTTCAAGCGCATCGCCGAGCTGGTCGAAAACAAAATCATCTCCGACATCGACATCGGCGCCGACCGCACCCGCGACGAGAGCGATCGCTACGGCATGCTGCTCCTACTTCGGTCGAAAGCGCGGCGATCAGCCTGAGATCGTCCTCAACCAGCTCTACAAGCACACCCAACTCCAGGAAAGCTTCTCGATGATCTTCCTGGCCGTGGTCAACAACCAGCCGCGCGATGCCAGCATCGCCGCCGGATGCGGCGGCAGCACGGCATGAACGATGGAGAGCCCGGCCAGCATCGGCAGGGCGACGAGAATGGGAGGCTTTCCGCTGCGCCGCGCCGTCTCAGCCACAATCGGCAACAGCAGCACCAGGCCCACCTCGAAGAAGACCGGCATCCCCACCAGTATGCCCAGCCCTAGCATCGCCCAGGGCAGGCCCTTGATTCCACAGTTTTCAACCAAAACTTTGCCTAACGCAGTTGCACCGCCGCTGGAGGCTACCAGGCGCCCCAGCACCGCGCCCAGAGCGAGCACGATGGCGATGTGGCCCATCAGGTTGCCCACACCTGTTGCAAATGAAAGCGGCACCTGGACGAGCGGCATCCCCGAGGCCGCGCCCAGCGTCAGAGCCGCGATGCACAGTGCCAGCGCCGGATGCAGCCGGAGTTTTGCGATCAGCAAAAGCAGCAGCAGCACGGTTGCGGCGGCACAGGCTGCAAGGTAATAGTCGTGGGTAGTAGCAGCGGCAAGGGGCACGGGCAGATTATTCCACATCGGAGTGCGCCAGAGGAGAAAACCATCATGCACCCACATTGGAACGCGCCCTCCTGAATTGGGCCGCCGCTACGCCGCAAACCGCCTGTGTTCTCAGGCACACTTCTCTCTTGCGCGTCCCTGCTACCATATACATGATCGCAGTTCCTGCCGCCCGGCGGGCTGATACATGCACTGAAGCACTCGAACAAACGCCGCGGCTGGACCCAAATTCAACTTGCCGGATTGACCGGCGAACAGGAGAAACTCAAATGCCTCTAGTTTCCACGCGGCAACTCCTCGACGAGGCCGCCAAGGGCGGTTACGGCGTCGGCGCATTCAACGTCAACGATATGGAACAGATTCAGGCCATTATGGAAGCGGCGAAGGAGACCAATTCGCCGGTCATCATTCAGGCCAGCCGCGGCGCGCGCCAGTTCGCGCAGGACAACTATCTCTTTCACTTGATCCTGGCGGCAAACGAACTCTATCCCGAAATTCCCATCGCCATGCATCTGGATCACGGCAACAGCTTTGAGACCTGCGTCAGCGCCATCAAGCTAGGCTATTCGAGCGTGATGATGGACGGCTCGCTGAAGGAAGACGGCAAGACTCCGGCTACTTTTGAGGAGAACGTGGCAGTGACCAAGAAGGTGGTCGATTACGCGCATGAGCGCGGCGTCGCCGTGGAGGGCGAAATCGGGGTGCTGGGCGGCATTGAAGACGGCCACGGCGCGGGCGGTTCAGGCTTGGATCACGTCACCGATCCCGATCAGGCGGTGGAGTTTGCCGAGCTGACCGGCGTCGATTCGCTGGCCATCGCCATCGGCACCAGCCACGGCGCTTACAAATTCACGAAAAAGCCCGACGGCTCGGTCCTCAAGATGGATCTGCTGATCAAGATTCACAATCGCCTGCCCAACACCCACCTGGTGATGCACGGCAGCTCTTCGGTGCCCAAGGATTTGCAGGACATCGTCAATCAGTACGGCGGCAAGCTCAGGGAGACCTGGGGCGTGCCCGTGGAAGAGATTCAGCTCGGCATCAAGAACGGCGTGCGCAAGATCAACGTGGACACCGACAATCGGCTGGCCATCACCGGCGCGATTCGCAAGGTATTGTGGGAGACGCCTGAGAAGTTCGATCCTCGCGACTACATGAAGCCGGCGCGCGCGGCCATGCAGAAGGTGGTTGCCCAGCGCATGATGCAGTTCGGCCAGGCTGGCCACGCGGGCGACTACAAAGCCATCTCCATTGCCGATATGGCCAATGGCTACAAGAGCGGCACGCTCACCACCAAGCCGCTGGTCGCCGCCAAGTAACTCCGGATAGCTTGAAAACAAAGGGCCACTTCGCTACAGCGGAGTGGCCTTTTGCTGGATGCTGTTTCATCACCGATGTTCCCTATTTCCTGCTTCTCATGCCTTCCATTTGATGTTGCAGCCGATGGAGGGGCGCTGCTCCGTTGGGACCGGCTTGCCGGCAAGCACCAAGTCGAGAGCGGCGCGCAGGTCTTTTCCGGTGACGGGGATGCCGTTGCCTGGGCGGCTGGCGTCGAATTGGCCGCGATAGACCAGACGGTGATTGCCGTCAAAGAGAAAAAAGTCCGGTGTGCAGGCAGCCTTATAGGCGCGCGCCACGGCTTGCGTCTCGTCGTACAGGTAGGGGAAGTTGAAGCCGAAGGTTTCCGCCTGCTGCTTGAGTCCGGCGGGATTGTCGGCTGGGTGCGTAGTCGCATCGTTGCTGCTGATGGCGACCAGGCCGAGTGGCTGGCCGGCGTAGTCCTTGCCCAGCGCCGCCAAACCTTTCTCGATGTGCTTGACGTAGGGGCAGTGGGCGCAGATGAAGATGACCAGCAGCGCCTTCTGTCCGCGAAAATCGTCGCGGCGGACGGTCTTGCCGGTTACTACGTCGGTGAGTGCGAAGTCGGGGGCGGTGGTGCCCAGTTCCAGCATGGTGGATTCGGTAAGTGCCATGGGAGTCTCCTGATGAATGGTCTGGCCGGTTTACGGCTGTGGTTAATTACAAAGTCAGCGAGTTAGCCCCCGCTTCGCGGGGATAGCAAGTTAGCGAGTTAGCAACAACTTCTGTCCGAATTAAAACAGCGGCGTCTGACGGCCGGGCATGGTCAGGCCAAAGTGCTCGTAGGCCAGGCGCGTGGCGACGCGGCCGCGCGGGGTGCGGTCAAGGAATCCGATCTGGATGAGGAACGGTTCGTAGACCTCTTCCAGGGCGTCTTGCTCCTCGGCCAGGGTTGCGGCCAGCGTGCTGAGGCCGACTGGGCCGCCGTCATATTTCTGGATGATGGCCAGCAGCAGGCGGCGGTCGATCTCGTCGAAGCCGTGGGCGTCCACTTCCAGCATGGTAAGAGCGGCATTGGCCGTGGGGAGATCGATTACGCCTGACCCGCGCACCTGGGCATAGTCTCGCACGCGGCGCAGCAGGCGATTGGCGATGCGTGGCGTGCCGCGGGAGCGCAGGGCGATCTCCGCCGCACCGTCAGTGTCGATGGGAATCTGCAAGACCTCGGCGGAGCGATGGACAATGACGCGCAAGTCCTCTTCTGAGTAAAATTCCAGGCGCAGCAGGATGCCGAAGCGCGAACGGAGGGGTGAACTAAGCAGGCCGGGCCGGGTAGTGGCGCCGATGAAGGTGAAGGGGCGAATCTCCATCACATGAGTGCGCGC
>CAWDQS010000090.1:0-11635 GCA_963804295.1 uncultured Acidobacteriaceae bacterium
GCTATGTCGTACTCGTTGAGGGTCCGTATTGCTCGACGAGGGACCCTGGACCGTTGAAGATGCCCGCACTTACGGCACCCAGCGCCGCAGCTTGCGGCGCTCGTGAGCTATCACTCCCTTAGAGCCCGAACCCCCGCGGAGACATTCAAATGCCTTCCAACGCGACAGCGGGGGACAAGACTGACGATGGCGCTTCTTCGAGGAAGGCGAAGCGCAATCTCTGACCGCGGTCGCGCTTCCGGGTGTGTGGGGATCCTACCGCCGACGAACGTCAGCCGCCGGCACCCTGCGCCCCTCTTCTTCGGCACGCGTCACGACGCGCGCGACGTGCTCTTCAGCTGATCGGTCGATTCCGGCCGCTCCGGAGCCATGCAAAGGATCTGGCAAGCAGCCGCTTAGCGAACCTTTAAGGTCTAAAGCGCGAATCCGCCGATCACTGCCACCGTCGCAATCGGCGAACCGCCATTGATCGTCAAAACGCCGGATACGGCGAGCACAGGTTTGGGCGACGTGATGTTCAAATCCGCGCCGACAAGCACACGACCAAGCGTTGGTCGTGTTCAGGGTCATCTTCGCGGACCCATTCGGCGCTAAGGTAATCGCCGAGCTACCGGAATTCAACGTGAAGCTGTTGAAGGTCTGATTTGACGCCGTCGTCGCATTCGCTGTTCAAGCTGATTGTGCCGCCGCCAAGAACGGCGCCAACCCCGATTGATCAGATTCATCGCGCTTGTCAAATTGGTGAAGTTAACGGCAAGGATTCCCGCATTCACAGTCGTCGCACCGTGTAGGTGTTGACGGCGGCGCCGTTGAGGGTAAGCGTGCCATATCCAAACATCGTCAGGCCGCCCGTGCCGCCGTAGGAGCCGAGAAAAGCCGAACTGCTGCCACCGATTGTGACCGAACCACTTCCGTAAATTGTGAAAATGTTGCCGTTGTTCGTAATGGCATTATTGAAAACGATCGGCGCCATGCCGAATCAGAGAGCATGGCGCCGGTTATCGTCATCCCGCCGATGGTGATTTGGCCGCCTCCCGACGTGCTGGTCAAGATATGACGTGCCAACGAGCGAGATGCCCCCGATAGACGATTTTGTCCCGTACCGGCGCCCGTTGTTCCGCTCGTAATGTTCAAAGTGTTGGTAAACGGAATCAATGGAACGCTGCCCGTGAATGTGATGCCGTTGGTGACCGTCAACGTTACCGAGTTGCCGTTGGAAAGCAATAAGGCGAGCCACATCGAAATCGCACTGACGGTGAGATTGCCCGCGGCTGCGTCAATAATACTATTCACGGCAGGAATAAGTGCGGAAGTGCCCAGCAGGGCGCTCGCCATTGTGATCGTTCCAGTCGATATGGCACCGGCACCGCGCCAGCAAAGTTAAGGGTGCTGGCCGGGGACTGTAAATGTGATGCCCCCGCCCAGTGTCAGCGATGTTCCAACGTTTTGCGTGACCGTGTACAAAGTCGCCGTGTTGGTAAGCGTGATCAAGTCGCCAACGGACGTTGTGATGTTGTTATTTTGACCGACGGCACGACCCACCCGAGGCCACCGTAGCCGTAGTGATCGACGGCGCGGAGGCTGCCGTGTATGTGAACTGTGTAGCACTCAGGACCGTTATTGTCGCACTGAAGGATGTTGTCGCCGGGCGTCAAAATGCCCGCGATTGAGACAGTCTGATTGTTGAGGAGGTTGAACCCGGCGACGGCGGTCATGGTGATCGTGACAGTGGTGCCGGAAGCCGAAGCGGCGGTGATCGGGAAACCGACGCCGGTCGTGAGGCCGTTGGCGCCAGTGAGGTAATACGTCAAGGCGCCGCCCGTGATGTTCACGCTGCTTGTGTGGGAAGCGAGGAAGTTACGGTTGTATTCGCGTTGGTGTTGAGAATCGTCGTGACGTTGGCCACATTGGCAATGATATTTCCCGAAAGGTTCAACGAGGTGGCCGAAGTTGCGGACTGGTTGATCGTCTCGGTGGCGCCCGCGTTAATCACGATGCCTCCGGAAATAGTTGTGCCTCCGTTGGCAGTTGAATTGGTGTTATTGTTGATAATCATCAGGGCCGCGTTAAGATGGATGGGGCTAGAGATGACGACCTTGCCGGAGCCAGCATGAAGGTCAGGCCGCTGACGTTGGCGCCCAGGCACGGCACCCCACTCCCAGCGTGAACGTGTTCGAACTGGTGACTTATGCAGGTTGGAATGTTTGAAACTACAGTCCCATTTGGAATGGGGCCTTTACCCGTGGAGTCGACAATTGTAATACTCTCGAGCGTGGTTGCGGGATTGAGGTTGAGGTTGAGGTAGTTGGGCAGTTCGCGTCCCAGCGCTCCCAGGTAGCTTCCCTGGATGTAGGTGCCCTTGCCGAGGCTATGCTGCACCATCAGGTCATACTCCTGCACCTGGGGATTGCGCAGATTGGGAGCCAGGAAGTAGGAGGCAGGCTTGGCTCCGGCGCCGGTAGCCGATTCGATTTGCGGGAACTGCGGGCCGACAACGGTGGTGTTCTTGTAGGTGGAGGTGAACTGCCCATTCGCGCTGCCGGTGTTCAGCCGCAGGTTAAGCAGGTTTCCGTTGGTGATGCGGCCATAGTAGATTCCATAACCGCCGCGCACAACGGTGTTGCCCTTGCCAAATAGATCATAGGAAAATCCGATGCGAGGACCTAAGTTTTTCTTGTCACTGGGGTTGTTGGTCAGGCCAGGATAAGCGTAGAAGTACGCACCGCTGGTGGCGTTGGCCGTGGTGAGGTTGGAAACCGGGGCGGGTAAAGCCTCGTAGTCCCAGCGCAAGCCAAGTTCCAGTGTCAGGCGCGGAGAGAACTTCCAGTTATCCTGGGCAAAGATACCAGTATCCATGGTGGCAATCTCGAAGACCGGATTCCCAAATCCCTGAACGAATGACGAGTAGCAGGAATAGGTTCCAGTGATGGCGCTTGATGTATAAGAGGCCGAAGCGCTCTGGTTGCAGCCGGTCCCGGTTGTTGTAAGGACTTTCCCCTCGTTGAGCACGTCATTGAAGTAGTTGCCGAGGTAGCTGTATGTGATGTAGCCGTTGCTCTCGTAGGTGTTGTTCATCAGATCGTCATTATGAACAGCGTCTACGCCAAATTTGAAGCTGTGATTGCCCTTGTTCCAATAGAGGACATCGCCCACCTGCCACTTCTTCTCGTCGGGAAGAGCTTTGCGGTAGGAGTAGTAGGGCGAGCCGAGGTAAAATCCCCACGTCGAGGCTGACAAGTTCACCTCCGGCACATTTCCGTTGGCCGACAAGTAGGACTTTGTATAGGGAGTATACGGCTGCTGACTTTCGTCATTCAGCTCGCGACCGTACTGGAAGAGCAACTCATTGCTAATGTTAGAAGTGATGAGGCTGGTGAGTTTGGCTACACCATAATTCAACTTGACGTAGTCATTGCCCTGCGTGTCTTGCGCATAGAAATCAGACGTCGCGGTCTGCACGCCGCCGGGCGAATCCCAGTTGAGGCGATGATAAAGCACACTCAGATGCTCTTTGGGGTTGATCTGCCAGTCCAGCTTGGGAGTGTTAATCTCCTGAAAGCCTGCGCGCGTCACTTGCCCGATGTCCCCAGTCAGTGCCGTGAGCATGGTCGTCCAATCGGTGACGGCGGTAGCGTAACTGATCTGCTGACGAGCTGCCAGTGCGCAGGCTGGTGCATCATTAGAAGACGCCGCGGTATCCCCTGTTAATACTGTTAGTTGGCCGGTAGTCGCGTTGCAGGTTTCACCCGTGTTCAAAGTAGTTGCCGGCAAAGTGTAATAGGTCGCCGGCGCGAAAGGAACTCCGACCACAGGGAAGATGCGGGAATGTTGATCGTAAGTATAGATCCAGAAGAGCTTGTCCTTGATGAGCGCCCCGCCGACGGTGAAGCCATATATCTTGCGCAAATCCTCAGGCTTAATCGATGTGGGTACATAGGAGTTTGAGGTGGAATTATAGACCGAGATCTTGGCAGCGTTGGTGTAAGCTGCCCATTTGCTTTCACGATCCCAGAAATAGGCCTGACCATGAATCTGGTTTGTACCGCTATTGGTGACGGAGGTGATGACGCCGCCTGCGGCGCGGCCATACTCAGCCGAGTAGACGCCGGTGTTGACGGCAAATTCGCGAACTGCGGCAGCCGTGGTGGAATAGGCTTCACGGGTGCGCCCGCGCTCTTCGGCGTAATACGCCTGATTGTCGTCGGCGCCGTCAATCTCAACATTATTGAGAATCGGGCTGATGCCGCGAACAGCGACAGAACCGAAGCCATTGCCGTCCGATACGACACCTGGGGTGGTCATGGCCAAGCTGGACCAGCGACGGTTGTTGATGGGGATTTGTTGAAGCGCTCTCAGGTTCAGCGAGGAGCTGAAGTCCGGCGACTCAAGGTTGAGTTCCGGCGCCAGTTCGGTGACCTCGACGGATGTCGAGGACGTACCAACCGTCAGACGCGGTGAAACGTCGGATACCTGGCCGACCTGGACAATTACGTCATTGGCATGGAAGGTGGTAAAGCCGGACTTTACAAAGGTAACTCGATAGGTGCCGGGCTCCAGCAACGGGGCTTTGTAAAATCCGCTGGCGTCGGAGGTGAGCTTGATTTCGGCGTTGGTACCCATGTTGTGGATAGTGACGGCTGCGTCAGGGACAACGGCCCCGGAGGGGTCAAGAACTGATCCAGCTATGGCGCCTTGGGTGGACGTCTGCGCGTAGAGGGCAACTGAGCCCGAATATACGGCCAGAGTGAGGATCATCAAGCAGATAAAGCTCAGATGTATTCGATTCATGGTCATGATGGCTCTCCAAAATGCTGCTGGTGTTGAGAGTGCGCTGGGTTGGGGATCGGCAGCGCTCCTTGGTGAATTACAGACACAACGCGTAAGGCGCTGCGCAAAGGAATTTTTTGCACCTTTGATCTTGTGATCTCTCGTGGGTGCCTGGGTCGCTCCATGGGGCGCCGCATACTCAAACTTTCCCATGAAAATGAATATACAAAGTTAGAATTAAGGCAGTGTAAATCTTTGATAAGCAGCAGTATCAAGGCACAAGCAGCCCGTGCAGAGTACAGGCAGAGCGTTCTCCCATAATCAGTTAGTGTGTCATCACAGCCCAGAGACCGATTTAAACACTCTCTTCTCATGCCCTCTCACGGATTTAGCTTTCAGCAAATGACGCTGGTCGTAATAACAGTGTCATCCGTCTATAGGACACCACAATGAATTTTCCGGCGCCTATTCGCCCTGTGGGCGCCCGCCTATTTCCTGCAGACGGCGCCCGACACTTCAACGGCATCTTGCAACCATGCCGCCCCTTTTCTCAGCGTTGCCGGAGTTTCCGCTTCACCGACACGATTGTTTTATAGCGACAACGCTGAACAATCTCAAAGGGAAGCACAGTATACCCCAGGACAACTAGAGGAGCAATGGTGGAAAACATGTCCGAAATTCTGGCAGGAGCAGCACGATGCCGTCTCGTGAAAAGAGCCCCTCAGTGGCTTATGGCCTTGGTCCACTCGATGCGAAGGCCGGCGCGGAAGTTGAAGGGCAAGCTGGGATAACCGATGGGAGCGATGTGCCGGTTGCTGGTAAGGTTTTCCGCCTGGCCATAGACGCTCAGCCAGGAGCACAGCTTGAAACTGGCGCCCGCATCGAGCTTGGCGAAGCTCCAATCCAGATTTCGGTTGGGCAAGAGCAGGCTGTTGAGGCCGTTTTGGTCAGAATATTCCAGGTGGGTGGAGTCGTCGCTGCGGCTGGCAAAGGCTGATGTGAAAACTGCCGTGAGATTTCGCTCTGCGTAGCTGGCCGAGAAGAACCCTGTATGCGGTGCGCGGCGGAAGGGGCGCGCACCTACCAGAGGCGTGTCCATCCCGAGTGGAATGCAGCTTGCAGTACCGAAGGTACAGCCGTAGGGAAATGTGGATGGATAACCACCCATCAGCGCCTCATTGTCGCTGTCGAAGGAGCGCTGCTGAACAGCATCCAGATAGGTGTAGCCGCCGCGCAAAAAAATGCTCTTGCCGATGCCGCTCTCTACAGTGCTCTCAATGCCCTGAGCGCGGAAGGCTCCAGTATTAACTGAGAGGCCAACGTCACCGGTGTATTTCGAGCCGAGTTCGGCAATCAGCTCCAGTTTTTCGGCAGGCGTCAGATTGGGAATCAGGTTGGGAATCAGCCTTGCTCCCACCGACTCGATCTCCTTGCCAAACTCATTGTGAAAGTAGCTGGAGCGGAAGATGATCCGCTCGCCCCAGAAGGATTGTTCCACACCACCCTCGTAGGTTCGCGTGGCTGGAGCTGCCAACGGGCCTATGTGCAGTTGCTGGGGAGAGACTCCATTGCAGATGGTGCAATTGATAAGGAATTGGTAAAGTGAACTGAACTGCTCGGAAAGCGCCGGCTCGCGCACTCCATCGCCGTAGTTGAACAGGATGCGGGTTCCGCTGAAGATGCGCTTGCGCGAGCGCAGAACCTGATACGAAAGCCCGGCGCGCGGCGATGTCTGTGTGCCAAAGAGAGAGTAATGCTCCAGGCTTCCGCCCAACGTGTAATAGAAGCGGTTCTTGAAGTCGCCATGCACACTGGCCAGATAGACATAGTTGGTGCGTTCTGTTGCATCGTCCTCTCCATATAAGGGATCTACATACGCCCCGCGCTCATCTTCATAATGAAAGCCGATCAGCGCGGTCAGATGGGGAGTGAATTTGTAATCACCCTGGTAGACAAGTTGGTCGCGATTTGAGACCTGCTGGAAGCCGCTCGGATAGACAGCATAGTTAGCGGTGCTGTAATCCAGCAATGCCGGACCCGTTACGCTGTATCCGTTGGCTCCCTGGATGGTGACAGGAAGGCCGTAGTAGTTACCCGGAGTCACGCCGGGGGCAGGGTTCACGCAACTACCTGCGGGAATACAGATGCCCTCCGGAGACCATTGGTTCCATTGTTCTCGCTTGCGGGTCAGGCCGTACTGTAAGTGATTGTGGAACGCCACCGTGGACTGGTTATCGAAGGAGGCGCTAATAAAAAGGTCCTGATCTTTTTGCGTGGCGTTGTCGGCTACATGATAGAAATCCCAGGCGTTGGGATTGCCGACCGCATCGACGCCATAGTGCGCAGTGGCGCGAATCTGCGTGTTCCCGCTGAGCTGCCAGCCAAGATTGGCCGCCGTAGTGGCCACGTGATACTCGTCGTTGGGCAGATTGTTGGCTGTCTGCATCCAGCTGAAGGCGCCCAAATAATCCAGTTTGTTGTGCGCGCCGGCCACTTCCAACTCTTCACGTGAAGTGGAGAGGTTGCCGGCATCAGCCTGTAAAAGAACCGACGGATAGCTGGTAGTGCCGCGCGGAGTGGTGAGACTGACCACTCCGCTGCCCGCGCCAGCGCCATAGAGATTAGAGTCTGGGCCGCGATAAACCTCGGCACGCTCGACGGCTGTCGTCGAGAGTGGGCCAAAGTCGAAGGTTCCGCCCATGTCAGTAGCATCGACTCCGTCGAGAAGGATTTTATTGGCGTCCGAGTTGCCGCCACGAACAAAGAGCGAGGTTTGCGCGCCAAACTGGCCGGACTGCACCACAACCGTTCCAGGCATCAGGCGCAGAGCGCTCGTCAGGTCCGTGCGCAACGCCAAATCGAGCGGCCCCAGCACGCTGGTGGCCTCGCTGGTCTGCGGCTGGGGTGTGGGCGTGCCGGTGGCCGCGACCACGATGGATTCGCGCACCCACTGCGGCTCAAGCACGATGTTGCGCTCAATCGAATCGAGACGGCCGGCGTAAAAGCTAGGCGTCTCCAACTGGCGGAAGCTCTTGGCGGAAACCAGCAGAAAGAAGCGTCCTTGGACGCCGGTGATGATCTGAAAACTGCCGTCAGCCGTGGAGATAGCGGCTCCGACAGCCTTGCCGCCGCTGAGCAGAACCACGTTGGCGCCGGTGACTTTAGAGCCGGTAGCGTCCGTGACCACGCCGCGGATGGAGGCGGCTGAGCAGTGAGCGGCCGCGGTAATGAGCAGAAATAGGGCGAATGCGTGGGTCAGCGCGCGCAACAGGAAGCTACGAAAAAAAGATGACGCGGAAACAGACATGAAGACTCCTTCGTTCCCCTCGGAACGCAAGTGGGTTGAGGGCGCGAGGACCGGTCTCCTGACTTGCGCCTTTCCAGCCACCTTCCCACAGGCGCACCCGAAGGCTCTCCATGCAGTGGTTTACACAGGGTTTCCGCGACGACGGAAAGACCCTGGCTGGTTCCCTGCCCTGGCCGATAAACGGGCCAATGGGCTGGGGCGCTCACAGTTGCGGGGCAGTGGCGGATTTTCACCGCCTTCCCGAGCATCCTGACGATTGCCGTAGTGAGTTGTGCTGCCTTTGCAGAACAGCCGGAATGACATGGATGAGATTTCCATGCCCACATTGTTTATAGACGGCACGGCGCGGCAGAGTCAAAACGAGCGGGCAAAGAAGTTTGCCGGATCACAAAAAAGTTTTATTGGGCTGCAATGCGGGAAGAAATGGTGACCCCGGGAAGACTCGAACTTCCGACACGCAGTTTAGGAAACTGCTGCTCTATCCACCTGAGCTACGGGGCCACGTTTAGAATCAATAATTTACCAGAAGCGAAAATCTCTGGGTCAGTTGAGAACACAGTTGTGCTGGTTTTGCACTATTCCTCACGCGATAGACCAGAGGAGAGCGCGGGATAAAATCGAGCAAGGCACGATACCAACAGAGTAGCATTTCCAAGCTGCCGCGCGCGCGAGCGGCGGCTTCGTCTGGAAGAAATACTTCAGCAAGCACAGGAGGGGCAAGCGTCACCAGCAGACCACACTTCGATGGCATTAAATATCCGGCCGAGAGTGATATGCGGACGACACTGGAGACTACGGTTGTTCGCGTCAATGCCGACACCGACCGGACCCGCGTTGAGTCCCTCATCGTGGCCATAATGGATATATATCGAGCGAAGCGTCACGACTAATGCCATAATCCTTATAATTGTGGTTGAAATATCCACCACCTGCGGCGGTAAACTACCGGTCCGATTCTGGAGACAGAGAAGGGCCGCATTGCTAGGGGGTATGCAAACATACTCCCATTGCACAGCAACAGGAAAAGAACAATCGCAGACGCGCGTTCTATGGGAAAGCGTTTGGCTGGCGAACCGTGATGTCAGTTTTGTAAAACATTCAAAGCTGGCCAAACAACATGAGGAGGACGACGACCACCAAGACTAGTCCCAGTCCTCCAGACGGATAATATCCCCAGTTTCTGCTATGTGGCCACGTGGGAACCGCGCCAATAAGCACCAGGATCAAAATCACGATCAAGGCAATTCCAAGCATATTTCACTCCAGTGGACTGAGGACTTCTAATAATCCTCATAACTTCGCTTGCTCAGATATTACCTCGTCGTCCTGAAATCAAATTGAAGATGAGGATGATCAGAGCTAAGACCAACAGAATGTGAATCAGTCCGCCGGCGATATGCAAGCTGAAACCCAGTAGCCAGAGAACGAGGATGATAACAAAGATTGTCCAAAGCATAATTACTCCTTGTGTGTTGCGGGCGCATAAGAAGTGCAAATACTCTCACGCACCCGCAAGAACTTATCGTTGTTAACTAATTGGAAGCGATGGCCTGAGCCTTTGCATCCCTGACGGCGTCTAGAAACCGGCCAGCCGAGGCCGGCGCGGCGACTTCGCCACGCAGTACACGGTGCGTGGAGACGTCATGGCCGTAGTAAGCATCCATGGAGCCATCGTCGCGGCGAATATCGGCTCCGGTCAGAGTGAGCCCTGCAAAGGCGCCTTTGGCTCGCGAGTAGGTGAGGAGTTCGGTATTCAGCTTCCAGTCGGTATCGGCAGTGGCATGGCGTCCCACCGGCCCGGCTGCCGCGGAGGCATCCGCTCCAATCTGAAACTTGGCGGATTCCAGGCGCTGCATTCCTTTATCGCCCTGGAAGATCATTACCAGATCCACGCCTTCGACGCCGATCTGCAATCCCCAACTGCCGCCGGTAATAGCGAAGAACACCGGCGCGCTCCATCCGTTTTCGGTCCGGCACGTTGCCAGGCCCTTGCCATTCTCCGCGCCAAAGACAAAGCCGCCCTTGATCATGTGAGGCACTACGGCCACGCACTTTGCGTGCTCCAGCACTTCTTCAGGAATGCCTTTATCCGGCGTGTTCATGATCTGGTGCAGCACCAGCGCCGCATTATCCAGCCGGTTCTGCACTTCTTCGCGAGTCTCCGCCCAGGCCGCGGTAGCAGCGCCCAGACAGAACAATGCCACAAATGTCATAAACTTTTTCATGTGATTCACCTTTTCTACCCATGCGCAGCGTCACTTGCTTTACGCGCATTCGAGGCGCACAAGGTAGTTACCACAATAAAGGCAGAGTGCTGGTCCGTCTGAGCTAGAACGCTCAGGCATAAACCGTCGTGAATAACCGATCAGTACCTTCATAAGTCTTTTTCAATAATGAGCAAAATGAGACAGACCTCCTCTCCACAGGGAGGGATGATTCATTTAGGTGTCGGCGTGAGCAAATGTTTATCACGTGCTGAGGCTCCCCTTGCTTCAGCTACTTCCCACAGTGAACGATCCTGATGATTGCCGATGAAGCTGCATTCATCGCCACAACTGTTTTGCAACCCGCATTCCAGTTGCGCATCCCTCCGCAGTTCTCGCATGATAACTAATTTCGTAAGGAGACCGATGTATGGCTGTCCTTGAGAATCACACATTTGATATCGCAACCTTTCTGTCCAAAGCAGGATTAGGACACAGAATTATCCAACTGGCGCCTAAGCAGAATTTCTTTTCGCAAGGAGATCCCGCGGAGTCTGTTTTCTATCTTCAAGAAGGCCGCGCGAGAGTTAGCGTTGTTTCGACTGTCGGCAAGGAAGCTACCATTATGTTTGTCTCTACGGGCGAGTTTGTCGGTGAGGGAGCGCTGGCGGCAATACCCGGACTGCGCCTATCCACGGCTACGGCCATTACACCCTGCTCCGCGCATAAGATAGCGCGTGAGGAGATGGTCCGCGCGATGCACGAAGAGCCCAGCTTTTCCGACCTGTTCATGAAGTTTCTGTTGTCTAGAAGCATGCGCATCCAGGCCGATCTGGTGGATCAGCTTTTCAACTCCAGCGAAAAGCGGCTGGCGCGGATTCTCCTGCTGATGGCTGAATTCGGCCAGTCGGGTGAGCCGCGAGCGTTGATACCAAAGATTTCTCAAGAGACTCTGGCGGAGATGATTGGGACAACGCGTTCCAGGGTCAGCTTCTTTATGAACCGCTTTCGCGAGCTCGGCTTTATCGATTACAAAGACCGAATACACGTACACAGATCATTGCTGAATGTAATACTGCACGATCAATTGCAGGAGGCAGCGCCGTAAACTCGCTCTAAAGGCATTGCCGAAAGGCCATTCAACGCGCCCAGCAGTTCATTTGCACACCCTGTATTGAATTGAACTGCATAACAACTCGTTTAATGGGATGCTTTCAACACTTCTATTTGTGCAGTATTTGTGAGGTGAAATATGCCAGCTACCCAAGCATCGCTTCTCATTGTAGACGATGAGCCTTCCGTTCGACTTACACTTACGAATGTACTTAACACCAAATTCTGAACGAGTAACCAACAT
>CAWDQS010000091.1:0-10993 GCA_963804295.1 uncultured Acidobacteriaceae bacterium
CAAGCAGGTGACCGGCGAAGTGGTCAGTGATGAGGAGTTGGGCGGTCCGCAGGCGCATATGCATCACTCAGGTGTGATTCATCTGATCGCCCAGAACGACGATGAAGCGGCACATCTTTGCCGGCGGTTGCTCAGTTTCCTGCCTTCCAACAATCTTGAGGATGCGCCGCGCGCGGCCTTCAATCTGCCTATCGAGTCCGATGCGGAGTTGAACGGAATTGTTCCGGTGGACAACAAGGCGGCTTATGACGTGCGGGAAGTTATTACGCGCGTATTGGACTATCAGGATTTTTTTGAGATTCAGCCGGGGTTTGCGGCCAACATCGTGATCGGCTTCGGGCGGCTGCAAGGCCGGCCGGTGGGCATCATCGCCAGCCAGCCGAATCACATGGCCGGCGTGCTGGACATCAATGCCTCGGATAAGTCGGCGCGCTTTGTGCGCTTCTGCAACGCATTCAATATTCCGCTGATTACGTTTGTGGATGTGCCGGGATTTCTTCCTGGAGTGGATCAGGAACGCGGCGGCATTATCCGTCACGGCGCCAAACTGTTGTTTGCGTACTCAGCAGCGACGGTGCCGAAGATTACGGTGGTGCTGCGCAAGGCTTATGGCGGCGCGTATATCGCCATGTGCTGCAAGGATCTGGGTGCGGACCGGGTTGTCGCCTGGCCCACGGCGGAGATTGCGGTGATGGGCGCAGAAGGCGCGGCGGAGATTGTCTTCCGTCGCGAGATCGATGCGGCTGAGGACAAGGCCGGGCGGCGCCAGGAATTGGTGGACGAGTATCGCGAAACATTTTCCAATCCCTTTGTCGCGGCAGGCCGTCGGCTGGTGGATGACATCATCGACCCGTCCGAGACCAGAAAGTATCTGGTGGATGCTCTTGAGTCGCTGCACGCCAAGCGCGAGTTGCGTCCCGCGAAAAAACATGGATTGATTCCGCTATAACGAGGTGCCACGCGTGGCAGAGAAGTCAGTAGATATGGTTCGGGATTTGTCTGAGCGGCAACTGGCGATGGAACGCCAACTGAGCGAAGTTGCCGGCGTAGTCAAGGCATTGCAGGCTCGCTTGAACGAGTTCAGCCAGTCCGCTGCGGCAGTTCCGGCGGCAGGAGTGAAGTCCGCGGCGAAGGAAGAAATTACGCCGGAGATTTTAGTGGTAATTACTGCGGCCGTAACCGCGTATTTGGGCAAGAAGGTTCGCATCCGCTCGGCAAAGTTGCTGCAATCGCCTTGTGAAGTTGTGAGCATATGGTCGCAACAGGGACGGGCGATTGTTCACGCCTCTCATCATCCGCGGATCAGGAGCTGATGCGCGAAAGTTTGTAGAAGGAAGGAACTCTTAATTTGAAACTGCAGATTTCAATTGATGGAAAGATCTACGAGACTGAAGTAGAAGTCTTGGAAGATGACGCGATGCCGCGCCAGCCGAGTTATGGGCAGTACCAACCGCTTCATGCGACGGTTCAACAATCGCAGGCCGCCAGCGCGCAAACTCCGATTGCGGAAGCCAAAGAAAGCGCCAGTGAAGACAAGCTGTGCCGCAGCCCCGTGACGGGCGTCGTGATCAAAGTGAATGTTGCGCCGGGTCAGGCAATTCAGGCCAACGATCTCATCATGGTGCTGGAAGCCATGAAAATGGAAACCAATGTTACTGCGCCCAACGCCGGAACGGTTAAGAGCGTGCGGGTGGCGGAGGGCGGTTCCGTTAAGTTGAATCAAGTTGTCGTTGAGTTTGAATGATAGTTTAGAACATTTTCACAGTTTCTAAGAGGCTGCTTTTGTGGGTTTCCATCCATTTCACATAGAACGTGAAATGGATGGGGCAAAAAGCTTCGTTAGACTATCGGTGAAAATGCTCTCATTACCGCGGCATTGAGCATTTGCGACCTCCACCGAAAGGGAATTCGTGAGCGGCATTGATGATGACTTAAAACTTGTTCCCGGCATCAAGTTCATTGACCATGTGGCCATTGCCGTGAAGCAGGGCGAACTGGACCGCCAGGTTGAGGCCTACAAGATGCTGGGCTTTCATGAAGTGCATCGGGAAGAAGTGTTGGGGGGCGATCAGGTGTGCGAAGCGCTGCTGCGCATCGGCGACGGTCCCAACCTGATTCAGTTGATTGAGCCTCTGACCGCGGATTCTCCGGTGCAAAAACTGATCGACAGAAACAGCGGTCGCGGCGGGCTGGCCCATGTTGCTTTTCGCGTGGAGAGCGCGCAGCTGGCCTTCGACGCGATGAAGGCAAGCGGTTTTCAACTAATCGACAAGGCGCCACGCAAAGGCTCGCGAGGAACAACGGTCTTCTTTGTTCATCCTAAGTCGAGAACGGACAATCCCTTCGGGTTTCTCATCGAAATTGTCGAAGACCCTGAAAGCAAGTGAACATTATGTCCTGCGATCATCTTCTTGAGGAGTTTCCTCCCGTCAGCACTGAGAGCTGGGAGGAAGTTATCCGCCGGGATCTGAAGGGCGCCGATTACGCTAAAAAATTGATTTGGCAAACAGCGGAAGGGCTTGCGGTCAAGCCCTACTACAGGGCAGAAGATATTGCTGGCCTGGTTTTTCCCGATGCGGTTCCCGGCGCTTTTCCTTACGCACGGAGCGCTCGTACGACCGGCGATTGGCGCATCCGGGAAGAGATTGATGCTGCGGATACTGAAGAGGCTAATCGGGAAGCGCACAGCGCGGTGCTCGCAGGAACCGAGGAGATTGCCTACAGCAATGCTCATTTCGAAAATGCAACAGAGCTGGAATTGCTACTTGCCGGCCTAGAAGAGATTCCTGTGCATTTTGGAAATGCCGGCGAACCGCAGCTTCGTCTTTTGATAGAGCGACTAGCAGGGCTGCACAGGCTGTCGCCGATTTCGACCGGCTGGAATCCGCTCTCCAACCTGGACTTTGCGGCAGAGGTGATTGCAGCCGCGCCTTCCGCGCTTTTGCCTTTCACAATTTATGGCGAAGAGTTTGAAGAGTCGGGAGCTACCGCTGTCGAAGAAATTGGATTTACGCTGGCGGCCGCGATTGATTTTCTGGCCGAAATGCAGAAGCTCAAGGTGGATGTTGATCGCGCAGCGGCCTCGATTGCGTTTTCATTTTCCATCGGCGCGAATTTTTTCTTTCAGATTGCCAAACTGCGCGCCTTCCGCATGATGTGGGCGCAGTCCGTGGAGAGCTTTGGCGGAACACGTGACAGCGCAAGGGCGCAGATTCACGCACGCTCCTCGCGCTGGAATGAGACGATCTACGCTCCTCGCGCCAACATTCTGCGCGGAACCACCGAGACCATGTCCGCGATATTCGGCGGCGCGGACTCCATCACCGTGGCGCCCTTCGATGAGTGTTATAAAAGGCCGGATGAAACCAGCCGCCGCCAGGCGCGGAACACGCAAATCATTCTCAAGCAAGAGGCGCTGCTTTCGCGTGTTGCCGATCCAGGCGGCGGGTCCTACTGCCTGGAAGTGATCACGGATTTCATTGCCCGCGAAGGTTGGAAACTCATGCAGGGAATCGAAGCCGCCGGCGGCTACCAGAAAGCTCAGACGGATGGACTCATCGCCCAGGCGCTAGAAAAATCGCTGGCCGCCAGGGAAGAGGCAGTCATGTCACGCCGCCGCATTTTTACCGGGACCAGCCAGCACGTCATTTATTCAGATAAAGCATTGGACCGCATTGATTTTTCGCGCATCTCCGATGTAAAACGAGGCACGCGGATGTATGAGCAACTGCGACTGCGCACGGAACGCCACGTGGCCCAGGGTGGTAAGAACCCGCGTGTGCTGATGGCCGAAATCGGAGACGCAAAGATGCGCTCGGCGCGCTCCAACTTTGCCGCCAACTTTTTTGCCTGCGCGGGCTTCGATCTTGTCGCTAAACGATTTTCAAGTACCGAAAGAATCGCGGCGAGCGATACCGATTTGATCGTGCTTTGCAGCTCCGATGCCGAGTACCTTGCGCTGGCTACGGAAGTTATAGCCAAGTTGAAGTCGCTTAAGAGCGAGATCCCGGTGATCGTCGCGGGCTATCCCGATTCCGTCGAGCAACTGCAAGCCGCCGGCGTTGCGGACTTCGTTCATCTGCGCAGCAATCCCATCGAATTTCTTGCAAAATGGCAGCAACGGCTGGGGATCAAGGACTAATCATGCGTCCAGAGTTTTCAAAGATAGACTTGAAGCCCGCTGTGGAGCGAGCGACTGCGCGCGAAAGCAGTGAATGGCTCTCCCCTGAGCACATCCCAGTCAAGAATTATTACACGCGCGAGGACCTCAAGGATATTGAGCACCTTGAGTATGCGGCAGGGATACCACCCTTCCTGCGCGGGCCGTACAGCACGATGTATGTCCTGCGGCCATGGACGATTCGGCAATATGCTGGCTTCTCCACTGCCGAAGAGTCCAACGCGTTTTACCGCCGGAACCTGGCTGCCGGACAGAAAGGGCTTTCGGTGGCCTTTGATCTCGCCACACATCGTGGATACGACTCCGATCACGAGCGCGTCGCGGGAGATGTGGGCAAGGCGGGCGTGGCGATTGACTCGATCCTGGATATGAAGATTCTCTTCGACCAGATTCCGCTCGGCCAGATGTCCGTGTCGATGACCATGAACGGCGCGGTGCTTCCTATCATGGCGTTCTATATTGTTGCCGCGGAAGAACAGGGAGTAAAGCCGGAGCAACTGAGCGGGACGATTCAGAACGACATTCTTAAAGAATTCATGGTTCGCAATACTTATATCTATCCGCCGGAAGGCTCCATGCGGATCATCGGCGATATTTTTCGCTACTGCGCGGCGAAGATGCCGAAGTTCAATTGCATCAGCGTGAGTGGATACCATATGCAGGAGGCCGGCGCCACAGCGGACATCGAGCTGGCTTATACGCTGGCAGACGGCCTGGAGTATCTGCGCACAGGGGTGAAGGCGGGGCTCGATGTGGACGAGTTTGCGCCGCGCATCTCTTTTTTCTGGGGCATCGGCATGAACCATTTCATGGAGATTGCAAAGATGCGCGCCGCGCGGATGCTATGGGCCAAGCTGGTCAAGAGCTTCAATCCGAAGAATCCTAAATCGCTGGCCTTGAGGACGCATTGCCAGACATCGGGATGGAGCCTTACGGCGCAGGACCCTTACAACAATATCGTGCGCACGTGCGTTGAGGCGATGGCCGCGGCATTCGGACACACGCAGTCACTGCATACCAACGCGCTGGATGAAGCTCTGGCGCTGCCTACGGATTTCTCCGCGCGCATTGCGCGCAACACGCAACTTTATTTACAAGAAGAGACGGACATCACTCGACTTGTAGACCCCTGGGCTGGTTCCTACTATGTTGAGCGGCTGACGCACGAGTTGATGCATGGGGCGTGGAAGCTGATCGAAGAGGTTGAGAGCCTGGGCGGCATGGCCAAAGCGATTGAAACCGGCGTCCCCAAGATGAGGATTGAAGAAGCAGCGGCGCGCAAGCAGGCCCGCATCGACTCAGGCAGCGATGTGATCGTGGGCGTCAACGCTTATCCTTCGCCCGATGAACCGCTGATTCCCGTCCTCGATATCGACAATGCGGCGGTGCGTGAATCGCAGCTCAAGCGGCTTGCCCAGTTGAAGAGCGAGCGCGACTCGGATGCCGTGCGCCAATCTCTTGAACGGCTGGAGCAGTGCGCCCGCAGCGGCGAGGGGAATCTGCTGGAGTGCGCGGTGGATGCGGCGCGCCGGCGCGCCACCCTGGGAGAAATATCCTCTGTACTGGAAAAGGTCTGGGGACGTTATGTGGCCACCACGCGCATCATATCCGGCGTATACTCTGCCGAGAGCATGAATGACGAAGAATTCAAGCAGGCGCAGCGGATGGTCGCGGAGTTTGAGCAAGCCGAAGGCCGCCGCCCCCGTATTCTGGTGGCAAAGATGGGGCAGGATGGCCATGATCGCGGCTCCAAGGTAATCGCCACTGCCTTTGCGGATATCGGTTTTGATGTCGATATCGGACCTTTGTTCCAGACTCCGCGCGAGGTGGCGCGCCATGCGGTAGAGAACGATGTGCATGTAGTCGGTGTCTCCTCGCTGGCTGCCGGCCACAAGACTTTGGTCCCGCAACTCATAGATGAGTTGCGCAAACTCGACCGGGATGACATTCTGGTGGTTGTGGGTGGCGTCATTCCGCCGCAGGATTACGATTTCTTGTATCAGGCAGGCGCAGTCGGGATTTTTGGGCCGGGCACTGTGATTCCGGCGGCGGCGCAGCGAATTCTAAAGATTCTGAACGACAGTCTGACGGGAGGAAATTCCTGATTGGCGGACCCGGATCAGAGCGCGCTGTCTGTTCGCGCCGGATGCGCAGCTCCGGAGGCGCCGAAGGAGTTGATTGCGCGCCACTCCCGCCGCCGCTCTCTTTCTCGCCAGCAGATCGTTGATGGCATTCTGCGCGGAGACCGTGCTGTATTGGCGCAAGCCATTACCCTGATCGAAAGCTCGCGCGCGGCGGATAGGGAACTGGCCGAGCTGATTGTCGAGGAGTGCCTTCCTCATAGCGGCAACTCCATTCGCGTGGGCATCACGGGCGTTCCGGGCGCGGGCAAGAGCAGCGTAATCGAGAGGCTGGGCGCATTTCTTACAAGCGAAGGCGAGCAGAAGGTCGCCGTGCTGGCCATCGACCCGAGCAGCCAACTTTCCGGCGGAAGCATCCTGGGCGACAAGACGCGCATGCAGGCTCTGGCATCCAGCGAGATGGCGTTCATCCGGCCCTCTCCATCGCGCGGCTCTCTGGGCGGCGTGGCGCAACGCACCCGCGAGGCGATGCTGCTGTGCGAGGCCGCGGGATACCGCAACATTCTCGTCGAGACGGTTGGAGTTGGGCAGTCGGAGACCGCGGTTCACGAGATGGTTGATTTTTTCCTGCTCATCACGCTGACAGGCGCGGGCGACGAATTGCAAGGCATGAAGCGCGGCATAATGGAGTTGGCGGATCTCATTGCGGTGAACAAAGCGGACGGCGAGAATCTTGCCGCCGCGGAAAGAGCCCGCCACGAGGCTGAGAATGCATTGCACTACTTTCCCAGGCTGGCGAATGGATGGACGCCGCGCGCGCTTACCTGCTCGGCGCAAACCGGCAAGGGCATCGCCGAGCTTTGGAAGTGCGTGCTGGAACACAACAATCTGACCAAAGCCAATGACTGTTTCAGCGTGAACCGGCTAAATCAGACACGAAGATGGATGCGCGAGATCATAGAACAGGGATTGAGGCAGCGATTTGAGTCTCATCCAGCCATTCGCAAACGCATGGAGGCGCTGGAGCAAGAGGTGCTGGAAGGACACACAACATCGTTTCGCGCGGCGCGCACGCTGCTGGAGATCTATTCCGACTCAGAACCGGCCGGCACTCGTTAAGGTATGATAGAAGCTAGAAGAGTTGCTTCCTAGTGGAGAGATGGCCGAGTGGCTGAAGGCGCACGCTTGGAAAGCGTGTTTAGGGGAAACTCTAACCTGGGTTCGAATCCCAGTCTCTCCGCCACGTTAAGTTGATGATAATAAACAACTTTAAATTCGTGATCTTTTTGTTAGAACAATGATTCTGGAATTTTTAACTCTCTCTGCCAGTATCCCGCCTGATCTTGAAGTCTTCCCAAGAGAAATAGGCAGGATCTGGTAGTGTCTTTTAACCTTTTCTTTTTCGCAACTCACAAGGCTCTTTTCAAGTTCGCTGCGCACCATCTTGTCTCTTCATATAGGTACGACTACTTTATAAACGCCGGGTAGGTTACAGCTTGCACGGATTGCTCGAATGCTTTCCATGGGCAGGAGGTATCGGCCTGGCCGCAGCCGGGCACGAACACGGGCACGCGCTCGGGAGGACTCTGAAGACTGAGCCGCGTGGCATTGCGCATCTGATCGAGAGTTTGCGCTGAAAAGAAAGTTCGCACCGAATACTCGCCAGTGCTCGGCCTCTTCCATAGTTCAAAGACCAGCGCGCCACCAGGCGGCGTGTCGTTGCGGCGACCGTCTACGATCCAATCAAGCTCCAGCGCGCCAGCGATCGTCGAAAGGTTCGTATCGTGGCCGACCAGGATCAGTAAGCGGTCGCCGGGTTTGGTTAATGCGCCTGCAACGGGCTTCGCTTCCACGGCCTGTTGCATCGAGTTGAGAAGATGAGCGAGAAGGTTGGAAGACTGGATGCGAGCAATGGTTGGAGTGCGCCGCTCGATCTCTTCGCTGGCCTCGTGCAGTTGCAGAATTTTGCGCAGCTTGGCAAGGTCCACGCGTCCCCAGCCCACGTTTGCCGCATCCATGCCTTCGGCGAATTCCAGCAGCAGGTTTTCGGTCATCGCAGAAGCAAGGCCAAGCGGAGAGCGCAACTCGACCAGGTGATCTCCTGTTCCCGGAGCGATTGAGGAGGGAAGATCGAAAAGCGAGAGCGGCACGGGTTTGTCTTTGCAGTTTATTGCTGGGTTGCACCCTCGCAAGACCTCTTCCAACGCGTCTAGTTGCGGGCGGTAGGCCTCGATCAGCCCCTGCGGATTGGCGCCGATGCGGCCAGAGATGGCGGCTGTCGCAAGCAGCTTGTCGGTCTGGCCGACCCCAGCGCTCAACGAATGAAAGAGTGGATCTGGAGTTCCCTCTGGAAGAGCCTTGACTTCGAGCGAGCAGCCAGGAGCAAGCCCCTCAGCCAGAGCCTTGCCAGTCTCGTGTGTGCGCTGATCGGAATCGGCGATAATCCGGATATTCTTTGCATCCTCGCAGCCGCTGGGAGCAAGCAATCCCTGTGACGCCAGAAGTTCGCGATCGTATGCGCCGAAGAGCGTCATCAGATGCGCGCCATGCTCAGTCAGGTATCCCGGCGGAACGCTCCACACTGGCCATGGCTCACGTGAGTATTGATTCAGTTGATCTGCCTTGCCCGTGGGCGAGCGCACTCCGTGGCGGCTGACAATGGCCACGAACTTCAGCTCATCGTCCTTTGCCGCCGCTCTCTTCTCCTCGGCGGCAGGGGCCGCTCGCACGAGGCTTGTTGAATAAACGCGAATCTCGGAAGCATGATCGTCCGCGCCCGGCACGGCCACATAAAGCAGATTACGCGCGGGGACAAACAAGCCCGTCTTGGCGCCCGCGGCGGTATGCGATATGCCAAGTGAGTGCAGCGTCTTTGCTGCGTCCATCTGGTAGGTATCCACCTCTCCCGCTCCGCTGATCACGTAAACGCGACGCAGCGCGGGGTCGTAGAAGAGATCGTCGGCTCCGTCCGCCGCTGGGAGTCTGGCAACTTCTTTGCCGGTTGCAACATTCAGGGCTATCAGCGTTCCAGGAGTGCGGCAGGCAACCAGCGACAAGTCATGCTCCGCATCGAATGCCATCGGCACATTGTCGGCGGCCCTGGTCAGCTTCCAGTGCGCGGTGATGGTCTTGGTGACGGTATCGATCACTGCGACTTCATTGGATTCAGCGACATTGACGAAGACGCGATTGCTTGCGGGGTCGATGTCAAGCGCCTCCGGATGGGTTGCCATCGGCAGGTTGGCAAGCAATCTGAAACTCTGTGTGTCGACAACGGCAATCATGGCTGGATTGGCCGCTTCGCTGCCGCCATGCCCAACAAATAAGAGATGATGGGCCGCATCATAAACCATGTCGTCGGCATCGTCAGAGAGCTTGATTGTCCCTGCCAGTGCAAGCGGCGTTCCTCTATACACTCTCAACTCACCGAACGCGCCATCTGCCACATAAAGACTCCCGGTCGCCGCAACCCATGTGAGTCCGTGCGGCTTTCCCAGGCCGGTGATGCTCTGCTCGATTTTGCCGGAATTCAGGTCGATCACTTCAACCGAGTGATGAGTTGTCGCTGCAATGAAGAGGCGATTACCCTCCAGGTCGATGGCCAGGTGGTCAAACCGGCCGGCAACGCTGGGAAGTGAAATTGTTTTATTGAGTGAAAGAGTCTGTGAAGGTTGCGCAATCAGAAAATGACTGCTAACGATGAGATATAGCGCAAAAAGAATTCGCATTGTCCCCTATTCAGAATCATTGTTGCAAAACGGCGGGTGCCTGGAAAGTCACCAGACGCCCGCGTACAGGCGCATTACCACTGCGGTTTATTATCAGAGGCGCGTTCCTTTTTCCCCGCGCCGACGTTA
This sequence comes from uncultured Acidobacteriaceae bacterium, assembly GCA_963804295.1. Lineage (GTDB taxonomy): Bacteria > Acidobacteriota > Terriglobia > Terriglobales > Acidobacteriaceae > Telmatobacter. The sequence continues at coordinate 10,119 of CAWDQS010000091.1, forward strand.
TAGCGCAATCCGATGGTATAAGTTGGTTTGTAGTACTCGCGTTGGTTCACGAACTGATCGCTTCCCTGGTAGTAGCCGAAGACCTCATTGTTGAGGTTGAGACCGGAGACCAGGACGCTCAAGCCGCGCCAAATCCGATATGTTCCCTGTGCGTCGATCTGCATATGAGCCAGAGTCCAGACATCGCCGGAGGGGCCGGTTGGACCAAGGTTGCTTGGGTCGGCTCCCGCGCCCGGAGCCATGATGGGAGAAATCCAGTTATAGGAGAAGGGACTCGCGCCGTTATATGTCATGCCCAGACGTACAGACAAGCGCTTGGTGTCGTAGGTCGGGCTGAAGTTCCATGTATTCGTTGCTTGATCGATCAGGCGCGGATGATCGGTGCGCAGCGGAACTCCCTTTTCCCGCGAGTTGGTGTAACTGTAGTTGGCCGAGACTCCCAATCCGCTGAGTACGCTGGGCAGGTAACTTAGATGCTGCTGGAAGCTTACTTCAAAGCCATACAAGTATGCGTTCTCGCCGTTAATATACTGCGAGACTGAGGCGAGTCCGTTTTCTGTGTTTTGATACGACTCGACAGTCGACAGCAGACTCGGAGGCAGTGTTCCAGCGGGAAGATTTGCCACGTTGACGCCGACAGGAATCGTGAAAAGAATCTGTGGCGAGGTCAATTGCTTGAAAAAGACACCTGCCTGAATCATGCCCAGAGGGTTCAGATAACGCTCATAGAGCAAGTCGTAGTTATTGGCGTGCTCGGGTTTTAGGCTTGGATTGCCCGCGGAAACCGCGCCGGGAACGGACGAATCGTCGATTGTCACGTAAGGGACCAACTGATAGGGATCGGGAGCATATGACTGAACGAAGAAATAGGGCAG
>CAWDQS010000092.1:0-12494 GCA_963804295.1 uncultured Acidobacteriaceae bacterium
GGCTTGAGATCTGCCGCATCGGCCGGCTGACGACATCGGTCACAAAGCCCTGGGCGCGGTCGGCGGTGTCCAGTACGCCGGTGACCATGTGATCCACGCGTCCGCTTTGCGTCCGCACTTTTTCCAGAATCTCCGTCACCGAAGATTGCATCTGCGTGGTTTGTGTGCGCAGCGTGCGCGTAATCTCCACCAGGTCGCCGGCTGACGCTTCAACCTTGGGCGAAACGCGGGTCAAAAATCCCTGCGCGTTGGCAACAAACTCCTGCGCGCTGAAAAGGGTATCCCGCGAGCTGGCAAGGATCTCCCGCGTGTCGTAGATAAGGGGCATGAGCGAGGTACGCAGAGTCCCGATCTCTTTTTGGATGGAGCTGGCCGCCTTGCGCAAGGTGAAGGAGATTGCCAGCAGGATGATGGTCTGCAGCAACATTGCCAGTCCGGTTACAACCGCAAAGGCGAGCAGGATGGTTTGATTGTCCAATTTTGGAATTTGCATGGATGTGGTCTCGCTTAGTAAATCTACAGGCTCTGGTTCTGTCTCTTGCGCGCTCTCCAAACCAAGCCGCATCGTTATCTCCGGAGCCTGCGCTTGAGCCGTAACTTGGCCCGCGCGCAGATCTCCAGACGGATGGCTGATGCTTCACAGGGCACAATCGTGCCGGTCCAGAGGAGGCCCCGGCAGAATCGCCGGCTCAGCTCTCCTTGGGTTCAGCGGGAGTTGGGGGCGTCTTGTAGGCCTGGCGTCCGGCGTCAACCGCCGCTGTCACCCGACCGGTCTGTTCAGTAACCAGGTTCTTGCCGCGCTCCACAAACTCTTCCCACTGCGCCCGTCCGCGATCTACAACCTCGCGGCCGCGATCCACGTATTCGCCGATCTGCTCCTTGCCCTGATCCACCAGGTTGCCCACCTGTTCGGCGGCTTGCCGGGTGCGGGCACGCAGGTATTCGGTTCCCTCCCGGGCGCCCGTGATCAGGTCTTCCCGGGTCTCTTTGCCGCTCTTGGGGGCGTATAAAATCCCCACCAGCGCACCAACTCCCAATCCAGCCAAAAACCACGCCAGTCCGTTTACCTTGTTGTCCTCTGCCATGATGAAAACTCTCCTTTTGCTCAGCCCGAAGATGGCTTGAGCGTATCAAATTCCCCGCTGCGGGGCAAACCGCATCCCGGCTGCCGTTCTTCCATGCATATCGGCGCGCATTCCCTAGTATAAGGAGAGAAAACGCGAGTGTAAAACAAAGGTAACTTTCCGCCTGGACAGATAAAAGGTCAAAAATACACATTCTGCGCAAAATAAAAAGCGGAAAACCTCACTGCGGCTCAGGTTAAAGAGCTGGTCGAACAGAGTACTACCCTCAACGCCACGGAACTGGGGGAAGGTGCTTCTAGACCTGGGCTTGATTGTCTGGACTCAAAATCGCCGTGTAGACTTCAAGCCGAGCACCACAGGCCAGCAGTAGGTCATTCAACTCCGCCAATGCGTTGACTCTTAAGCTGCAGTTCCGGCTGGCAGATGCCGTCTCTTATGGATACTACATCGGGCTGACCGCGCGTGAGATCAGCAGCCGGTACTTATCCTCTCGCTCTGCTTTCGATAAATCGCATTTGTTTTGCGCGCAATATCTCTGGCTGGTCAGGTATTCGTAGATAAGCGAGGGAATGTTGTAATGGTGGATGGTCTTGTGCCGCACCACCTTGCCGTCCTCCACCACCACGATACGGTTCATGTGCGTGCTGTCGTCCATGTTATCGAGGTAACGAAAATCCTTGTAGCTATTCGTTCCCTGGTTGAGCGGCGGCACATGGTCGGATACCAGAATGATCAGGCTCTGGGGATCGAGCTTGATCAGGGCGCGGATATAGCCGGCGATTGCCTGCGTGCGGTACCAATACTGGTTGGCGGCACGCAACAACTGCTGATCGTCATGCGGCGCTTTCATCGACAGAACCAGCGGCCGCCGATCGGTGTCAATATCGTGGGGCTCATGGCCGTACATGGTAAGCACGTAGTTGAAGATCGGCTGCCCAGGTTCTTCCCGCAGCGTTCGCGCGATAAAGGCAAGATTCTGATTGAACAGATCTCCATCGAACAAATATGTCTCAACATCCGATGCGCTGCTCACCGTCAGGTAGGTATCGCGATCGCGCGAGTATTCAATCGGATAGTAGAGTTTATCGAACCCTATTCCGGTATAGGCCTTGGTGCTGTTGAAGTAGTCCGGCTGATATGCGTTGCTGACGTAGGTTGCGTAACCGGCCTGATGCAGGATGCCGGGCATGCAACCCGCCGCATGACCGGTAAAAACATCGAATTCGATCTCGGAAAGCTCATTCAAGGCAGGCGAGCCGCACAGCGCCTCGAACTCCGCCTGGGCGGTTCCGCCGCCGAAGACGGGCGAGATGGAAAACCCCTGCTCATCTCCCACCAACTGCGCGAAATCGGGGTGTCGCGGATTCCTTGAATAAGTTACCCCGCGGAAGAGCGTCGGATCCAACCAGCTCTCAAGCACCACCAGATACACGTTGTGGCGATTCCCGTTCTTGCGGATGAAATCCGCCGTGACGCGAACTTCCTGGTCATACTCGCCGCGCTTGCGGTATGCGTCGGTCCGCTTGATCGCGACCCTCCGCGATGCCTCAAAATACAGCACCATGGTGAGACGGCCGTTGTTATTCACGCTCTGCGCATCGGAATAGATCGCCACATCAAGACCCGCCAACTGAAGTCCGGAGATAACCGCATTCGGGAACAACTCCACCGCCGCGGACCCCAGCAGCGCCAGTCCTGCTACGGTTAGCGCGCGCCAGTATCTTCGATAGTCAACAAATGCAAGCAGCAGAGCAGGCGGAAGGCCCAGAGCCAAAATCAACCCCGCCTTCTTGACGAATGGCAGCACCTTAAGAAGCTCGGCCAGGTTTCGGAGGTCGATGATGCGCAGAACGTCCCCGTAGGCAACGAAGAAGACGTCGCAGGCAACATAAGCAATCACGAAGGGCAGCGCGGCGACGAATGGTGTCAGCTTCCCCGGCCGCAGCGCGAAGTTGAACGCCCAATAAAGCGCCAGCAGAAGAGGCGCTTCTATTAGGAGGTGAGAACGAAGCGGGTCCAGTCCGCTCTGCCTGCCTAGAATTTCAGAAATCGCTTCCATGAAGATCAGGAAGACAATATAGCGAATCCCCAGGCGGCGAATCTTGTCCAAGGTCCAGGAAATGCATCGCCGCAAACGAAAACGATGGATTGCGGCCTCCTCAGGCACGGGTACACCGCCTTTAGGTCTGCTCATCTTCAACTGGCGCCTCGCTGCGGCCTGTCTTCCACCGCTGTGTCCATCCTAGGAGAGAGTCCTCCGATTGAAAAGGCAGACTGTCTGACATTAGCCGAATACTCACTCTCTTAAAAAGACCGTCGAGGACATGGCGGCTGAAGAGATATGCAGGCGCTCCTCAGGTCTACCGCTGCGGTGGTGGCGACTCCAGGACTCTGGTGAGTTCTTCAATTCTACCAACAATGACGGAGGCAGAAGGATTAGTTCCAGGTGGCGTCCCCAAGAACTCCGGATTCAAAGTTTCCCATTGAAAAAAGTTATTGACAGACATTATCGCGTGAGCGTAATACTGTTCCGTCCTTGAAATAATCTCCTCACGGAAATTAAGTTTGGGGGTTACTGATTGAAGAAGTTGTCTAGGACCTAGTAAACCATTTAAGATCAACAACTTTGGAGGAAAACGGAAAATGTCCATGCTGCGACGCATAACTATGATGGCATCGCTATGTTTCTTGGCGTTGCTCGTCTTTACCCCTACGCTCTCGGCGCAGTTGTCTACCAGAGCAACCATCACAGGAACAGTGACGGATGCATCCGGCGCGGTAGTGCCGGGCGCAGCCGTTACCATTACCGATAATGCAACCAAGGTTTCAACCAAGACGGAGACCAACAGCGTTGGCGTTTTTGTTGCGCCAAATCTGGACGTGGCTGTCTATTCAGTAACTTTTGCCAAGTCTGGCTTCAAGAACTATACCGTGAACGACATTGAACTGCACCCCACAGAGACTACTACTGTGAATGGAGTGTTATCGGTAGGCGTTGCCACCCAAACCGTGTCCGTCGAGGCAGCCTCCACCATGGTTGAAACCTCCTCTGCCGAGGTTTCGGCTGATATCGACAGCGAACAGGTCAGCACGCTGCCCATGAACGGACGCAACTACCAGGCTTTGGCAGTCATGATGCCGGGCGTAACCGCATCCTCTCAAGGCTCGTCACTGGGCACCGGTGGCCGCTCCACCAGCAGTGTGCTCTCCATCAACGGCCTGGACGTCTCCCGTAGCTTCTATGTGCTGGACGGCGTGTGGAACGAGAACACCGGCAACATGACGGCGAATTCGGTCGTTCCTAACCCCGATTCCCTTGAAGAAGTGCGCGTGCTCCAGAACAACTTCTCCGCGCAGTATTCGCTTCTGGGCTCGTCGGTCATTATCGCGCAAACCAAGAGCGGCACGGCTAACTTTCACGCCACGGCATGGGAGTTCTGGCGCAACACCGATCTGAACTCCAAGCCCTACTTCTCGACTACCGCCACGCCCTACCATCAGAACATCTTCGGCTATAACGTGGGCGGCCCGGTCTTCATTCCGCACCACTACAACGCCGACAGGAAAAAGACCTTCTTCTTCTGGGACGAGCAGTTTGTGATTCTGCACGTGCCCAACCAGGTCACCAGTACCATACCCACGGCTCTTCAGGCCTCCGGTTGCTTCTTTTCGCCGGTCAAGGATCCTACGACGGGCAACCTCTTCCCGACGTCGACAGGCGGTACATGCCCCGCTGGTTATTACCAGATCCCCAGCATCAGAATCAACACGAGTTCAGCGGCCTATGTAAAAACGCTGTATCCGGCGCCCAACTATGTACTTGCCGGAAACACCACCAACTACATCAACAACATGCCGCAGGTTACCGATCAGCGCGACGATGAGATCAAGATCGATCACAACTTCACCCCCAAGTACCACGCCATGGCCGAGTACTTCGACGAATACCAGTCGTACGCGCAGAATACGGAGAGTCCGGGCACGACTCCGATCAGCACGGAGACGGACTTCACGCACAACAAGCTGGCGCAAGTCTCGCTGAACCAGACCCTGACGCCGAACATGATCAACACTACCAGCGTGGCCATGAATATCTACCTTCTGAACCTGACTCTGGTAGGAATCACGGATATCAGCCAAGTGCCGGGTTTCACTGAAAATTTCTACTATAACGGCCTCTATGCCAGCCGCACTCCCGTGATTTCGTTCACCGGCGGCATGGCGGGCCAGGGCATCCAGGCGGCGCGGCCTATCCCTCACGCCTCCGATCTGGATAATACTGTCACCGACAACTGGAGCTGGCTCAAGGGCAAGCACTACCTGACGGCGGGCATCACCTTCGTCTGGAACACCAAGCGCCAGGTTTCCGGCCAGCAGACCAATGGCTCTCTTTCCTTCAGCGGAGTATCCACCGCACCCACTGCGGCGCAAAAGACTGCAGCGGGCGCCTGCGCCACTACTACTACCGGAGTTCCAAACGGGGAATCTGCTTCCGGCCTGTGCAGCCAGGATGCCTCGATGGCGGATATGCTGTTGGGTTATGTGGGCGGCTTTAGCCAGACCAGCAACTCGCCTCACGGCGATATGCATGCCTTCTCGTGGACGCCCTACGTAGAAGATCAGTTCAAGTTCAATAAGAACCTGACCTTGACCCTTGGCCTGCGTATCTACCACTTACCCTTGCCTTACGGCGTGCCCAACTCCGAGACCAACTGGGACGCGGGAGTTACACCGGGGAACATATACAACAACCCATCCTACGTAGCAGCCAACGCGCCGACCGTGAATGAGTTTAGCGGCGCCACCAGCCTCAAATATCCCGCCACCTACAGCAACGGCCTGCTCTACAACAGCGGTCAAGCAGGTGGCTTGCCGATTAACTTCTCCAACGCGCACACCTGGTACTTCGGTCCCGATGCCGGCTTCGCCTGGGATGTATTTGGCAACGGCAAAACCAGCCTGCGCGGCGGCTACGGAGTAAGCTACACGCGCATCTTTACCAACCAGGATTGCTCCTTCAATTGCATTGCCAATCCTCCCGTCTTCTCCAACCAGAATCTCTCAAACCTGGTCATACCTCCACCGACAGCTGGAGCGACGCCGACGACCTGGAACATCGTGAATGCGGGCGGCACCGCGAATACGGAGAGCGTCCAATCGGTAACCGGTGGAGACTACCAGATCGGGGCTTCGCCGGCGGCCAGCTACTCGCTTGGTATCCAACATGAATTTCCCAAGAACATCACCGCTTCGGTGGCGGGAGCGGGAAGCCGTCTCCAGCATCTGGAGGCCACATGGAACTGGAATCAAGCGCCCTACTACACATCGGGCGGCGTGACCTATGACTACAACCCGCTCATCGCCATCAATCCCGCGAACAGTAACAAGGGCGATAACGCGGCTTACTACGCGCCATATCAGGGTTTTAACTCCATCACTGTCTATTCCACCCGGCTGTGGCAGGAGTGGAACGGACTGGAGGCGCAGGTCAAGCATCCGGTGACGAAATCGCTATATTTAGCGGCGGCTTACACCTGGTCGCACGACACCTCCAACTCCGTGGTTCGACCCCTATAACCTCAACCGCTTCCACGGCAACAATGGCCTGAACTATCCTCAAGCGTTTAACATCACTGTGCTCTACGAACTGCCGTTCTTCCGCAACGACCATGGAATCAAGAACGTCCTCATGGGCGGATGGCGCATCAATGACATCTCGACCTTCCGCAGCGGAGGCTCGCTCACGCCGGGGATAACCCTTACTAACGGGGGACTCACCAACCGTCCGTTCACAGTGCCGGGTGTTTCAACCAACGGACCGAAGACCTGGAAGAAAGGTGTAACTAGTCCGGCATGGTTCAACACGGCAGCGTATGTGCTTCCGAGCGGAACGACTGGCGGCGTGTCAAATGCGACTCAGTATTACGGCTACTATGGCAACGCGCAGAACGGCACCATCCGCGGGCCGGGCCAGGAGATTTGGAATGTGAGCCTCTTCAAGGAGTTCCACTTCAGGACGAACATGCTTGAGTTCCGCGCCGAGGCCTTCAACCTGCTCAACCACACCAACCCCAACAACCCGAATACCAGCATCGGCAATGCGAACATGAACCTGATCACCGGTGCATACGATCCCCGCATCATGGAGATGGCGCTGCGCTACAAGTTCTAGAGCAGCCTGAAATCAACCACAAAGGCGCCACCTGCTACCGCGGGTGGCGCCTTTCCTTTTTGCGCTACAAAGTGATATAGCTGCGAATAGAACAATCAAGTCAGGCTCGGCTGATCGTCTGCGCGCTTGATCCACTTATAGACTCGCGCCGAGTTCTTCCAGAAATATTTCTCCGCTGTTTCTCTCGACTTGGTGGAGAAGAAGTGTTTCATCAGCCCCACTTCCTCGGAAACGGTGGCGACGCCATAACTGTTGGGATAATCCGATCCGAAGAAGACGCGATCCTCGCCAAAGGCGTTGAAGAGATATTCGAGGCGGGCGCGCAGCGGTTCATAGTCCTTGACGATGACGCCGTCCGTCACCCGCGGGTGATAGACCTCCGAGAGCTTGACAAAGATATTGGGACGAGCCGCCATCTCCTTCACCACCGCCTCATAGGCCTGCTGATTATCCGCCGATGGATCGAAGGAAGGCAGATGGTCCATGATGATGCGCAAGGTAGGAATGGCATCGGCCAGTAGGACGTTGGCCAGCATGAGATTCATGCTGGGATTGGCTGTGTCCAGCGCCAGATCAGCTTGAGCCAGCAGCTTCAAATTGGCGACCTGGTCAGGATTGAGAGTAACTTTGCCGTTATCCGCGCTGTAAAAGCGGCTGGAGCGAATCGCCCTATACAGCGGGTCCTTGTGAAAGTGCTCCACATATTGGCCAAAATCCGGCTGCGTCGGATTGAGGTTGCCCGAGACGCCGACCATAATCGGATTGTCCCGGCAAGTTTCGAGATACCAGAGATTGTCGTCAATCCAGGCGCTCGATTCAACCACAATTGCGCCAACGATGCCGGTTGGCTTTGCCAAAGTGCTATACATCGCGGGAAGCATGGTCTTGGAAATTGCCCGATAGGCTGGAGAACCCATGTACCTTGCGCCCAGCGGTCGTGTTCCGTCGAAGAGATGAATGTGCGCGTCGATGATGGGAATGTTGTCAACAATCGCCGCTTGGGCATGCGCGCCATCCAATGCCGTGGCAGTAGCCGCGGCGGTGGCGCCGGCCAAAAATGTGCGGCGGCTCATACCTTCCTGCATGTGATCGAGTTTGCAAGATGCTGACATAGCATCCTCTCCAAAACAGCTTTTGGCAATCGTCCGCGCAGCCAGTGTCCTGTCTCTGAAATTCACATCATTACTATTGCTGTCATCCTGAGCGAACGGAGCCCAAGCGATTGTTAGCTTGGGGGTGGTGAGTCGAAGGATCTGAGGTTGTTTTTTTCAAAGGACTTCGGTGACAACACACGAGCCGGTTGTTTCTTCGCGGTCGGGTCCGCGCGCAGCGCATCGTCCTCCGCGAGAGATATTGTCTCTTAGAGCAACAATCCTTCAGGCGATCATCGTCGGCTTCTGCCAGCTCTGAATCTTATCCCAGTTCCTCGGTAGCTGATAGGACTTTACGTAATCCTTGACCGGCGGGCCAACGATCTCAATCTTGCTCAAATCACCCTGTCCCCGGTCGCCCGCATCGGCGCTGTACTTCAGGTAACCGATATTTTTGTAGTCAACGCCCATCAGTTGCGCTCCCACCAGGTCGGCGGCCAGCCAATCCAGGCTGGCGATGCAGACTTTCTGATCAACCGGCGTGCCATGCACCGGGCCGGTGCCTTCCATTCCCTGGTAGCCATCAATCACCGCCAGATCCGGGTGCAGCTTGGCCGAGAGTGCAAATAGGTTGTAATTGATGCCGTGAAAGCCGCCGCCATGTGTGAGGCGCTTGTCATTCCTGGCGTCTCTGGCGCCGTTCTTATCCTTGATTGCCGCACCGACAACAATGTTCTTCAGCGAGAGCGTGATGCCTACAATGTCGTGCGTCTTGAGCACCGCCGCGGAGATGACAAAGTTGTTCGGGTCGCTCAACATCTTCGACATGCGGCAGGCCTTGGGCTGGAAGTCTTTCTCGTCAACGCAATAAACAGTATCAAACTTGTCGTCGTCCAGGTTGGCCAGCTTGACGCCGTATTTGTCCACAAACTTGTTGTAGCCATAGTTGGAGAAGCTCTCCATGCACGAACCGTTGGCAGGCGACTCGGCGATGACGACATTCGTTTTGCCGATGGACTTCAGAAACTCCAGGATGCCTTCCAGATTGTCGGCATGGCTGGCGCACAGCGGGACGTTGATGATCACGTTATTGGGCTTGAGAATCACACGCTTGTTGCCAATGGCCGCCGCGATTTCCTTCTTGAACGGCTCCAGCGACTTGAATGCTATGTTGGCGCGATCATCGCCCGCAGCGAGCCCGACACGGCTGGGGAGAATGCCTTTGGCGGCGGCTGCGGCGGCGGGAGCAGGGGTGGTGGTTGCGGCATCTGCCATGGGCAGACGCATAGCCGCCGCTGCGGCAGCGCCTCCAAGCACGGAAGTCTTCAGAAAATTCCTGCGCGAATTAAAACAGCTGTGTGTCATGATCGAAACCTCTCTGCATCGGTCCTTGTCAGCCGCTGGATGAGACGATCCTGAAATTACATTGTTACTTGACGGCTCCGCGCCAGTATATATCCAACTTCAGCCTCTCGGCTATATATTTGTGCTTTTTCTTGTTGAACTGAGAAGCGAATGCAGGTTTGGATAATATATCCCTGAAATGCATGAATTATTCTCCGCAAATAATTCATCCACTTACAATCGATCTCACTCTCTGCTTGGTGCCAAATCTGCGACTATTTTGGTCGGATTAATTGCGATCCATGCCAGCGAGCCTAGCGCCGCGATGGAAGCCGCGGTCACAAACGACATCTCCCAGCCAAAGTGTTTCGCGATCAGCGGAGTGAGCAAAGCCGTGCAAACCCCGCCGGCCTGCCCGCCCATATTCATGATGCCGGAAACCACGCCGACATGCTCTCCAGCGATATCGACCGTGACTGCCCAGAAGATGCTTTGCGAGATGAACAAGACGCCCTCGCCACAAGCGAGAATCACCGCCGCGGCTACCGGACTTCGCACTCCTGATCCGAGCACCAGAAGAGCCGCGGCAACCGCGAGCGAGAGCGCGGGAACCAAGCAGCGTCCCATGCGCATACCGAAGCGGCTGGCAACCCAATCGCTGAGCACTCCTCCGCCCAGGCAGCCGATTGTCAGCGCGATGAAAGGCAGCATGGTGAAGATCGCGCTGGTCTTGAGGTCGATGCCTCGCCCCTTCGCCATATAGGTATAAAACCAGGTGTAGAAGAGCCAGGCTACATAGCCGAAGGCGAAGTAACTCGCGGTAATGGCCAGCACTGCCTTGCTACTGAAGATCTGTGCCCAGGGCACGCCGGGCTTGCCGTTTTGCGTGCCGGCGGATGGGCCGGAGAGAGAACACGGATTTCGATTCTGGGTGATGAGAGCTTTTTCCGTTTCACGAATCAAGGGGTATTCTTCGGGTGTATCGCGGGCAGCAACGTACCACACCAGGCCCGCCACTGCGCAGGCCAGAGCGCTGAACCAGAAGGAGGCACGCCATCCGTGACGCAGGATGATCGCCGTGACCAGCGGAGGCGTCAGGCCGGCGCCAATGCCAATGCCGGCAAAGATCAATCCATTCGCCTTGCCGCGCTCACATACTGGAAACCAGCGCTCGACGAATTGACTGGCAGCCGGATACATGGCGGCCTCGCCAGCGCCCAGGCCAAAGCGCACCAGTGTTAGAATCAGCAGCGCACCGTGCACATGAGGGGGAACAAGCGCCATCATGATCGCAAAAACACTGCACCAGGCGAAGCCGAGGCCCAAGACGAGACGCGGGCCAAGCCGCCGCGCAAGCAGCCCAACGGGAATTTGAAAGCTCGCGTAGCCAACCAGGAATGAGCTGAAGATCCAGCCAAGATGCACATCGTCAACTGCAAACTCGCGGCCGATATGCAGACCGGCAATCGAGATATTCGTACGGTCCAGGTAAGCCACCGCGCTCATGACAAAAAGCCAGAGCACTAACAAATAGCGCATGGGCGGAAGGGCAAGTTGTCGATCCGATTTCACGTTCATTCCTTCCGCTTGCCTACAGGTTTAGTATCTTGACCGCGTGATTAAGTAATTGCATGAATGTAGCGCCGGCCTCCTGGCCGGCTGTAGCGCGAACGTCCCCGCCCGCGCTTGTTCATGATTAATTACGAATTCATGTGGTCTAAACACTAGCCCCTGAGATGCACATCCCACACCTTGGCCATGCGCGAAGTTCCCGCCGGCCCGGTGATGTAAAGGATAACGGTGTAGATCCCTTCTTTACCGTGAGTCTCCTTGTATTGATGAATGGGATTCTGCTCGGTCGATGTCGTTCCATCACCGAAGTCCCACTTCCACGATGTAATCTCTCCCACGGAATTGTCCTTGAAGGCCACGATTCGCCGGTCCATATCGACGATCTTGAAATTCCACTGCGCGTCGATGGGCTTGCGGAACTGCGGCTCCAGAGGCATCAGGCGGAATCCGACCAGATCGGATGCGTTTCCGAAGAAAGTATGTTTGTGCGAAAGATTCCAGAAGTGGCGCTTGTTCGAAGTTGGATCGATGTAATCAATTACCGCCCAGGAGAGGCCAATCAGCTTGTTCTCCGTCAGCAGAGATTCAACAGCGCGCTCCGGGCCCTCGCAGCCGGCGTAGTCGAATGGAGTGATGTAGAACTCCAGCACCAGCTTGCCGCCTTCTCCGGGCTTGAAGTTGTACTTGAGCGCGTGATTGGCGTAGGGCAGTTCCTTGGTGTACTGCGCGCAACCCCAGTCCATCGTCCAATCTTTGCCCTCCGCCGGCGTAAAGATGTGGTAGTTCTGCGCGTGGTTGCCCTGATAGGAAAAGTACGCATCCGAGCTGCTGATGCGCGGATCAATGGTGGCCATGTCACCCACTGCCTGCTTTGTCCATACATCGCGGTGATAGATATCGATCAGCGGGCCGCCTGAAAGATCGCCATCAACAACAACTTCAAAGATGTCGTTGTGCAAATCGGGCCGGGCGAAGTCCCAATGCTTTTTGTCGGCTTCATAGAGAAAATAAAGCCGGTTCAACCCCTTGACCCATCCAACCTTTACCTTGACATTGATCTCCTTCGGATCGTAGGCGCCATGTCCGCCAGGAGCACCAGTGTCTTCCAGTTGATCCAGGCCGATGGCATAACTGTCAGGCACCATCGCCCAATCATCCGTGTTGCCGTCGATGCGCGGAATCTGATCCGGCGGAAACTGGAAGACTTTGAAGGTTACATCCGGACGTTCA
>CAWDQS010000093.1:0-32728 GCA_963804295.1 uncultured Acidobacteriaceae bacterium
GACCGCGCCTGAAGCTCCGGCCCCCACTGGGAAGACAACCACTCCGGCTTCATGCAAAGGCCGCAGCCAGTTGACGCACGTGGACAGCAGGTTGCCCGCAGCGCCGGTGAGGATGTACACCGCCAGCACTCCCGCCGAACCCATCAGCGGCTCGGCCAGCAACCCCAGGTTCCACAGGCACCACATATTCACCACCAGGTGAAGAAAGCCTACATGCACGAACATGGCGGTGACGATGCGCCACCATTGTCCATAGACCAGCACGTTGCCGGCGTTGTCGGCCCCAAAGTACATTAGTTGGTCGGGGGTGGGATTGACCGCGCTGACGTGGAGCGCCACCATGGCTAAAAAAACCAGGCAGTTGATGGCCACCAGCGCATAGGTAGCAGGCGCGTAAGACCACGAGGGACGCAGCCTGCGAAGCGGCGGCGGTGGCGGATTGAAGCCGGCATCGGGAGGCAGATAATCCGGATTGGGAGAAGTGGGAGGGGAACTGCCCATATCATAACTTTAATGCATTTCAGGCAACTGTGCAGGAGGCTGCTCGCCACTCTGGTAACATCAGACCGCTGCGGCCTCATTGATTCCGCTCCCCCGCGTTGTACTCTGGAGTTTAGCGAAACCCCAAATCAGGAGTGCGACTGTGAGTGTGGTGAAGCGGATTAGGCGAGCGTTGCTCAGTGTGACGGACAAAACCGGCCTGGTGGAGTTTGCCCAGGCGCTGGCAGGCTTCGGCGTGGAGTTGGTCTCCACCGGCGGAACCGCGCGAACGCTGCGCGAGGCTGGCCTCGCCGTCAAGGACATCAGCGAGCTGACCGGCTTTCCCGAAATGCTCGACGGCCGCGTCAAGACTCTGCACCCCAAGGTCCATGGCGGCCTGCTTTACATTCGCGGCAACAAGGAGCACGAGGCCGCCGTCGCCGCGCATGGCATCCAGCCCATCGACATGGTGGTGGTGAACCTCTACGCCTTCGAGAAGACCGCCGCTCAGCCCGGCGTAGCATTCGGCCATCTCATCGAGAACATCGACATCGGCGGCCCGTCGATGGTGCGATCAGCGGCCAAGAACTTTGAAGACGTGGCCATCGTCACTCACGTCGCCGATTATCCGGCGCTGGCCGACGAACTCAAGGCTACTGGTGGCAGCCTGAGCCGGGAGACGCGCTGGCGGCTGTCCAGACAGGCCTTTGCGCTGACTGCGGCCTATGACACAGCCATCGCCAACACGCTTGACCAGATTTCCGACGCACCCCCACCAGATCAAGCCGTGCCGAAGGCGTCCACCGCACCGCAGGTGCCGACCCTGCGCATCAACCTCCCGCTGGCGCAGTCCTTGCGCTACGGCGAAAATCCTCATCAGCGCGCCGCACTCTATTCCGACGGCTCAGGGCAGGGAATTGCCGGTGCAACCCAACTACAGGGCAAGGAACTCAGCTTCAACAACCTAGTCGATCTGGACGCCTGCTGGGAACTCGCGCAGGAGTTTGACGAACCCGCGGTCATCATCGTCAAGCACACCAACCCCTGCGGCGCGGCCACCGGCTCCACCATCCTCGAAGCCTACCTCAAGGCGCTGGCCTGCGATCCGGTCTCGGCCTTTGGCGGTGTCATCGGCATCAATCGCGCCGTGGACGGCGACGCGGCCGCGGAGATCGCCAAGCTCTTCGTCGAGGCCATCGCCGCGCCCAGCTTCACCGCCGAGGCCCGCGAGCGCTTCGCCGCCAAGAAGAATTTGCGCCTGGTCGAGGTTCACGCCGCCCCGCCGCGCCCCGTCGTCAAGCATGTGTCGGGAGGATTGCTCCTGCAGGACGCCGACACCGGCCGCATCAATGCAACGGCTCTCGACCCCGGCCTGAAGATCGTCACCTGGCGTCCGCCCACAGCCGAGGAGCTGCGCAGCCTGCTCTTCGCATGGCGCGTTTGCAAGCACGTCAAGTCGAACGCCATTGTCTATGCGCGTGACGGCCAGACTCTCGGCGTCGGCGCCGGCCAGATGAGCCGCGTAGACGCCGCCCGCTTCGGCGCCATGAAGGCCGTCTTGCCGCTCAAGGGCTGTGTCGCCGCCTCCGATGCCTTCTTCCCCTTCCCCGACGGCCTTGAAGCCGTAGCCGCCGCCGGAGCCACCGCCGTCATCCAACCCGGCGGCTCCGTGAAAGATCAAGACGTCATCGACGCCGCTGACCGGCTGGGCATGGCCATGGTCTTCACCGGAATGCGCCACTTCCGGCATTGAGGCTTGGAGCAATCGGCAGGTCAATACAAAAAGGACGGATCATTGGTAAATTTCGATAGTGGCATCTCCCTCGCCAACTCGGGCTTTGAGAGTACTGACCTTGACATAAGGATGTCCACCACTGCCCAGGGAGGACTTTCGACGGTGCATATACCCAGTGACGGAAGCGATCCTGTAAAGATTGAGATCATCACCAATCCAATCAAGCACTAGCCGGATGCCCTAGGTCCCTTTCATTTGGGGACCTGGGATAGCACAAACTCCATGGCGCGCAAGCGCTGTTCGCTTGGACGGCTAGTCCTTGCAGATTATTTCCCCACTTTGTCGCACAATGATCCTCAGAAGTCTTTCTTCATACATCGTACCTGTGCATCTGCTTCGTTGGGCGCCCCTGGTCGCTCGCATTCGGGAACCAGGGAGACCGTGCCGAAAGCAGCTGAGAGAGGCCAAAACATCACGTAACTCCTTATCCTGGAATATTTTGCATGGAACCTCTTTGTTTTCTATATTTTGCAGCGCAACCCTCCTTGTAACCTCAAGAAAACAAGGATTTTGCGCCCAAAATATGGGTGGGGGTACCCGAGGTGCCAGCTTTGCCGTCACATCAAGACCCTTCCCACCCAACTTTAGTAAACTCAACGGCAGAATGTTTCTTACCTACCGTACGATTCGCCGCTCCCGTTTTGCCTTCCGTCTCTCCGCGCTGGCCGTGGCCGGGATGGCCCTTGCCTCACTCTGCGCATCCGCCCAGGGAACGCACCTCTGGACCCAGTCGCGGCTGGAGGAGTTTGAAAAGGGCACGCCACAGGGCGTTGCGCTTACCAGCGACGGCCATCTGCGCGAGGGGCCGAGCTTGACCGAGCTGGCCACCACGCCCTCCACTTACGCCTGGTCCGTCACCGTGAACAAAGCCGGAACAGCTTACGTGGGAACCGCCTCGCCGGCCACCGTGCTGCGCATTGCGCCGGATGGCAAGCCCTTTACGCTCTTTGAGACCAAAGACCTCTCCGTCCAGGTCGTCCGCCTCGGCCCCGATGGCTTACTCTACGCTGCCACGTTGCCCAGCGGCAAGGTTTTTCGGCTCAAACCCGACGCCACCGCTAAACAGGACGAGGCCAACGCAACGGTTGTCTTCGACGCGGCAAAACTCGACGACGCATCGGCAGACGCAGGCACTGCAACCGGTAAATCTGCCGACGGCAAGGATTTAGGCAAAGCGAGCGACAGTAAAGCGAGTGACGTTAAGCCGGCTGCGGACAAAGTAAAGAGCCCGGAAAAACCCGGTGCAAAATCCCACTACATTTGGGAGATGACCTTTGACGCAACCGGGCGGCTCTACATCGCCACCGGCGGGCCGGGCGCGATCTACCGCGTCGATGTGGCCAAGCCCGGCGCCAAGCCCGAAGCCTTCTTCAAGAGCGATGAGCAGCACATTCGCTCGCTAGCCTGGGATGCGCAGGGCAACCTGATCGCCGGCACCGACGGCTCCGGCCTGGTCTATCGCATCAGTCCGCAGGGCAAAGGCTACGTCCTCTTTGAAGCTCCTCGCCGCGAGATTACCGCGGTCGCCGTCTCCGTCAACGGAACCATCTACACTGCCAGCGTAGGCGATAAGAGCCGCAACCCGCTGCCTCCGCTGAATGTGCAGGGTCCCGGCATGGGCGCCATGGTGACCTTCATGCAGCCAGGCTCCATGCAGGCGGCCAACATCAGCGCCTCGGTCTCCGAGGGCAGTGAAATTTATACGCTTGCAGAAGGCCAGGCGCCGCGCAAGTTCTGGTCCGGCAAGGACGACATCGTCTACGCGCTGGCTGCGCAGGCGGAGGGTTTGCTGGTGCTTACCGGCAATCGCGGCCGCATCTTTCGCATCGCCGACGACGGAAGCTATGCTGACATCGCCCATCTGACCGCGCAGCAAGGGCTGAGCCTGGCTGTCGCGCAAAATGCAAAAGGCCAGCCGGAGAGCCTCCTCATTGGCACGGGCAACACCGGCAAGCTATTCACACTCGGACCAACCGCCGATAAACACGAATACGCCAGCGACGTGCTCGATGCAGGCGCGCTGGCTCGCTTCGGCCGCGTCGAAGTGCAACCTGGCTCGGCCAACTACGAATTGCTGACGCGCACCGGCAACGTGGAGCAGCCCGCGCGTGGCCGCAACGGCGAAAGCCGCGCTGACTGGGGCTGGTCCGATTGGCTACCGCTCCGTGACGGCGCGGTGGCCTCGCCCGCCGGCCGCTTCCTGCAATGGAAGGCTGAGCTCCGCTCGAATGGAAACCTCGGCAGCGTGGGCGTCAACTATCTGCCGGTGAACGCCGCTCCAGTAGTGGACGAGTTGGTGGTCGTACCCGGAGCGCGCTGGAACGGCCAGAATCAGCCAGCCGGTCAGCCTACGCCGGTCAACATTGCCTTTCCCACTGCTATCCCGAACGTTGGGCCAAACGCGGGTCAGAATCCCAGCCAGAATCCTGGAATCAATCACGATGCTGGCACGAACGCTCCCTTGCAGGCTGCAAAAGATCGCACCGCCATTACTGTTCGCTGGGCGGCGCACGACGACAACGGCGACGAGCTGACCTACTCCCTCTACTTGCGTGGAGATGGCGAAAGCGTTTGGCGGGTGCTCAAGGACAACCTCCGCGAGAAGGCCTACAGCTTCGACGCCACGTTGATTCCCGATGGAGGCTATCAGGTTAAGGTCGTAGCCTCCGACGCGCCCTCGCACACTCCCGGCGACGCGCTAACGGGCGACAAAATCAGCGAGCGCTTCGAGGTGGACACCACGCCGCCGGTCGTCTCCGCGCTTCATGCGCTCAAGGAAGATTGCAAACATTCGCCCTGCGTGAAGCAGTTTCGCGTGGTTTTCGACGCCGAAGATGCCTTCTCGCCCATCGCCCGCGCTGAATACTCGCTCGACGCCGGTCCATGGCAGTACATTGAGCCGGTGGGCCGCATCTCCGACTCGAAGCGCGAACACTACGACATTCTCATTCCCGTGCCAGCAGAGACCAAGATTGCCGAGCATCTGATCGCCGTGCGCGTCTACGACCGGCACGAAAATGTGGGCTTAGCCAAGACGGTGATTGCCGCGGAAGAGAAGTAAGCAGGACAAGCAGGCGTGCAAGTAAAATAGATTCAATGCTGTTCGAGCTGTACGTGGCAACCCGGTACCTGAAGGCCAAGCGGCGGCAAGCCGTGGTGGGCGTGGTCACCATCATCTCCATCGCCGGCGTGGCCGCCGGCGTGGCTGCGCTCATCATTGCCCTGGCCATCACTAACGGCATGAGGAGCGACTTGCAGGAGCGCCTGCTCGGCGTCTCGGCTCACGTGGACCTGATGCGCGTTGAGTCGGACGGCATTCGCGACTGGCAGCCGCTGCTCGAACGCCTGCGCCGTGTTCCCCACGTCACCGCCGCAGCTCCGGGAATCTACGGACAGGTGCTGGTCTCGCGCGGCCCTCGTGCCGGATTCGCGCTCATCAAGGGCATCATCCCCGACCAGGAGCGGACGGTCAGCAGCCTGCTCGGCACCATCGTCTCCGGCTCGGCCCAGGACCTGGAACCGGAGGCGCGCAGCAAGGTGGCGCAACCGGTTCCCGGCGAAGGCTGGATCAACACGCCAGACCCGGCGCTGGTGCTGGGCAAAAATCTGGCTGAAACCATCGGCGCGCAGGTGGGCGACAGCGTACTTGTCACCAGCCCTCAGGGCGAACTGACCCCGCTTGGCCTCACGCCCAAATACCAGCGCTTTCGCGTCGCGGCCATCTTCCAGTCGGGTTTTTATCAATATGATTCGGGCATGGCCTTCATGCGGCTCTCCGAAGCCCAGCGCCTCTTCAGCGAGCCCGACCTGCTCTCCGTCATCAGCTTCAAGGTGGACGACCTGGACCGCGCTCCGCGCATCGCCGAAGTCATCGAGCGCGAGGCCGGACGCGGCTTCATGACCACCAACTGGATGGAACAGAACCGCGAACTCTTTCGCGCCCTCAAACTGGAGCAGGTGGTCACCTTCATCATCATCGCGCTCATCGTCATCGTCGCCGCGCTCAATATTCTCATCGCCCTCACCATGATGGTGATGGAGAAGACGCGCGACATCGCCGTGATGATGAGCTTCGGCGTGCAGCCCGCGCAGGTACGCCGCATCTTCCTGCTACAAGGCTTCCTCATCAGCATCATCGGGACAATCATTGGTCTGGCCTTCGGCTATCTGACCGCCTGGGCCGGCGGACATTATCACTTCATCCACTTATCCGCCGAGGTCTACTCCATCGACACTCTGCCCTTTGCCCCGCGTCCCTTCGATGGCATCATTGTCTCCGTTGTTTCGATTGGAATTTCGCTGCTGGCCACGCTGTATCCGTCGTCGGCTGCTTCACGCATTCTGCCGGCTGAGGCGCTGAGGTACGAATGATGTGGTTGAACAAACAGGCGACGGGATAATTTCCGTATTGAAGATCAACCGGCCAGAACGCCGGAGTTTTCCTAAAATAGCCCAGTTTGCGCCTCGGCGATTTAGCATCAACGGGCGAGTACGACTCACCAGGAGTTGACCTTAGGTTAGAAATCCAGAGGCTATTGTGCACCCTCTATCTTGGCAGGACGAAACATCTTCGCTCTGATGCTTACTCATGCAAGGGCGGCCCCTGGCTTACTAGCGAACTTCCTTTGATAGTAAGCCGTCGTCGCGACGATGGCGGGTATGCCGACCGAAATGGGCACGATCCACAGCCACCAGACTCCATGCAGCAGGGGGCCGATTGTGACAAGCGAGAAAGCGGTCCAGGCAGCAATGTAGCTTCCGATCATTCCCTGCAGATGAACGTACCACCAGAACATCTTCTCCGCCGGCGGATGCGTGAAGCGCCATATGGATCTGCCCGAAATGCGCATTCCAACGGCTCCGAAGACAATCGCGGGGATACGCAGGTTCTGCACGAATTCCGGTCGAGCGGCTCCCAACAAAACGAGCGTCAGACTGGCTGCGAAGCAGAGGATGGCGGCCAGCCAGTCCAGTCCACGGACCACCGAAGCGCCTTTCCAGGCGTCCTTCTGACCAAGCACGCGGTACGCCGCGAAGGTCGCATAAAAACTGAAGATTGCCACCAGCGCAAGAAAGAGGACTGGCAGGTAGATGGCCATAACAAGCGCTGTAGCAGCGACGACGGTCATACACCAGAAGTAGATTTTTCCCCACAGACGATGTGCTTTGCCACCCTTTGCAGTGACCAGCGCCAGCGGAGCTAGCACAAAGGCTCCGCTACCGGCAGCGATATGAACTGTCAGAAAGGCGTGCATCCACCACGGATTGTGCATCTGTCACCTCCGAGTGCCTCGTCATCGTCGAGACGCAATTCTTCATTACGCGTCCCGCGGATCTTTGGTTCCGTGAAAACTCCATGCGCCTAAAGTCAGGAGTTCCCGGCTATCGACGGTTGTAAAGGTGTAAATAAAGTTGCCCGGCGAGAACAGACTGAGAAGCGTTTCCAAATCTCACGCGACGATCTCTCATGTTCTGGGCTGATCGTCGCCGACCCGGAAACTGTTCAGTCGGTGCAAGCCAAAGCCCGCTTGACAATGTGCCACATTTTGTGTCACATTCTAAAGTATGCAAAGCATCACCCTTCGGCAGCTTCGTGACACCCGTCAGGTCAAAGCCTGGCTCAAGGCTGGCGTGCAGATTGAAGTCCGCGAGCGGAACGAGGTGTTAGGCGATCTGGTGCCGCGAACTCCGCCGAAGCCGAGCCCGGTTGAATGGCCGGATTTTGCCGCGCGACGCCGCGCCATCTTCGGTGACCGCGTCTTCCCAATCGTTGAGGACCTGATCGCCGATAGGGAGGACCGCTTTTGAATATCTTTGCGGATTCCAGCTTCCTAGCCTCCTGCTATCTTGGCGATGTCCACTCTGAGGAGGCTGACCGCCGCATGAGTGCGGCTCCCGGTGTCTTGATAACGCCTCTTAACCGGGCCGAATTTGCCCACGCGCTCTACCAGCAGGTCTTTCGAGGACGTTTCTCGACAGCGGAAGCTCAGCATGCATGGAATAACTTCCAGCGGGATTGCAGAAGCGGAGTCTGGATTCTGGCCAGTTTACCCGAAAAGCTTTGGGAGACCAGTATCCAACTCGCCGAGATGCACGGCCCCACCCTCGGCGTGCGCACGCTTGATTCTCTGCATGTCGCTTGCGCACTGGAGTTGAAGGCAGAGCGCTTCTGGACTTTCGATGAGCGCCAGGCCCGTTTGGCCGAGGCGGTTGGACTCGATATAAGTGCCTGATTCATCCGTCTCGACGATCGCGATACAACCTCACTGCGGCGTGATAATTCCGCCCAGCGCATGACGCCGGGGCAGCACGATGCCGCGATGATCGATCACCTGAGGTGAGGCCAAATTATGAAGATCCTCGCCGGGGAGCGTGGCACGCTCGATGAGCGCTCCGCCGCAAGCCGGGCACCAATCCGCTACAGTTCTTTCGCCGAGCATGGCGCGGCACTGGCTGCAAATCCGTTCCATGCATTCAAGATTACCGGATCGGGCTGAAACCAGCAGGAAGGCCCAGCTGCCGCCCTGGATAGGTTCGTGGACGCCTGACACCCCTTCACAGTTACACAGGAAGCAGGGTGGTGGGCGTACCCTCCGCTCCACAGTTTCACAGTTCCACAGTAAATAGGGGGGGTGGGGGGGGGCCAGCGGGTGGTACGGACCGGGGGCATCGTTGACAGATCGAAGAGGGGTGTGGGCCATTTTCTGTTCATACTGCCAATATGCGCCATCAGAAGGTAATTATCTGCAAAGGCAGGGATAGCGCCGCAGGCAGGAGGCCCCACCGGAAGTGACACAGGTGGCCAGCTAAACTAGAGCTATGCACCTTCCCGTTCGCCTGGTGGCCATCGACATGGACGGCACGCTGCTGCCCACCTTTGCGCAGGTCATCAGTCAGCGCACAGCACGGGCGCTCAAGGCCGCGCAGCAGGCAGGCATCACCGTAGCCATCGCCACCGGCCGTCGCACAGCCTACACCACTCCGCTGCTTGAAGGTCTCGGCCTCAGAACGGATACGCCCCTCATCACGTCCAATGGAGCAGCGATCCGCACACTGGGCGGTGACTCTTTGGCCCGCTGCCAGCTCCCGTCTCATACCGCGCGCGGACTCTGCCAGTTGCTCCGGCCATTCGGTGCTTTGGTCTTCACCTTTGACCGTCCCGGCCGCGGCGAACTGGTGCTCGAGGATTTGGAACAAGCAAATGGGCGCATCGCTCTTTGGGTCGAAGCCAATCGCAATGCCATCGAGGTGGTCAAGCCGCTGGAGGATGCGCTCGTGGACGGCGAAGACCCCATTCAGGGCATGGTATGCGGCGGCGTGAGCGCGATGCGCCAGGCTGAGCAGGCGCTAAATGCCAGTGAGTGGGCTGGCTCGTGCGAATGTGTCAAGACCGAGTATGCGGCGCGCGATATAACCATTCTCGACCTGCTGCCGCCGGGAGTCTCGAAGGCTTCGGCGCTTGAAAAACTTGCCGCACTGCTGGGAGTGGATCGCAAAGAGAGTATGGCCATCGGCGACAACTGGAACGATGTGGCTATGCTGGAGTGGGCAGGGCAGGCCGTGATGATGGGCAATGCGGCGCAGGAGCTAAGGTCGATGGCTGAGTTGCGCGGCTGGGAGCTGGCCCCGCCCAACGATGAGGATGGCGTGGCCGTGGTGCTGGAAGAGGCCATCGCCAAACGCGTTGCGGCGAGTGTTTGAGGAGCAAGGCTGAATTTGAGAACAGGAACAAAGATGCGCGAAAGTATCTCGATTCTGGCAGGGATCATGGCGGCTTTCGCATTTTTGTCACTCTCCGCACACGCGGCCGAGCGCATCATCCTGCGCAACGGATTTGAGATGCGCTGCGATCACCACGCAGAAATCGAGGGGCGCGTTCGGCTTTACCTTAGCGCCGGCGAGGATAACTACATCGAGTTCCGGTCCGAGGAGATCACAGAGATCGAAAAACTTGCTGACCCGCCGCCGGAGCCTAAATCCGCAGAGACTTCCAATCCATCCGCTGCCAGCCCGCATTCCCGTCACGACACAAAGCTCTCGCCGGCGGATCTGGGCGAGATGCTGAACAATGCCGGACGGGAGCACAATCTGGACGTGGACCTGCTGGCCAGCCTGGTGAAGGCCGAGAGCGGCGGTAACACGCGCGCCGTCAGCCGCGCCGGCGCCCGCGGTCTGACGCAGCTAATGCCCGCCACCGCCAAAGACATGGGCGTCGCGGACAGCTTCAAGCCGGACGAGAATCTGCGCGGCGGCGCAACGTATTTGGATGCGCTGCTCACTCGCTACCACGACAACATGGCGAAGGCTCTGGCCGCTTACAACGCCGGCCCGGAGGCGGTGGATAAGTACAATGGCATTCCCCCTTATCGTGAGACGCAAGTCTACGTGGCGCGAGTGATTCACGAGTTCAACCGCCGCGTGCTGGCGCGCGAAGCCGAGGCGAAGCGAGCGGCCGCGCAGGCAAGGCAGGCGGCTTCGCAAGAAATGCCTGAACGCTGACGTTATTTTCATGTTCAGATGAGAAACTAGATAACAGAGATTGATGTTAGCGTGAACGGAGAAATATTGAAGAAGCGCGAGTTGTTTCTGGGAGCGGTGGTGTTTTTGGCGCTGGTTGCGCTGGTTGTCTGGGGGCGCGACAGGATTCACTTTGACTTTGGCGTCTTTGTCTCGCAACTCAAACTGGCTGACTGGCGCAAGATCAGCTTTGCCTTCGGCTGCATTTATATTTGCTACGTTTTTCGCGCGGTGCGCTGGGCGCTGCTGCTGCGCCATATCAAAAAGGTGCCGTTATTCTCACTGCTGGGAACGCAGGTCATTGGCTTTACTGCGGTGGCACTCATTGGCCGCGTTGCCGATCCCGTGCGCCCCTATCTGGTCTCAAAGAAGACCGGCCTCCCGCTCAGCAATCAGATTGCCGTTTACATCGTCGAGCGGCTCTTCGACGCCGGCTCCATGGCTTTGATTTTCTGCTCTGTCATCCTGCTGGCTCCGGCGGGCGCGCTGCCCCATCCTGAAATCATCCGGAATGTCAGTTACTGGGCGCTCGCCACCACCATAGCGGGAGCGTTGTTTCTGGTTGTCGTGCGACTGGCTGGTGGAGCAGTGGCGACGCTTCTGGAAGACGCCTTCAGCGTTATCTCCAAGGGCCTGGGACACGCCGTCGGCGATAAGATCCGCGCCTTTCGCGCCGGCCTGGATACGCTGCGTTCTTTCTCCGATTTCGGCATAGCCTCCTCACTCTCGCTGGGCATGTGGATGCTGATTACCCTGGCATATTATGAGATCACCACGGCCTTTATCGCCAGTCCGGAACTGGCAGGATTGACGCTGGCCAAATGCATGTTGCTGATGGCCTCCGGCATGGCTGCCAGCAGCATGCAACTGCCGATCATCGGCTGGTTCACGCAGATTGGCCTTGTGGCCGCAGCTATGTCCGGATTCTTCGGCGTGGCCGCCGAGCCGGCCACCGCTTGCGCTGCCACGCTGCTGGCGGTTACCTTCCTCAGCATCGCGCCCGTGGGTATTATTTGGGCGCGCTTCGAACACGTCAGCCTGCGCAAAGTGGCCGCCGAAAGCGGTCGCGCCGGAGAGACGCTGGCTACGGATGAGCCGGGCAGCTAAATTTGGAGTGCCGCAAAGAACGAACACCCCGATCCTTGTTATGCCACGGTCATGCCGAGAATGCAGGCGGCGTGGCTTTCTTCTCCGACTCCAGCGCCGGCTGAGTGAAACGGATGCTCTCCGGCCCTACGGCTCCGCCGGTCATGATCATGCTCATGGCCTGCTCCATTGTCAGATCGGTATCCGTGACTCTACTGATGGGCAGTATCTGCAAGAAAGCCGAGGTTGGATTGATGGCGCATGGCACCAGCACCGCGGCCAGCAATTCGCCGGTGGTCTCATCGGTCATAGTGCGCGTCAGGAACCCGATGGACTTTTGACCGGCAAGAGGAAAGTCCACCAGCACCACGCGCTGGCTGGATTCTTTCTTGGTCATCATGGTGTCCAGCAACTGGCGCACCGATGTATAGATTTTGGCGACGAAGGGCAATCGCTCCAGCACGGCCTCGAAGAGATTGAAGGCCTGGCGGCCGATCACCAGGGATGTGACCCGGCCTACCACGTAGAGCATTGCCAGGGTTAACACGACGGCCAGGAGTGACTGTATCAACGGATGGTGTAGCCAGATTTCCGGAAAAATCGTTGTCAGCAACAGAATCACAGGCATGCCGGCCTTGGCCAGTTCATCGAGAAGAAATTTGAAGATCAGGAAGGTAATAGCCAGCGGTCCGATGGTGACGATGCCGGCCAGGATGTTGTGTTGCAGGCTGCGCAGCGTATGGGCAAGGACGGGTTTCAATCGTTTCTCCTGTCGATGAGAATACTCGAAGCGGGCCACGCAAGGCAGTGTTCAATCCTGCATAACCGCTTCTGGGACGGCGTTCCACTAACATTGGGATTTGTTCTTTATATGCAACTTGGTGGCATTTACAGACAACAGCCAGGATTAGCTGGTCTGATCAGAGCAGTACAAATGTTCACGCTACCAACAACAATATTACTCATACAAATACAGACTTCAAGAGTATGGCTCTGTTCACACTGATCTGTGACGAGAAATGTTGCCAGCTATATTTTCCCAGGGCTAATATCTTGCAAGTTATACGGGCCTGTTTTCCATTCCCTGATAGTTCGCCTTTTATGCTGTTGTTTCTACGTTCCCAGAGCTTCACCAACGAGTGGCGCTTTCCGGCGCACGGAGACGGAGTGTCTTCTCATGTCATGGTATGCCTATTGCATCGGTGAAAAACAAGCATTTCCAGAATTAGCCCGTCATCGCAAACCCATTCCGGTGGAATCGCTTCTCGGAGTCAGCGGAAACCAGGTTTTCGTTTACCCCGCCAGCGAACTGGCCGTCGTTGTAAGCGAACACAACCCCTCAGAAGCCCTCAACCAGAAATCCGGCGTGGACCACGCCCGGGTTATTGCCGACTGCTTCCAGCACTCCACCGTGCTGCCCTTCCGCTTTGGAACCGTCTTCCACGACGACGATAGCCTGCGCAAATCCATTCGATCCAATCAGCGCCAGTTCCTCGGCCACATTGACAAGCTGCGCGGCAAGTCCGAGATGCATCTGAAGATTCTGGTGGACGACTGCTCCGGTCACGGCGCGGGCAAGCGCCCGCAGGGCGATGGAGCGAACCGGGAGTATTTCACCACCCTGCGCGAGAACGCTTCCCGCCAGCGCGAGCGCCAAACCCGCGCCCGCGCCGTCAGTTTCCAGATGCACCGGCTCTTTATGCCGCTGGACGAGGAGGTTAGCTGCCGATTGACCGATAACTGCAAGATGACGCTGGATATGGCCCACTTGATTGACCGCAAGAACGTGGAGCGCTACTTGAACAAGTACTCCACCACCTGCGCCTCGATGCGGGAGTATCAGATGCAGCTCTCCGGTCCCTGGCCGCCCTACCACTTTGTCCACCGGCTTACCTGCAGCGCTCATTCCCACGCGCAGCAGCCGATGGCGGCAGTCATGCCGATGATCCACATTCCAGAACCCGCTTCCATGGTGGTCTGAATTTGGTGGATAGATACAGACGAAAAAGGCCATTCCGCAGCGCGGCATGGCCTTTTTTGTCGGTTTCAACTGAGCTGCTGCCCGGGTTCTGCCTACCGGAACGCGGTGATGGCGTGGGCTTCGTCGTCGTAGATGTCGAAGACCGTGTAGAGCTTGGTCAACTGCAGCAGGTCTTGCACCTTCTTGGTCAGGTTCAGCAGCTTGATCTCGGCTTGCTGATTCTTGGCCGAGGTGAAGGCGCTGACCAGCTCGCCCAGCCCGGAGCTGTCGATGTAGTTTACCTCTCCCATGTTGAGCAGGATGTGCTTGTTTCCCTTGCCGATCAGGGCGCGAACGGCGTCGCGCAATTGCACGCTGCCCTCGCCCAGGGTGATGCGCCCGCTCAGATCCAAAATGACGACCCCGTCCACTTCCCGGGAAGCAATTTTCAATGCCACGGTCTTTCCTCCTTGTTGGTAGTACAGTGATAAAACTTTGGAAGCTTCGGATGATGGAACCCGCCCGATACGCAATGCGCCGCGGCGCGAAAAAGATGAACCTCCATCGGCCGCCCAGCTCCCTGTGTAGTTACTCTATCGCTTTGGGGCCATTGGCCGCCAGATGCTTGATCAGGGTCAGCTCGGTTCCGGGATGCAATTGCCTGAAGCGCACCTCGTCCATGAAGGCGCGGATGAGGAAGATGCCGCGCCCCGTTCCGCGCAAGAGATTTTCCGGGGCCAGGGGGTCGGGCAGCGCGGCCGGGTCCAGCCCCGCGCCCTGGTCGGAAACGGTAATCACCAGCGCCGCGCCGGTGTTTTCAAAGCTGGCGGAGATCTGCGTGGCGGGGTCGTATTCGTTGCCGTGCAGCACGGCGTTGACGGCGGCCTCGCGCGCCGCCATGGCCACGTGAAAGCGCTCGCACTCGTCCAGGCCGGCCTCGGCGGCCAGCTTGTCCGCCGCCGCCTCCACCTGGGCCACGCTCTCCATGGTCGAATTCAGCCGAAGACTCAACCGATTTGCCTTGGCTTCGCTCACCGGCCAAATCTCCATTCTGCCCGCAACGCGCCGGGAAGCAATTTGCGTGCCGCGCGCGGCAGCCTGAAGGCAGTTTCAAGGCTGGATGAGAACGGTGTCAAGCGGCGGCTAGTGGGAATCCTTCAAAGTTTGGCAGGCGCTTGTGTCGCCCATCGAGCAGGCCCTCTTGAAATATTCATTGGACTTGGCGGTATTCTTCTCCACTCCGTTGCCGGACCAATAAACATTTCCCATCATGACGCAACCGGAGGAGTCGCCAAGCTCGCAATCTTTGGAAAAATAACTTACTGACCGCTCGTAATCCTGCTCGACGCCCATTCTGCCGTTTTCGTACATCGTGCCCAATTGCCAGCAACTGCGTCTCAAATCCGCATTGCACGCCTTGGTAAAAATGGCCAATGCCTGGGAGATGTCGGCTGGGCCGTGGATGGGTTGCAAGTACGAAATGCCCAGAGTCCAACAGCCTTCATCGCTCCCCCCGTCACAGGCCTTTGCCAAGAGCGGTCTTGCGCGGGCTTCATCGACAAAGTTCAAGGTTCCAACGTAATAAAAATTTCCAATGTTGTAGCAACCATCCGCGTTTCCGGCATCGCAGGCAGAAGTAAAATGAGCCGCCGCCTTCTTGAAATCCTTAGAAATGCCGGGTAACCCCTGATACATCAGGCCTAAGTCATCGCAAGCTTCTCCATCACCGCCGGTGCAGGCCTGATCGAGCAGCGGCAGGGCATCCTTATACTGCTTCTGCTTGAAGAGCGCCTTCCCCTGCCCGGCCGGAGTAGTCGAATCCGGATTCGTTACCGGAGTCTGCGGCTGTGTATCGGTAGCCGTCTGCGATGGTTGATATGCGGTCAAATTCGCATCCCGCGTCCGGGATTCCTGCCATGTAAAGAAGAACACCATCAGGACGACCGCGGCGATAAGCACCTCGGGAAGCCATTTTGCGCCTCGCCGCGGCTTGATCGCCTCCGCATCCGGCTCCGCCTCCAGTTCCGGGCTCAGCCGCGTGACTTGTCCCACGTGTCTAGCTGGTCCGACTTGTTCTGTTTGTCCAATTTGCCCAGATTTCTGGTCCGGAGCAGGAACTGGAATCGGCGCCAGTGTTGGCCGTGTCTGCGCAGGCTCGATCATCGTTGGCCGCCGAATCTCCTGTACCGTCGGCTGTCTCTCGGAGGCCGCCGGCCGCACCGCATCCAGCATCCCCAGCAGCTCGGCTACGTCTCCGGGCCGGTCTTCGCGATTCTTGGCCAGCAGGCGCAGCACCAGCGCGTCCAGCCCCTTCCAGCCAGCCAACTCCGGGCGCAGGCTGCTGGGCGGCCGCGGCGGCGTCTGCAAGTGCTCGAAGAGCCAGCCCTCATAGTTTTCCGCCTCGAAGACCGTCTCTCCGGTGAGCATCTCGAAGAGCACCCCGCCCAATGCGTACAGGTCCGTACGCCCGTCCAACTCGTTGGCGCGCGTGCCCCGCCACTGTTCCGGCGCGGCGTAGGGCGGCGTCAGCAGGCTGCCGCGCGTGGTTTTGTAGACGGTGCTGCTCTCTACCGTGGCCACGATCCCGAAGTCGGCGATCTTGGGCACCCAGCCGGATTTGTCGCGCGCCATGAGTACGTTTTCCGGTTTGATGTCCCGATGCACCATTCCCAGGGCGTGCGCCGCTCCCAGTCCCTCGGCTATGCCGCGCGCGATGCTGAGCGCCTCGGGCACGTCCAGCCGCCCTCCGGCCTGGTGCATCAGGCCGCGCAGATCCGGCCCGTCCACGAATTCCATGGCGAAAAACAGCCGCTCATCCTCGGCCCGTTCCAGGTCTCCGCAGTCCACCACATTCTTGTGCCGCACCTGGCGCAGCATCCGGCCCTCGCGCAGAAAGCGTCGCGTGAAGGCCTCGTCGTTGTTCAGCTCGTGCGACAGGAATTTCAGCGCCCGCGGCGCATCCATCAACTCGTGACGCGCCAGGTAAACCGAGCCCATTCCACCCTTGCCCAGCAGCCGCTCAATCCGATAGGTCTTGCGGATCAACATTCCCGGCCGCAGGTCGAGAATCTCGCTCAGCGGCCCGCCATGGGTGGGGCAAGTCGCCGTGTTGTCGGGATAGCCGGTATCGCATTGTGGGCAGATTTTCATTGTTGTGTGCGGGCCAATGTCAGCGTTCAACTGATTTTGTCATTGTGACAGCCAGGCCCGCTTGTGGCAAACGAGAGACAGCAATCGTTAGCTTCTCAGATTACCCAAACGATTCACTCCCCAGTCGCAGCCCGACCCCTAGGCGATACACTTTCCTCATGAGTCCTCGCACCACTTCCCGCATCAGCCTGACGGCGCTGCTCGGCACCCCGGTCACCGATTCCCAGGGCCACCTGCGCGGGCGACTCAAGGACATCGCCGTGGCCACCGGCGAGGATGCCGGCAAGGTGGCGGGCCTGGTTCTGAAAACCCGCGAAGGATTGTGCATTGTGCCCTCGCAGGATGTGATGGAGACCCCCGCCGGTACGCTCGAACTGCGTTCTGCCGGCGCCATGGTTCCGCTGGAGGATCAGGGCAATTACCTCTATTTGAAGCAGGACCTGGTCGACCGTCAGATCATCGACATTCATGGCCGCAAGGTGGTTCGCGTCAACGACGTCGATCTGGAGTGGATGGGCCAGGGCGCGGCTCACCTGCTGCGTGTCTGCGAGGTCGAGGTGGGGCTGCGCGGCGCCTTTCGCCGTGTCTTCAAGGGGATGCTGCCCCGAGCCACTTTGGAGAATCTTTCCCGCAAGTTCGCCTCTCGCTGTATTCCCTGGGAGTTTGTTGACGTAATCGAGGTCGATCCCGCTCGCCGCGTCAAACTGCGCATCGAGTATGAGCGTCTGGGCGAGATGCACCCCTCCGATCTGGCCGATATTCTCGAAGACCTGGCTCCCGCCGAGCGCGAGGTCATCTTCACTTCGCTCGATGAAGAAGTGGCCGCCGAGACACTAGAAGAGGTTGAGCCCAAGCTGCAAAAGTCACTGCTGGAAAAGCTCGGCCAAGAGAAGATCGCAGACATTGTCGAAGAGATGGACCCGGGCGCCGCCGCCGACCTGCTGGCCGAGCTGCCCGAGGAGCAATCCGACGCCATTCTCGAAGAGATGGAGCCGGAGGAGCGGCAAGAGGTCTCTGAACTGCTGGAGTTTGACGAGAAATCCGCCGCCGGCTGCATGACCACAGATTTTGTTGCCCTGGGCAAGGACGCAACCGTGGCCCAGGCCGTGGATGAACTGCGTACATTTGATGGCGATCTGGAGAGCGTCACCGAAATCTACCTGCTCGACGAGAAGCGCGAACTGCGTGGCGCCATCCCGCTTGCTCGCCTGGTCATGGCCCAACCGGAGACACTGCTTTCCACGCTGACCGAAGCCCGCGTCCTCTCCTGTCCCATGCACCTGCACCGGAACGAACTGGCCGAACTCTTCGACAAGTACAACCTCCATGCGCTGGCCGTGGTCGACATTCAGGGCCGCATGGTGGGCGTCGTTCAGGCTGACCATGTGATCAGTTTCCTGCGCGACAATCTATGAGTTCGCCGCATAGTCTCTGTGCTACACTTCCTCCGAAGCTCAACAAAGGCATTTCTGCATCGTGAATCTCGCCTCACATGGAGTGTGCCAAGCCGCGGCTTGATCGCAAGGGCAGGGAATGGAATAGGAGGAAATATGCCGGCGCAACAGAAAGTAGACAAGCCACTGAGGATGCATGGAATTACGCCGACGCCCTTTGAGATGCCCGCGGAACTTCGGCCGCAGGCGAAGATGCCGAAGAACAAACGGCCACTCCCGATTACTATATATGCTTGCTACCGTCTAGCATGGGCCGGGGTTTCCCTAATTCTTGCCATGGTCCCGTGGGACGACCCGGATTCAAAATTGGCTTCATACGCTGCCGCGCATCCAGCGATTATCATTGATCTGCTTCCGGGTTTTATCCGGATGATTCTGCCATCTGGCAAAATGCACCACTGGTCCCCGACGGCATTTCTTCATAGTCTTCCGTTTTTATTCGTATTGGCTGCGATACTTTATGCCGTTCAGGGAGCGATGTTGCTGGCCCTGTCTCAGTGGTGGCGCTGGTTTACCATGCTTTCAGCCGGTTTGACGGTGGCCCAAATAGCGATTGGCTTATCTGCCATGCTTGTGGTCACACCAGCTCATCCTATATCCGGGCAGGCGCTGGCGGCCATTATTTGCATTGGGGGGTTGAATTTGCTGGTCTTTTGTTACCTGGCATATTATCCCGGTGTAAAAGAGGCATTTGACGGTCAGCCTTATTGAGGAGTCGATCTCCGTGTACTCTATGGGCGGCATGAGCTGACTGCCAGCCGCCTGAATGGTTTCCGTCGAGCACATTTATTTCCGGATCATCTCTACGCGTAGCTTGAAAGTGTCTCAATCTGGCATTTTGTGTGTAGTATTGCTCAGTATTAGCATTTATTTTATTTTTCATTCCAGAGAAATATAGGTATTCAGCCCGATCTGTGAAACAATCCAAGAATGATGCAGTTTCCCAAGATCATTCAGGGCGGCATGGGGGTGGGCGTTTCGAACTGGCGCCTGGCCAATGCTGTCTCCAAACTCGGTCAGCTCGGCGTGGTTTCCGGCACCGCGCTTGACTCGCTCTTTGTCCGCCGGCTGAATGAGGGAGATCCCGGCGGTAATGTGCGTCGCGGTCTGGACGCCTTCCCCTTTCCGGATATGGCCCAGCGCATCTGGGACGAGTACTACATCCCCGGTGGAAAGGCTGCCACAGTGCCCTACTCGCTGCCGCCCATGCACCAGCGCCGCGATCTGCGCAAGGTGGTCGAGCTGTGCATCGTGAGCAACTTTGTCGAGGTCTATCTGGCGCGCGAGGGACACAAGAACCCCGTGGGCATCAACTTCCTGGAGAAGGTGCAGATGCCGCACCTGGCGTCGATCTTCGGCGCCATGCTGGCGGGCGTCGGCTATGTGCTGATGGGCGCGGGCATTCCGCTGCACATTCCCGGCGTCCTGGACGCCCTGGCCGGCCTTCGTCCCGCCCATTACAATCTGGCAGTCACCGGCGCTGCGCAGGATATGGACACGGCGATGCACTTTGATCCTGCCGATTACGTACAAGGAGCGCTGCCGCAGATTGACCGGCCACGCTTTTTGGCCATCGTCAGCTCCAATACCCTGGCTACTACCATGCTGCGCCGGTCTAGCGGGCGCGTCGATGGGCTGGTCATCGAAAGCCCCACGGCGGGCGGACACAATGCGCCGCCGCGCGGAAAGCTGCTGCTCAATACCGCCGGTGAGCCCATCTACGGGGAGCGCGACCAGGTAGACCTTGCGGGACTGCGCGCACTGGGCGTGCCCTTCTGGCTGGCTGGCGGATACGGCAATGCCAAAAGCATGCGCTACGCGCTTGACCAGGGCGCTGCCGGTGTGCAGGTGGGCACAGCTTTTGCCTTCACGCGAGAGTCCGGCCTGCGTCCAGATCTCAAACAGACGCTTATCGCCCAGGCAACCACAGGCACCGGAGAGGTCTTCACCGATCCGGTAGCCTCTCCACCGGATTCCCCTTCAAGGTGGCACTATTGCAGGGCTCCTACTCCGATCCCGAAGTAGCTGCGGCGCGGACCAGGGTCTGTGATATAGGCTTGTTGCGCGAGTCCTACGTCACGCCGGACGGCAAGATCGCTTATCGCTGCTCCGCTGAGCCGGTAGCCAACTATGTAGCCAAGGGCGGCAAGGTCGAGGATACGGTGGGGCGCAAGTGCCTGTGCAATGCCCTGCTGGCCAATATTGGCCATGCGCAGGTGCGCAAGGACCAGTCCGTCGAGCCGCCGCTGATCACCGTGGGCGACGATCTGAATACCGTCGCGCAGTTCCTCGCGCCCGGCCAAACTTCTTATGGAGCCGCCGACGTGGTTGCATCCCTGCTCAGCCTTACCTCGGATGCCGTGGCCGAGGAGCAGGAAGTGCCGGTGTATGCCACGGCATAGTTCTGCATAGTCAAAACAGTTTTGAGTTGCTCAAAGGGGTGGATTTTCTGCGAGGAATCATCCACCCTTTTTGAGTTTCTTACACAGATTATTGATTTTGCGTCAAGGGAAGATTATGACTTTCTGGCCGAATGCGTTTGCCCCACCGCAGGTGGTTTTCTCTCCTTAAGGTTATGGCTGTCGGTGGCCTTCAGCGTCATTCCATAGATAGACTTGAACTGCTCGATCTCCTTCAGCGTTTGCGGGGCGAAAGGAGCTTTCCCTTCGAAAGCGTGCAGCACAATACCTTCCAACAGGTCACCGAGGGTCATATCCTTCAGTTCAGCAACGCTTTTGAGCACCTTCAACAAGCGCTTTTCCATGCGCACGCCGGTCTGGACGCGCTCGACGACGACAGGTTCGCGATTTTGCGGCTCTTGTGTCATGAAATCCTCCTGTTACAATAATACCAATGTACCAATATAGCAAGCGCCTGTCAACCCCGTTTTTAGAGACCCTCGCAGTCTCACAATCGCCCAGTTTCGCGCCCCATGCCCCGGCCTGTTATGGTCAGAAAAGCAGCGAGAACAATCCCTCTATGACTCCACAATAGGAACCGCCCGAATGTTGAAGCGTTGGCGAACCCGGATACTACTGTTTTTGGCCGTCCTCGGCCCCGGATTCATTACCGCCAACGTCGATAACGACTCCGGCGGCATCCTCACATACTCCCAGGCCGGTGCGCAATACGGTTACACCCTGCTGTGGACCATCATTCCCATCACCATTGCATTGATTGTGGTCCAGGAGATGTGCGCCCGCATGGGCGTGGTCACCGGCAAGGGCTTGAGCGACCTGATCCGCGAGGAGTTCGGCCTCCGACTCACCTTCATCCTGATGATCCTGCTGGTCGTCGTCAACTACACCAATGTGGTGACGGAGTTCATCGGCATTGCCGGATCCATGCACCTCTTTCATGTTTCCAAATTCATCTCCGTGCCATTCTGTGCGTTCCTTGTCTGGTACATGGTGGTCAAAGGCAGCTACAAGAGTACGG
This sequence comes from uncultured Acidobacteriaceae bacterium, assembly GCA_963804295.1. Lineage (GTDB taxonomy): Bacteria > Acidobacteriota > Terriglobia > Terriglobales > Acidobacteriaceae > Telmatobacter. The sequence continues at coordinate 21,881 of CAWDQS010000093.1, forward strand.
AAAAAATCTTCATTATCGCCTCTTTTATCTATATTTGCTACATCTTTGCGGGGGTGCTTTCGCAGCCCAGTTGGCACGATGCGATTCTGGCCACTGTCCAGTTGCCCGCCCGCTCGGTGTGGAGCGACAAGACCTATATGTATATGGCCATCGGCGTGGTCGGCACCACCATTGCTCCGTGGATGCAGTTCTATCTGCAATCTTCGATCGTGGAAAAAGGGATTCGCGTCAAGGACTACGCCGCCTCGCGGCTGGATGTGATCGTAGGCAGCCTATTCACCGACATTGTCGCCTGGTTCATCATCGTGGCCTGCGCCGCCACGCTCTACATCCACGGCATGGGCGCCATCCAAACCGCAGCGGACGCGGCCGAGGCCATGCGCCCCCTGGCCGGCGACTATGCCTTCATCCTCTTCGCTTTCGGCCTCTTTAACGCCTCGCTCTTTGCGGCGTCGATTTTGCCAATCTCGACGGCCTACACCGTTTGCGAAGGTCTGGGTGTAGAATCCGGCGTGGATAAAACCTTCAAGGAAGCGCCGTTTTTCTACTGGCTCTATTCGCTCCTGATCGCCGGCGGCGCGCTGACCGTGCTGCTGCTTCCCGATGCGCAATTGATCAACGTCGCCATTCTGTCGCAGGTATTGAACGGCGTCCTGCTTCCTGTGGTCATCATCCTCATGCTGATGCTCATCAACCGCAAGGATCTGATGGGCGAGTACAAGAACTCGCGACTCTGGAACATCATCGCCTGGGCCACCAGCATCATCGTCATCGGCATGACGCTGGTCATGCTATGGGGCATGATGCCGGGGCATTGAAACCTGGAACATTAGGCACACCACAGGGAAATCGCAAAAAAACAAATTCAGATCTGTTGCCTTTTTCTATATCGGGGCCTAGACTGGTTTTGCCTCAAATTTAGGCAATTTGAACCGAAGGAGATGTAAGATGGGTGACCTGCTTCAGCCGATGCACTTGATGATTCTAATGTCTGTTTTTTCTATATTCTTCCTCTTACCAGTTATTTTTTACATCCTTACTCTTACTCGAGCGCTGAGTAAATGCACCGTAGCATCCATCACAATCGAACCTGGAATGCTGTGGCTTCTATTAGTTCCTCTTGTCAATTTGATATGGCATTTCTTTGTGGTGATAGGGATGGCGAAGACTTTGAGCAATGAGTTCAGGATGCGGAATATTACAAACATGGAACCCTTGCCAGGTCAATCGATCGGCATTGCAATGTGCGTATGTGGGGCCTGTGGAATCATTCCTTTTCTCGGTCTTATTGCCTCGTTAGTGGGATTCGTATTGTGGATCGTATATTGGGCCAAGATCGCTGAGTTCTCGCGGATGCTGGATGGGGTTCCAATGCCAGGTGAGGGACAGATTCCGCGCTCTAACTTTTAATGGATGCGCTCCGTTGAATCACAGGTACCGGATGTCCTAGCTCCGGATTCTCGGATCTGGGATAGAACGCAAGAATCTTACACCACAGCCAGCCGTTTAAGCTGAATCCGCCCAGCGGGAATCTGCGCAAGTTCGTACTGTGCCTGCTGGGTAATCCAGCTTTGGGCGCTGCCGCCGAAGACTTGGGAGAGCCGTATGGCCATCTCCGGCGAGATGCCGCGTTTGCCGTTCACCAACTCGGAAAGCGTAGTGCGGGTAACGCCCAGAGCCTGCGCCGCTTGCGTGATGGTAATGCCCAACGGCTCAATGCACTCGCTGAGAACAACGCTGCCCGGATGTGGCGGATTCTTCATCGGCATGGGGAAACCTCCTTAGTGGTAATCCAGATAATCGACATCAAACGCATGGCCTTCAACAAATCGAAAGATCACGCGCCAATTGGCCCGTACCGTGACGGCCATGTAGCCTTGTAATTGCCTCTTCAGCGAGTGCAGGTTGAATCCTGGCAGATTCATATCTTCAATTGAACTGGCTGCATCCAAACGAGCGAGGATGTTACGCAGTTTGGTCAAGTGTTCCGCTATAACGCCACGAGGGTCGTCGTCCTCATAGAGGCGTTTCAACCCCTTGTGGCGGAAGGATTGAATCATAAGCAAGTGTAATGCGCAACGTAACGGAAGTCAAGTAACATTTTGCTGGATTTTCCATCCATATCACACGCAAGTGTGCAATACAATCATATCGATGTAACAAGGGAGTCTCCACATGCCCATCGCCAAAACCAAGCAGGAACTCCTCGATGCCATCGAAACCGAGTATCGTTTGTTGAAGAAGTGTATCGAAGGCCTCAGCGCTGAGGAGCGGGAGCTTCCCGGTGTCTGTCACGAGTGGTCCGCAAAAGATGTCATGGCCCACCTGGTTGAATGGAAGAAGATGTTTCTCGGATGGTATGAGGAGGGCTTGCGGGGCGGAAATCCGCGCACTCCCGCCGAGGATCTGAAGTGGACCGAGACGCCCGCCCTGAATGATCGGATTTATCGGAAGTGGAAAGACGAGAGATACGAAGTTATCCTCGCCGAGTTCGAATCGACATACGCGAAGATGCTCGTGTTGGCCCGCTCCATTCCCGAGGAGAAGCTCTTCCGCAAGCAACTCTATCCCTGGCTGCGCGTCTGGCCGCTGGCGCGGTGGATCGCTGCCCAGACGAGCAGCCATTATCGTTGGGCAAGGACGCGCATTCGCAGATGGGTAAACCGCCGCAAGCCGCTATCAATTCCCCAGCAGACCAACTGATAAACGCACGGGTGCAGGTAGATCTTCCGATATCGGATTTAACCTTCCTGCTGAAAGTCGATACCTAGTTCCCGAGCCACAATCGGCTCGACCGAGTTCGTGAGGGTCGAGGCGTCGCATCCAAGGATAGATTCGAGCATCATCCCGTAGTACAACGCTGTGAATCCCCAGAAGCGCGTCTGTCCCAGCCCCTCGCCGGTCTCGGCGTTGTAATACTCGCGCAGAACGGAATTCTTTACCAGTGCCATGTTGAAAAGGCGCGTTGCCAGTTCGCGGGCCTCCGCATGGTAGCCGTAGTGTTGCAGGCCCTGGAAGATCATGTAGTTGGTGGGCGCCCAGGTTGGCCCTCGCCAGTTGCACTCCTTGTGTGAACCCTGATAGTAGTCGGGCTCGGTCTTCGCATAGCTGGCTACCGGATAACTGAGCCAGAACTCTTCGGGATTCAGCAGATGCTCGTGAATCATGCGTTTGGCGCGCGCGTGCGTGGCCGCGCCAGCAAACAGCGGCATAAAGTTGGTGGCTGACTTCACGTAAACGCGCTTGCCGGTTTTTTCATTGCGGTCGAAGTACATGCCTTGCTGCTCATCCCAGAATGTTGTGTTGATGAGTTCAACCACTTTGTCGGCATGTCGATTGAAAGCCTTGCTATCATCGCTCATCTTCAGGCGCGTGGCGATGACAGCCATGGCGCGCAACTCGCGAATCAGATACGAAGCCAGATCGACGCCTTCAATCTCGAATGCGCCGAGAGCGCCTCCGCGCGACCACTGGTTGTCGGTGCCGGCAGCGTCCGCCGAGTTCCATACTGGCAGCCCGTTGTGGTCCGAGTCATAAGAAAACCACTTGTCGATGTATTTCACCAGGCGGTCGTAGTAGTTGCCGCGCAGCCACGCGTAGTCGTCGTGATTCTGCTTACAGCCGAGGACGGCCAACTGCGCCAGAAAAGGCTTGAACTGCTGCCGGTCGCGCTGCTTGATCAGGCTGCGATTGACGTAGCCATCAGCGTGCTCACGGTTGAGAAACTCCTTGAGATTGGTAAAGCAATACTGCCAGACGCCGTAGTAAGAGAGGTAAAGATTCTCGAAGTAGAGGTCCCAGTCGTAGAACTCGTTGTAGGGATAGCCGGTGAGAAAAGTTCCCTCGACACCGGGAATATGCCTCAGACCGTGGGCCTTGATGTCGGCGTTCACGGCGTGAAGACGGCGGTTGAGCTCGCTCCAACTGCTTGCGCCAATATCGTTCAATAGCGTCTTTGCCGCGGGAGTGGAGGCAGCCGGGAGTGCCGGTGACGCTGCGGCAGCAACTGATTGTGCTGTCGCGCGAAAGGGTAGGGAATTGCTGCCGAGCAATGTGACGGAGCCGATTAGCAGTTGGCGCCGGGTGACGGACATTGTCATTCTCCTTTGCCTTGCATGATGGTTGAATTGTCTTTACTGAATAGGATTGCAATGTTTACAGACACTCTACCGAATGCGGTTGCCTGTACGGCTTTCCCGCAGGGGCTTACAGCAGCTTTCCCGCCGCCAAATCACGAATCAGTTCGCGGTCGGCGGCCAGAAACTCATAGCCCGACAGATCTGCCAATCGCACCCAACGAAACTGATTGTAGATGTGGTTCACGATCTCCCCGGTAAATTCGTGCACCGCAAAAAACTGCAAATCCACCGCGCCGCCATGACGGTAGTTGTGGCGAATGCGCGTGACAGCGGGGCCGATGGTGGCCGTGATGCCCAGCTCTTCCTCCAGTTCGCGGGCCAGCGCCTGCTGCGGACTCTCGCCGGCCTCGATCTTGCCGCCGGGAAACTCCCACTTGAGCGCCATCGGCTGATCCGGGCGGCGTTGACCGATCAGAATCTCACCTTTGCGCACAATCAGCGCCGCCGCCACGAAGCGCAGCGCAAAACCGGCAGGCTTGGAATCCATGTTGGGCTGAACTTCATCCACCCCACTAGTGTAAACGCATTAAAAGGGTTGCAGCGTGCGATCATCAAATCTGGCGTCCGAGTTTTGTAAATTAGCCTAGAAGCCATCTCGGAAATTCCATACAGTCCGTGCAAAGCGTCCCACAGCGGCTATAGCCGTGCCCTTTCAAAACCGGTTAATGAAATAGTTTCTGGCGAAGAATCAGGCAGAACTACGCGATACTTCAGCTCTATCCGAGGTTATCGTACAGTAGTTTGCGGCCATGCGCCAGCGTGCCGTCCACCAGTGCATCGATCTCCGCGCGACTTGTGCGGTGGTTTACGATTGCCGCGCGAATCGCCGTGCGGCCTCCGATCCGGGTCGTGGACGGCGCCGCCACGCCCGACTCCTGCAACCGGATGGCAATCTCCGTGTTTACTTTATCGGAGTCTTCGGCGCGATATCGGAAGCAGACAATATTCAGCTCCACCGGAGCCATCACTTCCAACTCCGGCGCCGATTTGATGCGTCCCTCCAGATACCGAGCCAGCGCGCAATTGCGGCTGATGGCAGCTCCAAGACGTTCAGTGCCTAGAACCTTCAGCGTGAACCAGACCTTAAGAGCGCGAAAACCCCGCGAGAGGTCCGGCCCAAAATCGCACGGCCAAGGCGAGCCGGCGGCCAGCCCTCGATTGGCCCGCGCCAGGTATGCCGTTTGCAGCGTGAATGCCTGCTTGTGCGCCTCCGAGTCGCGCACCAGAATGAAGCCTGCGTCATAGGGCACTTGTCCCCATTTATGAAAATCAAAAGCGAGTGAATCGGCGCGCTCTATTCCGTCTAGCTGCGGGGCAAGATCAGGAGCGAGCATGGCCAGCGCGCCAAAGGCTCCGTCCACGTGAAACCAGAGCTTCTCACGTTTGCATAGATCTGCCAACCCGGCTAGATCGTCAATTGCTCCCGTATCCACAGTACCCGCGGTTCCTACTACTAAGAACGGAGTGAAGCCCGCCGCGCGATCCCGTTCAATCGCCGTCTCCAGCGCTCTCAGGTCAATACGATAGCGGCTGTCGGTGGGAATCAGCCGTAGCGCATTGCTGCCCAGCCCGGCAATGTCCATGGCTTTGGTCACGCAACTGTGAACCGCCTTCGAGGTGTATGCGGTCAGGCGGTGCGCAGAGCCAGCTACTCCGGTCGCGCGTACATCAAAGCCCAGAGACGTATCGCGGGCTATCAGCACGGCGATCAGATTGGCCATCGACGTTCCGGTGACGAACAATCCGCTCGCCTCGCGCGGAAATCCAAAGATCTCCCGCATCCACTCGCTCACCTGCCGCTCTACCTCGACCGGAATCTGATCGCGGCCTCCTAGATTAGCGTTCAACCCTGCAGCCAGCATCTCCGCTACCATGCCCACCGGAGTGCCGCCGCCATTCACCCAGCCCATAAAGCCCGGATGCACATTGCCCATGGCGAAGGGCAGCACATCCCGCATGAACTCTGCATGGACATCGGCCAGCTCTTCGCCCTTTCGCGGCGCGGGCGAACGAAAGAGCGTCCGTGCTTCTTCCGGAATGGGTTGCCACACCGGCCGTTCGCGTATTTTTTCTATGTAGCCGAGCATGTCATCCAGCATGGAGTGTGCCTGTGCCCGAAATACAGCCCAATCCGCGGGATCAAGGGTAACATTCTCTTCCATGGGCGCTTCTATCGGAGTGTCAATGCCGGATTTTTTTGTGTGGTCAATCATGGAGTACCTGGGAGATGCGTTCTCCCTGAAGGCAATTCTACTTGCTGCCTGGGCTTTTTGGCTGCAAGCGATGGCTGGAAGGGCCGTGCCTCCTTCTGGAAAGATGCGAGAAATCTAATCGTTAGGCACGCAGTCTGCGATGTTAATGCAAATGTTAATACCCAACTGTGCTATACTGTATTTGCGCTCAGTGATTTGGCCGTGAGCGGCAGCGAGCCTTCATAAGCAAGTTTGCCTGGCACAGTTTTCCCCAAGCCCCTACAGCGTAACCATCTGAGTCTCCCACCCGGTGACTCTTCGTTGGACTGTGAATCGGTCCAGAGTCAGACGCCTTTGCATCCTTGAATGAGATCTGGCGCGAACCGGGAGCAAGCAGGAGCGTGGTGCCTTTCGGCAATGTGCCGTCTGGCGATGAAGTAGCGTGTGGCAGCTCCGGGCCTCGGACATTCTTCCCTTGAATGTCTGGTTAGTCTTAGATTCGACTTTCGGTTCTCCCTTACGCAAATTGATAAGCAGGTCGCGCGCGAAGAGTATTCGTGTGCCGCCTCACGTCCGGTTCCGATTGCAGGCACCAGTGAAACTGGCGCTCACGGAGCCTAACAGGAATGTACCCTATTTTGACAACACAGTTCACTCAGTTTTCTCTTTCGCCCGCCCTGATGGCGCGGCTTGACGCCAACAATTTTGAAACCCCCACACCGGTGCAGACCGCTTGCATCCCTCCCGCCCTGGAAGGCCGCGATGTGCTGGCCACTGCGCAGACCGGAACCGGCAAGACGCTTGGCTTTCTCATCCCGATCGTTGAGATGATGCAGAAGGCCGAAGGCAAGGGAGCATTGGCACTGATCGTTCTGCCCACGCGCGAACTGGCCATGCAGGTGGAGCAGGCATTTCTCTCCGTGCGCACCAACTCCGCGCAGTCCGTGGCCCTGGTGGTCGGCGGGCTAGCCGAGCGCTCGCAACTCGACGCCATTCGCCGCGGCGCGCGCCTCATTGTCGCCACTCCCGGCCGCCTGGAGGACTATCTCAAGCGCAAGCTGGTCCGCCTCGACGGAGTAAAAATTCTTGTGCTCGACGAAGTGGACCGGATGCTCGACATGGGATTCCAGCCGGCCATTGCCCGCATCGCAACCGCGCTGCCCACCGTTCGCCAAACCTTGTGCTACTCGGCCACGCTCGAAGGCTCCGTCAAGGAAGTGGCTCGCAAGTACCTCAACAACCCCGTTCGTGTCGAAATCGGCTCAGTGCTCAAGCCCGCGGAAAACGTCGAGCTGCGCACCTTCGAAGTTGAAGCGGACAAAAAGCAGGAATTGCTCGAACACCTGCTGGGCGCTGAGACAGGCAGCTTTCTGGTCTTCGTGCGCACCAAGCACGGCGCCGACCGCGTGGCGCGCCGGCTGGTTCGCAGCGGCCACTCGGCAACACAGATTCACGGCGACCGCTCGCAGGCCCAACGCAATCAGGCCCTGCGCAGCTTCTCCGAGGGCCGTCACCGCGTGCTGGTTGCTACCGACGTAGCCGCTCGTGGCATCGACGTGGCCAACGTGGCCCACGTGATCAACTTCGATATGCCCAAGATGGCCGAGGACTTTGTCCACCGCGTAGGCCGTACCGGCCGCGCCTCGGCGCACGGCGTAGCATCCACCTTTGCCGGCCCAGCCGAGCGCAACGACCTGCGCAAGATCGAGCGTACGCTGTCGATCACGATGAAGCGCTTTCGGGTACGCTCAGCCAGCGGCCAAAAAGCAGCGTAAAAGGAAGATTCTAAATCACAAATGCGGGTGCATCACCCCTTCGACTGCGCTCTGTGCAGGCTTTCGGCGCAGTTTCATCACGCATGGGGTGCGGCGCCCGCATTTTTGTGTCAGCTCCTCGAGGGAATAAGGAACAGCCTTCTGTGGACTGATGCACTCAGCCGAGAACGGTTTATGCGGCGGGGGTAATGCACACGAAGTGTATAGGCTTATTTAGAGTAAAAAAACCTGCTTATTTCGATTGATCGTTGAAGGATGGATCGTCAGCTGCGGGAAGCGCTTCCTCGACGGGTTCGACGCGGATTTTGGCTATGCGGCGGTTGTCCATCTCGACGACGGTGAGGCGGCGGCCATCGTAGTCCACGCTTTCGCCGACATTGGGGATATGGCCGAGGCGCATGAGAACGAAGCCAGCCAGAGTTTCTATACCGCCTTCACGGGGTAAATACCATTGCATTTGAGTTTCAAGGTCGCGGAGGTTGAGGCCACCGTCCATCAGTACTGCGCCGCCTGCGGCGGGGAGGACGGGAAGGGCGGGTGAGTCGAACTCATCTTCCAGTTCGCCTGTGAGCTGCTCGATGGCGTCCTCGGCGGTGACCAGGCCGACCGTGGAGCCATACTCGTCAACCACGATGGCGATCTGGCGGCGGCGCTGCTGGAGATCTCGGAGGAGGTCGAGGACGGATTTGGTTTCGGGGACGACCAGGATGTCGCGCATGATTTGGCGGAGGGTGAGATCGCCTACGGGTTTGGAAGGCCGGAAGAACATGAGGCGGGCGAGGTCTTTGGAGTAGACGACGCCGACGATGTGCTCAGGGCCGCGGGTTTCGTCGTAGACGGGGATGCGGGAGCGCATGTGCTCGAGGACCTGGGCGGTGGCGGCTTCCACGGGAAGGTTGGAGGGCAGGGAAAATATCTTCTGGCGGGGGGTCATAATCTCGCGGACGGGCACGTCCTCGAGTTCGAGGGTGCGGTGGATAAGCGTTTCCTGAAAGCGGGGCAGGACGCCGAGGCGGCGAGCGGCGGTGGCGATGAGCTTGAGCTCTTCGGGGGAGTGGACCTGGGCGCGCTCGGAGAGGGGAATATCGAAGCCGCGGAGAATAAGGGCGGCAGAGCTTTTGAGGAGCCGGACGGCGGGGCGGGCCAGGGCCATGAAGACCAGCATGGGCGGGGCGACGGCGACGGCGAGAGCTTCGGCGCGGCGCAGGGCGAGGGACTTGGGCACCAGTTCGCCGACTACTACATGGAAGTAGGTGATAAGGGCAAAGCCGAGAGTGACGGCAATGATAGCGGCCGCATGGGCATAAATTTGAGCGTGAGCCGGGGCGATGGGCAGAGCGTCGAGCCAAGCCTTAATGACACTCGCGGCCAGAGGTTCGCCGAGCCAGCCCAAGGCCAGCGAGCAAAAGGTGACGCCGAGTTGGACGGCGGGGAGAAAGTCGTCCAGGTCGCGTTGCAGGCGGCGGACGGCGCGGGCTCCGGGGACGGAGGCGGCCAGCATCTGCTCGATGCGGGTGTCGCGGAGGGAGACAAGGGCGAACTCGGCGGCCACAAAGAAGGCGTTGGCCAGAATGAACAGGCCGACGGCGACGAATTGGAGCAGAGAAAGACCGGGCATCTTTGGATGTGAGGATAGCAGAGGGCCGGGAATAGTGAATAGGGAACAGGCGCCGGTGACAAATCTATGGAACCTGGCGAACGTGTTGTGCGTATGAGGGAAGAGCAAGTGACGGAAGCAGGGCGGTGTGGCTTGGTTGACCTAGCCGGTGTGCCAACGTCTGAGTTCTTGGGGCTGCTTTACTTGAATATCCGGTCATCTGATTTCCGAGAAAAGAGGCTATGATGAAAAAACTTCTTCTGGCAGCAGCGGCATTGGGACTGGCAGCATTACCGGCGCTGGCTTCGGAGCATCCGTTTGAGCGCACGCTGACTGTGAGCGGGCAGGTGCAACTATCGGTTGCGACCGGGTCAGGGAATATCCACCTGACGCGCGGCGCGGGCAACCAGGTGCATATCACTGGCAAGGTGAAGGCCGGCTGGGGCGGCAGCGAGGAGCGAGCTAAAGAGATAGCGGCTAACCCGCCTATCGAGCAGACGGGCAACATTGTGCGCATTGGCGGCCATCACGAGAACATGAACAACATCAGCATCGACTACGAGATTCAGGCGCCGGAGAATGCGCTGCTGGAGGCTGGCTCGGGATCGGGCGACATTACCGTGGTGGGCGTAGGCGTGACCGCTAAGATTTCTACGGGTTCGGGCAACATTCATGCAACTGGACTGCACGACGGGTTCTCGGTATCGACAGGCTCAGGCGACATCTATGCCGAGCAGACGGGCACGGGCGACGTGAAAGCATCGGCCGGTTCAGGCAATATCGAACTGAGGAATCTGCACGGCGGGTTGCACGCCGGTACGGGATCGGGAAACATCAAGGTGGGCGGAGCGCCAACATCGGACTGGAAGCTGGGAACTGGCTCCGGCGATGTCGAACTTTGGCCAGGCAGCGCCGGGATCACACTGGACGCCTCGACGGAATCGGGCAACATCCACTCCGATCGGGAGGAGATGACGCAGGGCACGTTGAACCGGCACCACGTGAGTGGCAAGCTGAACGGCGGCGGGCCGACGGTACACATTGAGACTGGGTCGGGAGAAATTCGTATTCATTGACAGCGGACAGCTTTCAGCTGGCAACAGCTGCTTCCTCCGGCGAGGTCTCAAAGGCTCCATGGGGAGGCC
>CAWDQS010000094.1:0-24056 GCA_963804295.1 uncultured Acidobacteriaceae bacterium
CGTGGGCCACGTCGATGGCCTGGCCATTCACTCGGACCGTGAAGGCTGTCGAACGCATCTCCGGTGGAACCGGCGCAGACTGCACGCGCGCCGCCGCGTGGGCAGCAACAGGAAGCGCGAAAAGTAACACGAGCAGCGGTCGAAAGGCCAGCAAGAAGAATCTCCGGCAACAAAGTGGGGACGAAACCACTGTAACACCGGGAGACAGGCCGCAGTCTCAGATTCCCTCGCCCATCGACACATACTGCCGCAGGCGCTCCAGCTTTTCGCGATAAGCTTCGCGCTCGGCGGCCTCGGCGGTGAACTGCTCGGCCGGACGCCGCTGGCTGCCCAAGCGCTCTTCCAGTTCTTCCACGCGCGCTGCCAGCGCAATCAGCGAATCCGAGAGCGGATCCTTGATGTCGTGTGGATCGGTAATCAGCACGCGCTCGCCGTTGCGATAGACAATGTGAGCCGGAACGCCCACTACTGTCGAGTCAGGCGGCACATCGGCCAGCACCACCGAGCCCGCGCCCACGCGCGAGTTCTCGCCTATGGTCACGTTGCCAAGCAGGTTGGCATTGTTGCCGATAAAAACCCCATCGCAAACCGTGGGATGGCGCTTGCCGTGGCCCTTGCCCGTGCCGCCCAGCGTTACGCCCTGGTACATGGTCACGTCGTTGCCCACGATGGATGTTTCGCCGATCACCACACCAGTCGCGTGATCGATGAACAGCCGCCGGCCAATCAGCGCGCCGGGGTGAATATCGACGCCGGTGAAAAAGCGGCCCACCTGCGAGAGCATCCTTGCCGGCAGCCGCAGCTTCGCTCCCCACAGCCAGTGCGAGACGCGATGAATCCACACCGCCCACAACCCCGGATAGCAGAGCAGAATCTCCAGCCGCGAACGCGCCGCCGGGTCGCGCTCCATCACGGAGTTGATGTCTTCGCGAATGTGGGCAAACAAAGCCATTGAGGTCTATCCAAAAAACCGCATTGGTTGAAGGGCACGGGCTTCAGCCCGTCCCCTTCAAAGCATAATGCAGACCCCTACGTGGCAATCGCTTCGGTCGGCAACGCCAGCGCCTTCTGGCGCAGCGACTCGAAGAGAATGCTGGACAGATAGCGCTCGCCGAAGTCCGGCAGCACCACCACTATCAGCTTGCCCTTATTCTCCGGACGCGCTGCCACCTTCAGCGCCGCGACAATCGCCGCGCCAGAGCTTATGCCCACGAACAAGCCTTCCTTCAGTGGCAGCTCGCGAGCGGCGTTGATGGCCTCGTCGTTCGTCACCTGGATGATCTCGTCCACAATGCTGGTGTCCAACACGCCGGGCACAAAGCCCGCACCGATGCCCTGTATCTTGTGCGGCCCCGGCTTGCCTCCGGAGAGCACCGGGCTGTCCACCGGTTCCACAGCAATGGCCTTGAACTCCGGCTTGCGCTCCTTGATGTACTTGCCCGCGCCGGTAATCGTCCCGCCCGTGCCAACTCCGGAAATAAGAATGTCCACCTTGCCGTCCGTGTCGTTCCATATCTCAGGGCCGGTGGTAGCGTAGTGGATCGCCGGGTTTGCAGGGTTGTTGAACTGCTGCAGGATATATCCATTCGGTGTCTTGACCAGAATCTCATCGGCTTTGGCAATAGCGCCCTTCATGCCGTTCGGCCCTGGGGTTAGCACAATCTCCGCGCCAAATGCCAGCAGCAGCACGCGCCGCTCCAGGCTCATCGTCTCCGGCAGCGTCAGAATCAGCCTGTAGCCCTTCACCGCGGCCACAAAGGCCAGCGCGATGCCGGTGTTGCCACTGGTCGGTTCAATCAGCACCGTCTTGCCGGGCGTAATCTTGCCGGCCTTCTCGGCGGCCTCAATCAGCGCCAGCCCGATGCGGTCCTTCACGCTCGAAACCGGGTTCTGGCTCTCCAGCTTGGCCACAACGGTTGCCGGCAGCCCGGCCGCCACTTTGTTCAATCGGACCAAAGGGGTCTTGCCAATAAGTTCCGTAACATTCGCAGCTATGTGCGCCATGATAATCTCCTTTGCTGGAATCAAATTCCAGACGGTTCTGTGTTGTGGGGTAAAGGATCAGACTATTTGTCTGAAAAGACTGCGCCTGAACGGAGCGCACTTCTGCATCGCAACAGACACCAGGGCGGTGTTAGCGACATCGACGCATGAACAAAGCATAATACCAGAGCGCGGTTTGTGACAAGTGAGATTATTGAATATTTTTATTGGCTCGAAGATTACGCTATTACTATGTTGATAATTATGCGTGACCTCATTCTAGGATTGCTCCTTTGTGCGTCCATCGGCTGTGCTGCTGCACAGACAGATATTCGACATGTCGATTTCAAGAATTTCAGCTACCCGTTTCTCGATTCAACGACGGATGAAGAGGCGGGGTGGATCGACATATCTGATGAAGAACATATTCGGCTGACAAACGGGAAAAATCTAAGCAATTCAGGAAATGGCATGACATACGAAGGATTGACGCTTGAAGGAGTGCAGTTCGCCAATGTGACAGGTGACGGTCAAACCGACGCGATTGTCGTACTTCGGTACGATACAGGCGGCACAATGTTTTCCTATTACATTTATGTCTATGCATTTGCAGACGGGCAACCAAAACTTCTGGCGTGTTTTCATGCAGGCGACCGTGCTTATTCAGGTCTTTATAAGGTTTACGAGCAAAAGGGAAAGTTGGTTTTAGAGCTTTACGATCCCGAGAAGCGTGCCGGCGATTGCTGCTCGACTGGATTCATTCGTACTCGATATATATGGCATAAAGGGAAATTTCTTGCGGTTGGCGCTAATGAATTCGGGTTGCCTAGAACGGCTTCACGCATACCTGTTTCTGTATTTGGAAATCACCAGTAATCATATGCACTTCGTGCAGATTCAAGCATCCTCCAACTATTCCATCAATTCCTCCCACCCAGAAGTGAGCGCAGCCAACTGCGCGCGCAAGCGTCAAGCCATAAGCAACAACCCCGCCCAGGCTATTATTCTGAAATGTGACTACAATGCCCTGCATACCCCCCGAGACCACGCCCCAGAAGAGTTTCCCCCAATCCCGCCTTCGTTCCCGCCTCCGATCTTTTATTCTATGGCTTGGCCTCGCCGTAGTGTTTCTCTGGTCGCTGGCCGCACTCACGCTTGTGGCCGCGCGGTGGATCGACCCGCCAACCACCGCCTTACACATCGAGCGCCGCGTGCAGGCCTGGATACACAGCAAGCCGTACCACGAACGCTCCACATTCATTCCGCTTAGCCAAATCTCGCCCGATCTTCAACACGCTGTAGTTGCCGCGGAAGACGCGCGCTTCTACCAGCACCATGGCTTCGATTGGCACGAGGTCCAAATCGCCGCACAGGAAGATATGGAAGGCGAGCGCACGCGCGGAGCTTCCACCATTACGCAGCAACTGGTAAAAAACCTCTTCTTCGGAACAGGCGGCTCTATCTTCCGCAAGGGCGCGGAGGCCACCTTGGTGCCGGTGGCAGAATTTGTCCTCGGTAAGCGGCGCATTCTGGAGCTGTACCTAAATATTGTCGAATGGGGGCCTGGTATTTATGGCGCGGAGTCGGCCTGTCGTTATCACGACGGAATCGCGGCCCGGAATATCGGCCGGCAACAGGCGGCACGGCTCGCCGCGATTCTGCCGGCTCCCCTGAAGCGGCGCCCCGAACGCATGAATCACTACAGCGCGGTCATCCTTGAACGGATGGACCAGATGGGCTGGTAAGCGTGAGCGGCATTACCAATTTCGTGCCCGGTTTGGTTCAATTCCGACAGCCTTCCGGCAACATGCAAATCATCTTATCCATCACATAATCTCCGAGGCTGGGTCCGGTGGGGTAATGGACAATGTAGCCTCCCTTGATCTGTTGACCGTCCACTGCAACCGTCCCGGTAATCGAGATACTCCAGGCGGCACAGCTGATTTTTATGTCCAGTTGCCTGCTGGAATCATTTGATTTTAGCCCGCTCACAGAGCACTTTTCGCCGTTGTCAGCGATGTAGCTCCCGCTGAGATTGGCCAGCTTGCCGCCGGTGCTGCTTTCAGTCAAGTTGATGGTGTTTGGTTTGCTCACTGACTTACCGTTGTCAAGCCACGTAATCCTCCACTTGCCCGCAAGATTGGTTGTCTGCGCGTTGCAGATGCCGGGCAGGGTGAATGCGAGCAACATAAATACGATCCAACTGCGCGTGTATGCCTTCATGATTTCTCCTCTGTAACGTGATCTGCCATTGACATGCAGTTGCCAATGAAGGTGGTTAACAACCAACACTTGCCAATCTGTTGGATGCCTGATCCCTCAGCCTTGATAACATTATTTTCCAACGCCGGGCAGCTAGATCATGAGGATAGTTTCACAACGCGGTTTGAGCAATCGAGACATCTGCAAGGGATGAATCAGGAGAACGCGCCTTGCTCGTCCAACTGCACCATCAACTCTTCCCATTCTTCGGTGAGCGCGGCTAACTGCTGGCGCAACTCCTCAGCTAGCGCAGTCAGCCGTTGCGTCTCTGCGGAGCTGACGTAAACTCCCAACTGCTCCTCGGTGTGACGAATCGAGGCCTCAACGCGCGGAGTTTCTTCTTCTAAAAACGCGCAGCGCTCCTCCATCTGTTTCTGCTTGATGGGATTCAATCGGCGCGGGCGCTCCTTCGCCGTCTCGGCCTCCGCATCATTGCCGTTCTTCGCGACAGGCTCCGATGCTCTCACCTTCCCCGCGATCTCAACCAAAGGTCCGCCGTCTGCAAGACCAAGGCCAAGACTTTTCCAGCGCAAATAATCTTCGTAATTGCCTTCGTGGCTGGTCACCTTTCCGCCTTCCACCTCCAGCACACGCGTGGCCAGCCTGTCGATGAAGTAGCGGTCATGCGAAACGAAAACCACGGTGCCGCTGAAGGCCGCCAGCGCATCCAGCAGCACATCCTTGGCGCGCATGTCTAAATGATTAGTCGGCTCATCCAATAGTAAAAAATTCGACGGCGAAACCAGAATCCGCGCGAGGGCAAAGCGGTTTCGCTCGCCGCCGCTCAGCACGCCCAACTGCTTGAAGACATCGTCGCCTCTGAACAAAAAGCAGCCCAGCAGCGACCGCAGCTCGCCCTCGGGCACCTTCATCGCCGCGCGGCTGATGTCGTCGATCATGCGCGCGTCGCCGTCGAGCACCTTGTACTGGTCCTGCGCAAAGTACTCGCTCACCACATTGTGACCCAGCTTGATCTCTCCCGCTGTCGGCGCTTCGGCCCCAATGAGCAATCGAATCAGC
The DNA here is from genome assembly GCA_963804295.1 of uncultured Acidobacteriaceae bacterium. GTDB lineage: Bacteria > Acidobacteriota > Terriglobia > Terriglobales > Acidobacteriaceae > Telmatobacter. The sequence continues at coordinate 5,266 of CAWDQS010000094.1, forward strand.
GTAGACTTGCCCGCGCCGTTCACGCCCACCAGCGCCACGCGGTCGCCGCGATCGATCCTGAAGCGCACGTCCTTGAAGACCTGCTTCGCGCCATAACTTTTCGCCAGCCCCTCCGCCTCGGCCACCATGCGCCCCGAAGGCGGCGGCTGGGGAAACCGGAAGTGAATCGTTGTTTCCTCCTCGGGAATCTCGATGCGCTCGATTTTCTCCAACTCTTTGATGCGGCTTTGCACCTGCTTGGCCTTAGTGGCCTGGGCGCGGAAGCGGTTGATGAAGGCTTCCAGGTGCTCAATCTGATGGCGCTGGTTGTTATAAGCCGCCTGAAGCTGCGTCCTCCGTTCGTCTTTCTGGCTCAGGTATTTTGTGTAATTGCCCTGATAGATATTCACTCGCTTATTCCATATCTCAACAGTTCTGTCGATAGTTACATCCAGAAAGTATCGGTCATGCGAGATAAGTATGTAACCAAATGGATAACTCTTCAGATAATCTTCCAGCCAGTTGCGCGTCTCCAAATCCAAGTGGTTTGTCGGCTCGTCCAGCAGCAGTAAGTTAGGCTTGGCCAGCAGCAGCTTGGCCAACGCGATGCGCATCTGCCAACCGCCGCTGAACTCATCCGTCTGCCGCGTCCAATCTTCCTTGCCGAAGCCCAGTCCGGTCAGCACACCGCCTACTTGAGAGTCCAGCGCGTAGCCGTCCAGCGCATGAAAACGTTCCTGCAGCATCGAGTAGCGCTCCGCCGCGGCCTCATACTCCGTGCTGGCATGTTCCAACATGGCCAGTTGCCCACCCAGCCGCTCCACCTCGCGAGCCATCTCGTGCAGCTCGTCGAAGACGCTCAGGCACTCTTCGAAGACCGTCTTGCCAGTGAGCGCCAGCCCCTCCTGCGGCAGGTAGCCGATGCTCATGCCCCGCGTCTGCAGCATCTGGCCGTAGTCCAGCGTCTCCAGGCCGGCCAGAACCTTCATGATGGTGGATTTCCCCGTGCCGTTGGCGCCGACCAGCGCGGTTTTCTCCCGCGCCCGGATCAGCCAGTTGGCCTCCAGAAACAAGACTCGCGGACCATACCGCTTGCCGGCATTTTGCAGAGAGAGCATCTACTCCCATTTTCGCACCACCTGCGGTGGGGCCAACTGCTCGCTATTCGCTCGCATGGGCATTTGATGCGGCCAATTGTCGCAGGGCGATCAGCATTCAACGTGTGCGCGGCAGGATTACGGCCGAATCTCCACCGGCGTGCCTACCGGAACCAGCTCCCAGATCTCGTCAATCTCCTCGTCAGTGACGGCGACGCAACCCAATGTCCAATCGTAAAGCCGGTGCGCCGCGCCAATGTATCCCTTGCCATTGGGCAGTCCGTGAATCAGGATGGACCCGCCCGGAGAGACGCCCAGCTTGGCCGCCCGCTTGCGGTCCTCGGTGTTGGGATACGAGATGTGCAGAGACTTGTGGTATTCGCTGACGTACTTTCTATCGATGAAGTAGTGGCCTTCCGGAGTGCGCCCGTCGCCCTGGCGCACCTTGGGCGCAAGCCCTCCCTGACCCAGCGCAACTTTATACGTGCGAATCACCTTGCCCCCAACGAGCAACTCCATCAGGTGATCCTTCTTCAGAATCAGAATCGAATCGGCCTTCCGCGGCGTCTGCTGGACCGGCAGCGGCCAAAGCGCGAGGCAAGAGCCCGCACACGCCACCCCGACAGCTAAACTAATGTAGAGCTTACGCAATTTCATTCACCTACATTCATACACCCGCGCGATCTGTAAACACTCGCTTCTATGAAAAATACCTATGCAAAACTCAAACCAGACATGAGCAAGTTGAGGTATATTGTCATACAGTCTGGAGTGTGCCGTAAGAATTCAGGCTAATGATTCAACAACATGGAGATCATCGTGGCGAATGTCTGTGCTGGATGTGGTGCTGCTTTAACCCCCGATATGCAATCCTGCTCTTCCTGTGGAGCAGCGCTCGTTGCTCAACCTATCATCGCTCCTCCGGCTAAATCCGGAGGTGGCACGCTCAAAATCATTCTGATTGTTGTTGGCATCATCGTCGCGCTCGGCATCCTTGGCATAGGCGTCATCGGCTTCATCGGCTATCGCATCGCAAAAAGCGCCCATGTAGACGCCAATGGCCGTGTGACGATGAATACTCCCATGGGCGCCATCGCCACCACTCCGGTTGAAAACATCAGCGCGGCTGAGCTGGGCGTGGAAATCTATCCCGGCGCTGAGAGCACCCATGGGAGCCTGAGGATGGAGATGCCCAACGGCTCGGGGGTGACGGGCGCATTTCTCACCTCGGACTCGCCCGCTCAGGTGCTCGCTTTTTATAAGGACAAGTTGGGCAGCAATGCAAATGTCACAAGTTTATTCGGCAACACCTCCCTGCGCCTTAAGATCAGTCGGATGGAGTACGTTGAGGTGAGGATTAACACATTCTCGAATCTGGACAAAGGCAAGACGCGGATTCTGATTTCACACACAACGCTCACCAAGGCTCCTTGAAGCCGTTTCGTATCGTATCCCTGTGGCGTCCGGCTTCATACGGACGTCCTTCTTGCTGCGTTGAAATCAACGCTCCCAGCAGGCCCATAACGATGTTGAAACTGGCGCAACATCTCAAAACGGCAAAGTCAAGATGAATTTTGCATAAATTTCTCGTTCAATCTACTACAATCCACAGCACTTCCCGCTCCCATTCATCTCCCTTTCATACATCTCCATTATGAATAATTTCTGTCCGGTTATGTTTCCCCTCCTAATCGGACGTGAATTCTGAAATCTCTGGAGAGTTTTCATGTCCGATTTGGCAGCAGTCGTTGAAGCCCGTCCACCCGCCTCGGTGCTTCTTGATAAAAAGATGAAAAAGTCCCACGCCATGATCAGCGGCGGCGTGGTGATTGCGGCGCTGGTGATCGGCCTGGGCTTCATCGGCGTCAACATTTTTCAGGATTTCAGCGGTGTCACCCTCGCCAGCTTCTGGCCCTATGCACTGCTGGTCGTCGCCCTGCTGATCGCCCTGGGTTTCGAGTTCGTGAACGGCTTTCATGACACGGCCAACGCCGTCGCCACAGTCATCTACACGCACTCGCTCGATCCAAACATCGCCGTCGTCTGGTCGGGACTTTGCAACCTTTGCGGTGTGCTGCTTTCTTCCGGTGCGGTGGCTTACGCCATCATCACGCTACTGCCGGTCGAGCTGATTCTGCAGGTCAGCTCCGGCGCGGGCTTTGCCATGGTTTTTGCCCTGCTGATTGCGGCCATCATCTGGAACCTCAGCACATGGTGGTTCGGCCTTCCTGCCTCCAGTTCGCACACCATGGTCGGCTCCATCATCGGCGTAGGAATCGCCAATCAATTGATGAGCATCCACACCGGCACATCAGGCGTGGACTGGGAGCAGGCCACCAAGGTCTTCAAGGTGCTGCTGATATCGCCGTTGGTCGGCTTCAGTTGCGCGGCTATCTTGCTGATGATTCTAAAGCCAAAGCTGAGAGTGTATGGATGCAGCCTCTTTGCGTTGTTGACGGCTCTGATAGCTCATTACTTTTTCGCATTGGGGATTCTAGCTTCCGCACTGATCGGAGTCGCTGTCAGCGTTTTTGTATGGATGGCATTCCTTCTGATACCGGTGCCGGACGCGCTCTTTGAAGCGCCCAAAGGCACTACGCCTCCACCCTGGCCCATTCGCCTGCTGCTGGTGCTTACCTGCTCCGGCGTCAGCTTTGCGCACGGCTCCAACGACGGCCAGAAGGGCATGGGCCTGATCATGCTCATCCTGATCGGTACCGTGCCAACGGCCTACGCGCTCAACCACGCCGTCAGCAGCCACGATATGCAGGCCTTCATAGCCGCCAGCGATCAGGCCGGCCAGGCCATCGACCGGCACGTGGACAAGACCGGGATCCTGGGCTCGGACGCCCGCACCGAGGTCACCGACTACATCCGCACCAAGCAGATTCAGCCGGACACCATGCTGGCGTTGCGCGAGCTGATCGGCGATCTCAAGGGCGCCGTGATCACTTACAAGGAGTACAAAGCTGTTCCGGCCAATCAGCAGGCCAACGTCCGCAACGATATGTACGTGGCCAGCGAGGCCATCCGCCTGATGCAGAAGAACGACGACAGCCTGAAGGCAGTCGGCAAGCCGTCGGTCTTCACCAGCGAGGAGAATGCCGAACTCAAGAACTATAAGAGCAAGGTGGATCAGGCGACCAAGTTCATTCCCCCTTGGGTCAAGGTCGCAGTAGCTCTGGCTCTGGGCATGGGCACGATGATTGGCTGGAAGCGCATCGTGGTCACCGTAGGCGAAAAGATCGGCAAGGAGCACCTGACCTACGCGCAAGGCGCCTGCGCCGAACTAGTCGCCATGTGCACCATCTCCGCCGCCGACAACTTCGGCCTGCCGGTCTCCACAACGCACGTCCTCAGCTCCGGAGTGGCCGGAACCATGGCCGCCAACGGCAGCGGCTTGCAAATAGCCACCATCCGCAATATCGCCTTGGCGTGGGTCTTAACGCTCCCCTCCGCCGCTCTGCTCTCCGGCAGTCTCTTCTGGCTCTTCCGCCAGGTTGTGGGATAACTCTGGTCTCCAGCAGCCTTGCAGGGCGTCCGGCGAATCCTGGACGCCCTTCTTGTTGCCCTCGCTCTGCCAACCCGTAGAAGCCCCGCGCATCTTTTCTCCGCTTCCGGTACCATATTGAAGGTACCTATCGAAGAATGAGCCTGAAAGCCAAGCTGGAAGCAGTCATTTACGCAGCGGAGGAGCCGGTCACACTGGCCCAGCTCGCCGCCCTCTTTGCCGACGACGCCTTTGAATGGAAGGCGCAGCAGGAGGCCGCATCTGCCGAGCAGGCGGACGAAACCTCCATACCACATCCCTTGTCGAATGAGGAGTTTGCCAGTCTGAACCTGGAGCCGGATACTACCCCGCCCGTTTCGCCCAGTGCTTCAGCCGAGCAAGTTGAACAAGCTGAACATATTGAACAAGCCGACGAGGCACAACATGAAGTCGGCCCTGAACCGGACGCGGAAGCCGCTGCGGAAACCGGCTCTGCCGATCCCGCCGGGGCATTAGACGCCGAAGCTGCGCTCGAAGTCCGCCGCCTAGCCCGCCTGCGCGACCGCGAGGTTCGCGCCATTCTTCGCCCATTACTCGACGAGCTGATCGCTTCCTGCGCCTCAGACAGCCGCGGCGTCGAGATTCGCGAGATTGCCGGCGGCTTCCGCATGGCCACCAAACCTGAATGTCACGATGCCGTCCGGCTCTTTATCAAAAGCATCAAACAGCCGCTCAAGCTCTCGCTTCCAGCTCTGGAAACCCTGGCCGTCATTGCCTACAAGCAGCCGGTTACCGCGCCCGAGGTTAACGAAATTCGCGGCGTAGATACATCCGCCGTCTTCGGCACGCTGCTCTCCCGCAAGTTGATCACTACCGCCGGACGAAAGGCAGTCCTCGGCCGGCCCATCCTTTACAAAACCACCCGCGAGTTCCTTCTCCGCTTCGGCCTTCGAGATGTCTCCGAGCTCCCCTCCATGGAGGAGTTCGAGAAGCTGGCCTCCACTGAACTCGACGAGCCGGAGACGGCAACCGGCGAAGAGCCCGAGCAGAGAGTGAACCCGGCCCTGGGCCTCGAATTCGACGAAGCCGCCAGCGAAGAGCTGGAAGACACGGAAACTGAAACCTCCTTGACCGCCGAGACGGCGGCCGGCAACTAACACACCACCCCAAAAGAGGCCGCTCCTGCTGCGCCTCCCCACACAGAGCAGGCAGAAACCGAGATGTTCCCCAATGGCGAGTCCCAATAAGAAGACAGTCACGAAGAAGCCCGTAACTAAGAAGATCGCGAAGAGCAAGAAGACCGCGCCCCTCAAGCCTGAGTCGTCCGAACTTGAGTTAGCAGCCACATCCGTAGTCGAAGTCCACAAAATTGAAGACCCTATCGGAGACGAGATCGATGGCGAAGCCAAAATTGCGATTGATGCCGGAACCGGAGCTGAGACAGAAGCTCAAATCGAAGCAGCCCCCGACACAGAACCCGAGTCTCGGCCGCGTCCCCCTGCCAAACTGGAGCGCCTCCAGAAAATTCTCGCCGCTGCCGGTATAGCCAGCCGCCGCAGTGCCGAGGGAATGATCGAACAGGGCCGCGTACAGGTCAACGGCAAGGTGGTCACCGTGCTGGGCACCAAGGCCGATGCCGCCCGCGACCACATCCGCGTGGACGGCAAGCTGCTCCAAGGCCCCGAGCGCCACCGCTACTTTGTCCTCAACAAACCCCGCGGCTTCGTCACCACCGTCAAAGACCCCGAAGGCCGCCCCACGGTGATGCAGTTCTTCTCCAAGTTCAGCGAGCGCCTCTACCCCGTCGGCCGCCTCGACTACATGAGCGAGGGGCTGCTGGTCGTCACCAACGACGGCGAACTGGCCAACCGGCTCACCAAAGCCTCCTCCGGCGTTGAAAAAACCTATCTCGTCAAGGTTGCCGGTCAGCCCACCGAAGCTGAGCTGAACATTCTCCGCGCTGGCGTTGCCATTGAACGGGGCAAGCCCGGTTCGCCTCCAGTCCGCACCTCCCCGGCCCGCATCCGCCAGGTTCGCCAAGGCGACAATCCCTGGTATGAAGTGGTTCTCATCGAGGGCCGCAACCGTGAACTCCGAAAAATGTTCGAGGAAGTCGGTCATTTTGTAGAAAAAATTCGCCGCACCGGCTATGGCCCTCTGGTGCTCGATCAGGAGCCGGGCAGCCTGCGCGAACTTCAACCGGCAGAGTTGGACGCTCTGCGCCGGGCCGCCGAAGGCACGCTGCGCACGCCCAAATCCAAGGATCTCCGCCGCCGCAATCTGCTCGACGCTGGTCTGTTGCCGACAGTCCTCCCCAAGCCCAGCGGCCGTCCGCGCACAGCCTTGCCGCAGAGTGAGCGCCCCGCAGTCGAGGCCCGTCCCGCCTTTCGCCTCAAGAAATTCGGTGCAGACCGAGACCGGACAAGCCCGACAAGCCGCCCCTCCGGACCTGCGAAGTCCTTCGCCACTGGCGAGGCCAACAAACTCTTCCGCTTCGCCCGACCTGCTGGCTCCTTCGACAAGAGCGCAGCCAAACCCTTCCGCTCGGCTAGCCCTTCCGGTGAAGGCCGGTCCTTCTCCGCCAAACCCGCTTGGAAGAAACCGGAACGTCCTGCGCATTCAGCCGGTGAGGGATTCCGTCCCGCTGCCGGTCGCAGCTTTGATCACCCCTCAGCTTCTCGCCCGGCTTGGAAGAAAGACGACCGCCCAGCCCGTCCGCCGGCGCGTTTTGCCGCTGGCTCAACCGGCGAAAGCCGCCACGACGACGCCCGCCCCTTCTCCGCCAAACCCGCCTGGAAGAAGCCGGAACGCGCAGCCCCAACTCGTTCAGATTCAGCCCGTTCAGCCTCCCGGCCAGCCTGGAAGAAAGACGACCGTCCTGCCCGGCAGAACTACAAGCGCACCACCACACCCCGCCGCGAAGCCCCCGTCCGCGAAGTCCGCGTTTTTGACGAGGATCTTGGCCCGGTCCGCCCGCCTAACCTTCACATCGAGGAGATCATAGGCCCCGATCGTCCTTTCTCCACCAGCAGCGGCAAGCCTCACGCAGGCGGTACGCGGCCCAGCACGCCCCGGTCGTATTCTGACCAGCCCCGTCCCAGCCGCCCCCGTTTCGAGCGGCCAGCCTCTTCGACTCGCCCCTTCACCACCAGTAGCGGCAAACCTCGTGCTGGTGGCGCACGCCCCAGCAGTAAGCCATATAAATCCGGCCCACGCGCGGGATCGGATTCCCGCCCCAGCTACGGCCCTAAACGGCCCTATGGAGCCAAGCCGTCCAGCCGCTCCTTCGCCGCCCCGTCACGCCCCTTCACGCCGCGCACTGAGGGCGCATCCGACTACCGCCCAGCTCAGGCAAAGCCCTACCCCAACTCCGCCTCACGCGCTGAAAGAAAAGCCGGTCCGGGATGGAAGCCGAACCCCGGGGCTACTACAGACAGGTCTTCGTCCGTAGGATGGAAGCCGAAGACTCGCTACGGCCCCGGCAAGCCCGCTTCCGCCTCGCGCTCCAAGCCAAAGTCCGGCAGCTCCGCCAAACCAAGCCACAGAGTTCGACCTGGAGGCAAGAAGCACGGCTAAAATCTCGTGCCACTCCCTTCGTCGAGAGTGGCGCAGTTTCTGCTCCATCCTGCCGCGCCAGTAACCCTGTTGCGGGCGCTGAGATGCATCGGCTACCCTCATAACCATGATTTCCATTCGCCGCAATCCTTCCTTCCGCACTCTCTTGCTGGCCTTCGGGCTTTTGGTTTGCACAGCCATCACAGCTTCAGCCCAGCAGATGCCACCGCCCGCGCCGATTCCTGATCTCCCCCCGCAGCGCCCCTATGACTCGCTCACCATGCAGGACCCGGCCACCTTTCCCGAAGTCAAGATGGACTTCCCCATCGCCACCGGCCCCTATGAGCCCACCTGGGACTCCATCGCCAAAAATTATCCCGGAGGGCCCGCCTGGCTGCGCGAGGCCAAGTTCGGCATCTGGGTCCACTTCGGTCCTCAGGCCGCAGGCCAAAGCGGCGACTGGTATGCGCGCAAGATATATCAGCCCGGAACTCCGGCCTACGACAACCACATCCGCGACTTCGGCCATCCCTCCGAATCCGGCTATAAGGACGTGCTTCACACCTGGAACCCCACCAAGCTCAACCCTGCCAAACTCGTCAAAATCTACCACGACGCCGGCGCGCGCTTCCTCATCGTGCAGGGTGTGCATCACGATAACTTCGACAACTGGAACTCCACCTATCAGCCCTGGAACTCGGTCAACATGGGCCCCCATCGCGACCTCATCGGCGAGTGGTCCAAAGCCGCCCACGCTTCCGGTATGCATTACGGCGTCGCCTTCCATCACGAGTACACCTGGTGGTGGTATCAGCCCGCATTCGGCAGCGACGCAACCGGCCCCAAAGCCGGCGTGCCCTATGATGCCGCCAGCGTCACCCTCGCCGACGGCAAGGGAAAATGGTGGGAGGGCTACGATCCACGCCTGCTTTATGGCGTCAATCTGCGCGCCTACAGGGACGTGGCCAACGCCAAGTTCCGCCCCGAGCAGGGCATCTTCCAGGAGCATCTCGACTACGCCCATTGGTACGCAACCCGCTGGGCGCTGCGCATCATGGATGTCATCAACAAGTACGATCCCGACTTCATCTACACCGATGGCGACTCAACCGGGCCATTCACCGGCAATAAGACAGGCACAGGTTACAAGTGCGACGCCATGCAGCGCGTCATCGCCGATTTCTACAATCACACGCTCTCGACGCGCGGCCAGGTAGACACCTTCAGCATCGTCAAGTTCCACGCCGGCACCAACGGCGTCGTGAACACCGTCGAAAGCCGCATTCCCAAGGCCATCAACACCAACGGCCCGTGGATCGGCGAGCACGCGCTGGGCGACTGGTTTTACCGGCCCGGCTTCGTCTACAGCTCTCGTTCGCTCATCCTTTATATGCTGGAGATCGTCTCCCGCGATGGCAGCTATGCCGTCAACATACCTCTTCGGCCTGACGGATCGCTCGACCCCGAATGCCTGCAAACGCTTCAGCAGGTCGGCGCATGGATGAAGATCAACGGCGAAGGCGTCTATGGCAGCAAGGCGTGGGTCAAGCTCGGCGAAGGGACCATCGAGGCCGATGGCAATCTACGCACGCTGCCCGGCGGCGCGCTCCGCCAACCGCAAATTGACTTCCAGTTCGGCCCCAAGGACTTTCGCTTCACCGTCGGCAAGGACGGCTCCATCTATGCCTTCGCGCTGGCCGTGCCCAAGCCCGGATCTCAGGTGACCATCATCTCGCTCGGCAGCGACGCCGGCCTGATCCCCGGTCACATTCACTCCGTCAGCCTATTGGGCAGCAGTAAAAAGCTGGTATGGAGCCAGAAGCCGGAGGGTCTGGTCATCACCTGTCCATCCAAGATGCCCTCCGAAATCGCCGTCGCCTTCAAAATTCAATAACGATGGAGGTGTTTTTCTGGAATCATTGTTGATTTGCTATGCTTCTAACAATTCAGGAGAGCCCATGGCAAACACCTTCGGCACTGACATTCTCCTCCAAGCGCCCGACCCCAAGAAGGCGGCTGCCTTCTACGTCGACCATCTCGGCTTCGAGATCACCGGCGAAGAACCTCAGATGATCAGCCTTCATGGCCGGCGCATCAACCTGTTTATCGAGCGCGGCCCGGCGCTGGGGCCAGTGCTGGAAGTTACGGTGGACAGCGTGGAAGGAGCCAGAAATCACCTTGTAAAGCACGGCTGCGAGGTCATCAAGGACGAACCGGATTTCCCGCGTTGCTATATCAAGGACCCCTTCGGCCTGATCTATAACCTGACAAGCTAGTCAATCACTGCCTATCCCGGATACGCTCCCGTAATGTAGCCCTGCAGCGCCTCAATGGTCTTCGCCTGGCCGGAGATCACGCATTTCACCAGGTCGCCGATGGAGATGACTCCCACCACCTTCTCATCCTCCAAAACCGGCAGATGGCGGAAATGGCGTTCGGTCATCAAGGTCATGCATTCATCCACGGTCTGCTCCGGACTCACGAAGACCACCGGGCTGCTCATGATCTGCTGAACCTTGGTTTCTTTGGCGAGGTGGTCCTTCAGGTCTCCCTTGCGGGCATAGTCGCGCTCCGACAAGATGCCCACCAGCCGCTGGTTGGAGAGTACCAGCAGGGCGCCGACATTGTGTTCGGACATCATCTTGATCGCCTCGTAGACCGACTGCTCGGGCGCGATCGACAAAACTCTGTTATCGTCTTTATTCTTCAGCACCAATCCAATTGTGTCGGTTATCTTCATCAGAACCTCCTGGCCTTTAGGGGAGTAGCCGTACTTCCAGATTCGGCACGTAGTCAATATAGCCCATCCGCAGTACGACAGAACAGTGCTCCTGGGAGTGTGGCCTATAATTTCACCAGCGATCTTCCACTCCACCCAACTGGAGAACCTTCCAATGTCCATGAAAACCCTTTGCTTCCTCCCTGCGGTGCTGTTTGCCGCCTCGCTCAGCCTGCACGCAGCCATCAAGCCCAAGCCCGCCCCGCCCGCGCCGGCCTCTGCCGACCCCTACACTGAGGTGCAGCCCGCCACCGAAACGCTTGATCTGGCCATGTACCAGCGGATTCGAGACGAGGGGCTGAACCGATCGCATGTGATGGAGTTTGCCACCGCGCTGATGGACGGTATCGGGCCTCGGTTGACCGGGTCACCTAATTTGGCCAAGGCCAACGCCTGGACACGCGACACGCTCACCAAAATCGGCCTGGAAAACGCGCGCCTGGAGGATTGGGGCGAATTCGGCATGGGATGGCAGCAATTGAATACCTGGGCGCGCATGGTCACGCCGGACACCGCGGTGCTGATCGTGCAGGCCACACCCTGGTCGCCCTCCACCCCCGGCCCGGTCACCGGCGACGTGGTTTTCGTCAATATTCAGACAGAGAAGGACTTCGACCATTACAAAGGCAAGCTGGCCGGCAAGGTCGTTTTGCTGGGCGCCATGCGAGAGGTTCCGCCGGTGGATAAGCCGCTCTTTGAGCGTTACACCAATGCAGATCTCGATGCCATCGCCGAGTTTCCCGTCAACGCAAGCTCTGGCGGGCAATCTCAGCAGATGCAGGCTATGATGCGTGAACGCCAGGAGCGATCTCAACTGCTTGAGAAAATTGGCCAGTTTCTAGCCAGCGAAAAGGTGGCCGCGGTGATTGAGCCTAGCCGCGACGGCAAAAACGGCGGTGGCTCCGGCGGCACCATCTTCGACGACACTGGCGCTACTCTTGGCCGTTCGCCTTATCTCGTTGAAAAGCGAGTGAAGGTTCCCGTGGTGGTGGCAGCCATCGAGAGCTACGGACGGCTTTACCGGCTCACCCAGGCCCATGCTCCGGTCAGTGTGGAGATCGACGTGGAAACCAAATTTACCGGCGAGCACGAGCATGGCTACGACACCGTGGCCGAGATTCCCGGCACTGACCCCAAACTGAAGGAGCAGGTGGTGATGGTGGGCGGCCACCTCGATAGCTGGACGGCCGGAACCGGCGCCACCGACAACGGCGCTGGAACCATCGTGGCCATGGAGGCCATGCGCATCCTGAAGGCTCTGGACGTGAAGCCGCGGCGCACCATCCGCATCGCCCTGTGGACCGGCGAGGAGGAAGGCATTTACGGCTCCAAGGGCTACTGCACCATCCACTTCGGCTCGGCCAAACTCTCCACCGCGCCCGACCAGTTGTTGTTGCCGGAGTTCATGCGCCGCGCCGCCGGGCCGCTGGAAGTCAAGCCGGAGCAGAAGCTCATCTCCGCCTACTTCAATGTGGACAACGGCACAGGAAAAATTCGCGGCATTTACACCCAGGGCAACACGGCCATCGCGCCAATCTTCGCCCAGTGGATCGCCCCGCTCAAGGACCTTGGCGTCACCGTCGTCACCAACCGCAACACCGGCGGCACCGATCATCTGAGCTTCGACGCGGTCGGCATTCCGGGATTTCAGTTCGTTCAAGAAATGCTGGACTACGAATCGCGCACCCACCACTCCAACGAGGATGTCTACGAGCGGCTGCAACCGGCGGACCTGAAGCAGATCGCAACAGTCGAGGCCATCTTCCTTTACAACGCGGCGCAGCGCGACCAGATGCTGCCCCGCAAGCCCCTGCCGCAGCCCGATCAGGAAGACAAGAAGCGCGCCCCCCTCGAAGGCATCTTCCCCGGAGCGGTTCCGCTGGCGGATACGCAGAAACCGGCAGAAACGCAGAAATAGTAGCGTGTATCAATAACCGGCTTTGTCACAGGGCATGACTTCAAAGTCTGCCCTGACAGAGTCGCCAGCTTCATATTCGGATATTGTATTTACTCCACGGTGACTGACTTGGCCAGGTTTCTCGGCTGGTCCACGTCGCAGCCGCGGCGCACGGCGATGTAATACGCCAGCAGCTGCAAAGGCACAATCTCCACCAGCGGCGAGAGCAGCTCGATAGCCGGAGGAATGGGGATGACGTGTTCCACCAGGCCGCCGATGGTGGTGTCGCCTTCGGTGGCAACGGCAATCACCCGCCCCGACCGCGCCGTCACCTCCTGAATATTCGAGAGGGTCTTTTCATAGCGCAGCTTTGACGCGGGATCGGCTTCATCTCTTGTGGCCAGAACCACCACCGGCAACGTTTCATCAATCAGCGCATTGGGCCCATGCTTCATCTCGCCCGCCGGATAGCCTTCGGCGTGGATGTAAGAAATCTCCTTCAGCTTCAGAGCCCCTTCTAGAGCAACGGGAAAGTGGATGCCGCGGCCCAGATAAAGAAAGTCGCGCGAAGTAGAAAATTCCTTTGCCAGTTGCTCGCATTGCGTGGAACAGGAGCGCAGCACCTCTTCAATCTTTCCGGGGATTCGGCTCAACTCCCCAATCAACATCACCGACTGTGCCTGATCGAGCTGTCCGCGCAGTTGGCCCAGCTTGAGCGCCAGCAAAAACAACGCGGTAAGTTGCGCAGTGAAAGCCTTCGTCGAAGCCACGCCGATCTCCGGCCCCGCGTGAGTGTAAATAGAGCCGTGCGCCTCGCGAGCCACCATGGCATCCACCACGTTGCAGATGGCCACGGTCTTCGAGCCCAGCGTCTTCATCTCGCGTTGCGCGGCCAGCGTGTCGGCCGTCTCACCGGATTGCGTGATCAGCAGCCCCAGCGCCTTGGCGTCGGGAATCGGATTGCGATATCGATATTCGCTGGCGTAGTCCACATCCACCGGCAGCCGCGCCAGCCGCTCGATCATGTATTTCCCCGTCAACGCGGCGTGCCAACTTGTCCCGCACGCCGCGATGTTGATGCTGTCGGCGCCGGCCAGTTCCTCGTCGCTCAACTTCATCTCGCCCAGGTAGACCTTGCCCGAGTCCAGCGAGACGCGCCCCAGCGTGGTGTCGCGTACCGCCCGCGGCTGCTCACAAATCTCCTTGAGCATGAAGTGCTTGTAGCCGCCCTTCTCCGCCTGGATCGGATCCCATTGAATGCGTGTGATCTCGCGCTTGATCGGGTTACCATCAAAGTCAGTAAGCGCAACGCCAGCCAGGGTCAGGATGGCCATGTCCCCGTCGGCCAGAAAATAAATGTTGCGCGTGTGTTGCAAAATGCCCGGCACGTCGGAGGCTACAAACGATTCGCCTTCGCCCACGCCGATCACCACCGGCGGACCAAAGCGCGCCACCACGATCTTGTCCGGCTCGGCAGCCGACAGCACCCCCAGCGCAAAGGCTCCGGTAAGCAGCTTCACAGCGCGCCGCACAGCCACTTCCAGCGGAATCGGCTTGCCGGCCTTCTCGGCTTCCTTCTGTACCTGCTCGATCAGGTGGGCAATGATCTCGGTGTCCGTCTCGGTGACAAACTTGTGGCCCTGCGCGGTCAGCTCGCGCTTCAGTTCGAGGTAATTCTCCACAATCCCGTTGTGCACCACCACGATGCGCCCCGTGCAATCCCGATGCGGGTGGGCGTTTTCTTCCGTCGGCCGCCCATGCGTGGCCCAGCGTGTGTGCCCGATTCCGAAGGTGCCATCCAGCGGATGTTCGCGCAAAACCTCTTCCAGATTGCACAGCTTCCCCGGCGCGCGCCGAACCTCCAGCGTCTTGCTGGTGGGCGAGCCCACGGCGATCCCCGCCGAGTCGTAGCCGCGGTACTCCAGCCGCCGCAGCCCTTCAATAATGACCGGAACAACTTTCTTGGGACCTACATAACCGACAATTCCGCACATGCATCAATTCTAAGCGAGCCGGGCTGAAACAGATGTGAACCGTTGCCGCTTGACACCGTTCTCATCCAGCCTTGAAACTGCCTTCAGGCTGCCGCGCGCGGCACGCAAATTGCTTCCCGGCGCGTTGCGGGCAGAATGGAGATTTGGCCGGTGAGCGAAGCCAAGGCAAATCGGTTGAGTCTTCGGCTGAATTCGACCATGGAGAGCGTGGCCCAGGTGGAGGCGGCGGCGGACAAGCTGGCCGCCGAGGCCGGCCTGGACGAGTGCGAGCGCTTTCACGTGGCCATGGCGGCGCGCGAGGCCGCCGTCAACGCCGTGCTGCACGGCAACGAATACGACCCCGCCACGCAGATCTCCGCCAGCTTTGAAAACACCGGCGCGGCGCTGGTGATTACCGTTTCCGACCAGGGCGCGGGGCTGGACCCGGCCGCGCTGCCCGACCCCCTGGCCCCGGAAAATCTCTTGCGCGGAACGGGGCGCGGCATCTTCCTCATCCGCGCCTTCATGGACGAGGTGCGCTTCAGGCAATTGCATCCCGGAACCGAGCTGACCCTGATCAAGCATCTGGCGGCCAATGGCCCCAAAGCGATAGAGTAACTACACAGGGAGCTGGGCGGCCGATGGAGGTTCATCTTTTTCGCGCCGCGGCGCATTGCGTATCGGGCGGGTTCCATCATCCGAAGCTTCCAAAGTTTTATCACTGTACTACCGACAAGGAGGAAAGACCGTGGCATTGAAAATTGCTTCCCGGGAAGTGGACGGGGTCGTCATTTTGGATCTGAGCGGGCGCATCACCCTGGGCGAGGGCAGCGTGCAATTGCGCGACGCCGTTCGCGCCCTGATCGGCAAGGGAAACAAGCACATCCTGCTCAACATGGGAGAGGTAAACTACATCGACAGCTCCGGGCTGGGCGAGCTGGTCAGCGCCTTCACCTCGGCCAAGAATCAGCAAGCCGAGATCAAGCTGCTGAACCTGACCAAGAAGGTGCAAAACCTGCTGCAGTTGACCAAGCTCTACACGGTCTTCGACATCTACGACGACGAAGCCCACGCCATCACCGCGTTCCGGTAGGCAGCAGCGCAATTGTCGAGAACAGTCTTGTAATTATCCCTTTCAATAGCTCCGCGGAAGATAATCATCAATTTACTTCGTCCGCCTACGCAAGCAGGTGGGCGAAGTACAAGTGTTCCTACTTGGCCTTCTTTTTGGCTGCCTTCACGGCTTTTTTTACAGGTTTCGTTCGCTTACTGCTGGCCTTCGTCGTCGTTAGCAACGGAATCAGTTTGCTGGCGATCGGCGACCCAATCCCGGTGCATGCATCCCATCCCGGCCCAGCAGAAAAAGCCCCGTTGTTGCCCACGGTAATGTCGTTGAACGCCGAAGCAGCCTTTGCCGCATAGATAGCCGGCTGGATAAACCCCACCTGCGTGCCCAATTGCTGGTTAGCCGCAGCGATCAGTCCGGCCCATAATGGAGCAACCGCGCTGGTTCCGCCTATTACTATTGTCTCGCCGTCCACGCGAATCGAGTAGCCGGTGGTTGGGTCGGCGTCACCGGCCACGTCCGGCACGCCACGCCCTCCCGTGCTTACACTCGGCGCAGGCACGTGTGCGTTCGCCTGCCAGCTAGGCAATGCAAATACGTTGCTCACGCCTCCGCCGGTTGCGCCTTCCTTGCTGGCCAGCTCATTCCACACCACCTCGGAGATAATCGTCGCTCCGTTGGCATCGAGCTTCGTTCCCCCGCAAGCCAGCACGTGCGGACTTGACGCCGGAAAGTCGACATTGTTGCCCTTCCCTCCGTCCGTCGACCCATCGTCGCCCGCCGCCACGGTAATCGTAATTCCCAGTGCCGCGGCCGACTGGCAAGCCGCATCCAGCACATTCATCGATTGCTGCGTCCAGGTCGATTCCGGCCCACCCCAGCTGATCGAAATCACTCCCGGCTTGTTCGTCGCATCGTGCACCGCGGTGGTAATGGCGTCGATGAAACCTTGGCTGGTGTTGGGCGTAAAGTAAACGGTTACCTTCGCCCCCGGAGCCACGGATGCGGCGACTTCAATGTCCAGCATCACCTCCCCGTCGACGCCGTTGGCATTCGACGGCGAGTTCTTGCCCTTATCCACGCTGACAGCGGTAATACCCGGTGCCGCGAGTCCGAGTGTCTTGAAGTAGGCGGTCAGATCGGCCTGCCGGTACCCTCCGCCTAGCTCGATGATCCCGATGGTCTGCCCCGCGCCGCTGGCTTTGGCCGGAAACTTGTACGCCTGGGCTACTTGTGGCGGGGTATAGCTGCTGGACGCGGCTGCTGACTTGGCAAGGACACGAAAATGCGGCTGTGCCTGGGGACGATTATCCAACCCCAGCACAGCCTCCACTACTCCCGTCAGCGATGCCGGCAAATGAATCGCTCCCTCGCGCACCCGGTACTCGGTCCCGTTGATGGTCTTCTGCTCCAGCGCCACGCCAAATGCCTTTTGAATATCAGCGGCCGCGCCGGTAAGCTGCAAGGTGCGACGCAAGCCAGCGCTTGGATCGGGCTCGACCTTCAGGTTGAACTCCCGCGCAAACGCCCGAACCAGCTTGATTGCCGCGGGGTCGGCGGCGTGGTGTTGCTTGAAAAAAGCACGGCTCACGCGAACCGGACCGCCCATCCGGCCGCCCCGCTGATTGATCTTCAGTGGCTCTTTGCGTTTCACAATAACCGAAACGGTTATCTTCGTCTTGGCCGGCGTAGCCTTTAGCCGGATGGCATCAGGAGCTGCGGCTTTCTCGCTCCCAGGGAGGACGACACGCGCCTGCTCAGCAGTTGGCGGAGGCTTTACCGACTTAGCCTGCGGTGGCTTGACGGACAAAGATTTGTAGCGGGGGAATTTTGCCATGAGGAGCCTCTTCTTTCTCGTCCTGTTCTCGTGGTCCGAGATTAGGACTTATTACTCAGAATATAGCGTGAATTTTTGCGGCTTCCTCCGCGCCACCTGGTACTGCAAGCTGATTGTCTCGCCATTGCCGGATAGCTGAATTTCAGCCGTCAGCGCGCACGCCCCACTCTAGTATGGCCCCTGGCCCTTGAGAGCACCCCCGAGTGCGAACGAGGTCCGCAATACGGCCTCCGGCGCGCCCCAAGCAAACTTCCGGTATAATCCACATGGGACCCGGAGAGATGGCCGAGCGGCTGAAGGCGGCGGTTTGCTAAACCGTTATAGGGTCAAAAGCTCTATCGGGGGTTCGAATCCCCCTCTCTCCGCCAAGATACCTTCCTAGAACATCCCAAGACATCCAATAGAAAGACGTAACTCATAGCAAATGCTAAGAGTTACGTCTTTCTGCGTCCAGATGCATCCAGGTGCAGCCGTGTTTTGGCGGGTGTACTTTTGGGTGTATTCTGTTTTTGAAGTGGGTGTACTTTATTTGAGCGGGGAGGAACGGGCATGGCCGGACTGACCGATACGGAGATCAAAAGGGCCAAAGCGGCGGAAAAAGCCTACAGCCTTGGCGATGGAGGCGGCCTTTACCTCTGGGTCAAGCCGACCGGCGGGAAACTGTGGCGCTGGTCCTATCGGTTTGAGGGCAAGGAAAAACTGATGTCCCTCGGCAAATATCCAGATGTCCCCCTGGCACTGGCCCGTGAACGCCACACCGAGGCCCGTAAGTTGCTGGCAACCGGCGTTGACCCGATGGCGCAACGGAAGGCCGAGAAGACCGCAGAGAAAATCGCGGTCGAGAACTCCTTCCAGAGCATAACCGCACAGTGGCTGGAGCATTGGCAGGAGGGGAAAAGCCCCCGCCATGTAGACTCGGTCCGGCGGCGCATGGCGTCCGATATTCTGCCCTGCTTGGGAGCGCGGCCCATTGCGGAGATCGAGGCACCGGAATTGGTGGCGATGGCCAACGCGATTCAGGATCGCGGCGCACGGGATATTGCCAAACGCGCTCTGGAGACTGTGGGGCAGGTGTTTCGCTACGGTATCGCCCACGGTTACGCCAAACACAACCCGGC
>CAWDQS010000095.1:0-41928 GCA_963804295.1 uncultured Acidobacteriaceae bacterium
GTGAAGTCGTGCCCTGACACTTCTTGCTCCACCGTTTGCTCCATGCCCTGACACTTCTTGTTCCACATATTGCATTCTTCCGCAAGCTGTAAGGCCGTGCCCTTTCAAAACATCAACTTGATCGGAGCTTCCATGGATTCCTTTTACCAATTACGACGCACGTCCTTTCCGATCTTCCGCGCACTAAAGCTTAGAGCGCAAGCGGGCCTCCGCGTCCGCATCCCAATAACCGCAGCCCAGCTCAATGAAGACCGAAGTGTACGGAATGGTCATGGTCGATTTGATGATCAGGATGGAAAACATGCGCGCGGCGTGGTCCAGGCTGGAGATGATTTCGTCGTGCGGGGTCATGGTAACGCTGAGTCCTTTCAGCGCGCCTTTGAGCCAATTGCGATAGCTTTCGACTCCCGGCGCATCCTTTTCGTCAACCAGCGTCAACTCGCGATCCACATGGACGACGGGATGAACGTGCCGGCAGGCGTGAAGGCGAGCAAGTACTTTCTTGATGGCGACCTGCTGGCTCACCCCGGAGACGATGGTTTCTATTCCCGGACTTGATTGGGAGGGATAGGCTGCGTCGGCTATAACAATCCAATTGCGGTGGCCAAACAACGGCAGCCGCTCATCGAGGATTTTTTCCCAGGTTACAGGTTTCATAGCGTTCTCTCCACGTCCGAAAACCGGACCATTCTGTGTCCGGGTTAGGGCTCAGGCTCGCTGTTTCAGCGCGCCGGAGCGGTTAATTCCTCATCCGCGCAGACTGCGACTTTTCCGCATTTACCGGAGGCCATCAAAGCATAGGCATCCGCGGCCCGGTCGAGCGCGAAGCGGTGGGTGATGATGTCGGCCGGATGCAGATTCCAACGCACCAGGCGCTCGACCAGTTCCTCCATCAGCCAGGTGGATGTGACCCAGGAGCCATAGACAGTCTTCTGGTCGTGAATCATATCCGGAGAGGGATTGAAATCGACGGTTCCGCCCTCGCCGATGAACACAATTTTGCCCCACTTGCGGGTAGCGCGAATCGCCACGGCCCGCGCCGCTGCATTGGCGGAGCACTCGATGGCGCGCTCGACGCCATAGCCGCCGGTCAGCCGCTTGATTTGGGCGACATTCTCCGGCCCGGAGACCAGCGTATCGTCACAGAGGTTCAGCTCCCGAGCCAGCTTCAGCCGCTCTTCGACAACGTCAACTCCGAGGATTTTCTGCGCGCCGAGCTTGCGGGAGATCGCCGCGGCAGCAAGTCCCACAGGGCCGAGGCCGGTAATCAGCACCGCATGATTGCCATCGATTCCGATCTTCTCGATGCCCTCGTAGACGGTTCCGAAGCCGCAGGCCACCTGCGCGCCGTCGGCATAAGAGAGCTCGCCGGGCAGCGCGATCAGATCCTTCTCCTCGGCGATCATGTAATCCGCCATGCCGCCATCGCGCTGCCAACCGTAAGCGCGCCTATATTTCTCGCTGGTGCAGGAGATCATGTAGCCGCGCCTGCAGTCGTTGCACACGCCGCAGCCGGAGATGTGATAGACGATCACTCGATCTCCCGACGTGAAGCGCCGGCAACCGGGACCGGCTTCCACAATCTGGCCGCAAGGCTCGTGACCGGCGATGACTCCCTGATAGCCTTCCGGCCCCTTGCCTAAGTGCTCGTGATAAATGCAGCGTATGTCCGAGCCGCAGATGGTGGAGGCTTTCACGCGGATCAAAACCTCTCCGTGATTCGGACTCGGCACGGGAACGGTGCGTATCTCGACTGTGCTGTTCCCTGGCAGAAATGCCGCCTGCATGGTCTTTTCCATCTTTCAATCTCCCTTGTTTCAAGAATGCAATCAAATCCGGCTAACAAACTAAGCCGGAGTAATTTCTCCGTTCACATCCCAAAGGGCCTCCCAGCTTTGCCCCTCTTTCCAGAGAAAAACCTGACCCTTGATGAGGCGGCAATTTTTGTCGAGAGCGGCAATCTCCCGCATCTCCTCTTCCGTCAGTGGATCGCCGGTAACACCGAGAAGGTTGTTGAAGATATTTTTTGGGTTGGCGGAAAACGGAATGGGGATTTGTCCGCGCTGAACCGCCCACTTGATGCAGACCACTGCGGGATGGATGCCATGGCGTTCAGCAATGCGCAGAATCACAGGGTCGTCGGTTGGCGAAGTGTCCTCGGGCGTGCGATCCCGCTCCGGACGATGAGGCGATCCGAGCGGCGAATACCCGATGGGCTGCATACCGTTCGCGCACACAAACTCAAATAACTCCGGCTGCTGAAAATGCGGATGGAGTTCCATCTCATTGGCCGCGGGCTTGATTTTTGCATCGCGGAGTACCAATTTGAGCTTGGGGATGGTCATGTTAGATGTGCCGATGTGGCGAACCAGTCCGCGCTTGTGCAGCTCTTCCATGGCGGTCCAGGTCTTCATGTAGTCGGCGTGGATGTAAGGCTTGGCGTCCTTGCTGCGCGCGGTCACATCGCAGCCCGGCGGATGAAAGTTGGGAAAGGGCCAGTGCACAAGATACAGGTCGAGATAATTGAGCCGCAGATCAGAGAGCGACTTCTCGCAGGAGGCGATCACGTCGGGCGGCGAGTGCTTGTCGTTCCAGAGCTTGGAGGTAATCCACAGCTCCTCCCTCTTGACGCCCGCGGCCATCACCTCAGCCAGCGCGCCGCCGATCTCGGCTTCATTGCCGTAAACGGATGCGCAGTCGAAATGCCGGTAGCCGCAGATTGCCGCGGCCTTTACGGCCTCGGCAATCTGGGCCGCGGAAACATGATCGGAGCCGAAGGTGCCCAGGCCGATTGCCGGCATCTGCGCGCCTGTGTACAGCGTTCTTTGCGGAACCGAGGCTGGATCGATTTGATCGGCAACCTTCCCGTCGCTCGTACCTTTTGTCTGCATTCTTTTCTCCTGGCCACAGTGGGGCAGCACCGCAACGCTGCGAGACGACCGCTATTTCGCTACGCTAATCAATGGCAATGGATAGTCAACTTGATACCGTAAACCTTTGCTCGCCAGTGATGCAAGCCGGCGGATTGCGTACGCGCGGGTTTCGATTACTCAGTCGAGTCGATGCGCGCCAGCCACAAGGATTTCGCCTCTTCGGGCAGAAAGCTGGAGCGGATGGAGTTGGCCGCCAGTTGGCGGAGTTTTTCGCGGGAAAAGCCTTGCTTGGTGTGGACCAAAAGGTACTCGTTGGCCAAGTCGGAACCAAAGAAGGCCGGGTCGTCGGAGTTGAGCGTGACCATGAGGCCCAGATCGAAGAGGCGGCGCAGGGGGTGGACGGCAAAGGAGGGGCAGACGCCGGTGCGGAGATTTGACGTAGGACACAGCTCGAGAGGCACTGCTCGTGCTTTCAGCTTTTGGATGAGCGCTTCATCCTGAATCGCCGAGAGTGCATGGCCGATGCGCTCCGAGCCTATGGCGAGTGCTTCCCAGATGGCCTCGTGGCCGGTGGTTTCGCCGGCGTGGTTGGTGAGGTGCAGGCCCGCTTCGCGCGCTTGGGCATAGAGGGCGCGGAAAGGCTCGGAGCCGGTGCGGCGCTCGTCACCGCCCAAGCCAATTCCGATGATGGAGGGGTGAGCCGGCTTGAGTTCGGCGGCCTTTAGGAAGACGCGCTCGGCCTCCTCGACGGGGAAGTGGCGCACGGCGTCGAAGATCCAGTAGATCGAGAGGCCCAACTCGCGCTCGGCGCGCTCGCGGGCTCGTTCCAGGCCGGCGAAGATGGGTTCGAAGGCGGCGGAGTCGTGGCTGCGCCAGTGGTAGATGACGCCGACGGAGATGTAAACCTCGGCGTGGACCACGCCCTGCGCGGCGAGATGCTCCATCATGCGCCAGGCGGCCAGCTCGTAGTCCTCCGGGCCGATCAACTGGGCTGTGACGGCCTTAAAAGCGTTCAGAAAACCGGTGAAGTCCGTGAATTGATAAAGCGCCTCGGCCTCGGCAAGGGTGAGCGGACGGGCGTCGTGGCGAGTACTGAGTTCGACCAGGGTCGAGGGCAGAATCGCGCCTTCGAGGTGCAGGTGCAACTCGGCCTTGGGCAGGCGGCGGATGAAGGCTACTATATCGGTCACTCTTTTGAGTTTAATGGGGGAGATTTCCAAGTTCCAGAGATCGGAGGCGGAACATTCGGCTGCATAGGGGAAGACGTCGGCTTTAGAAAGTCATAATACATGTGTGTGGGGCGCTAATTTTCGAGTGTGACGGGTGTATTCTCCCAATTGCAGGAGGAAGCGTCGGGAACTATGCCTTTAGCCGCTTTAGTAAACGAGAAACGGCAAATTGCTCCGCTGATGGACCCCAACGACTGGGAGTCCTTAAGGCAGTCAAAGCCTCGCATTAATCTCTGCTGCTGTATCAGCAAGGGATTCATGCGCGTGAGCAAGCTAGGCACTCAGCATTTTGTTCACTCAATAAAACCTGATGATTGCACTTCTGGGCCGGAAAGTGAGCAGCATCAGTATCTTAAGAGCTTGGTCGCAGTTGCTAGTAGAGATGCTGGCTGGGATGCAGACGTCGAGGTTGTTGACACTAATGGACAATGGCGAGCGGATGTGATGGCTACTCGCGCCGAACGGCGGATCGCCTTTGAGATACAGTTATCACCCATCTCATTTCTGGAATTGGAGAGACGCCAACGGGCTTATGAAACAAGTAATGTGCGCGGCTGCTGGTTCTATGGACAAGGAGCCCTAACTACAATTCTCCCAGCAGGGTCAAACATTCCGCTGTTTCCACTTCTCCATAAAGATCACGATATTCCGATAATCTTCGCGGGAGATGAGAACTCTGAATTTCCTGACCATGTGCAAATTGGCTCCCAACGGATGTCTCTCAAGCACGGCGTTGTCTCGCTTTTGAGAGGGCAGTTTAGACTCTGCACCTCTCAGCGTGTAGCTACCGTTAAGGTCATATTCATTCTCCGATTTTCGAGGTGTTTTTCTTGCGGGAAAGAATTCGACATCTTCTCAATCATGGAATGTGATGCATATTGCGGAGATGAGCCATCAATGGATTACCCAGGTACATGGCGAGCCGCTTCCCTTTACGAGGCTGGCGCTCCATGGATTGTCGAGAAAGTGGAGCGCTTTATTGAAACACACAGAGAGATGAACCTCACAGTCTGCGCTCCGGATTGGTACACAGCCAAGAGCTCAGGGCGCCGTCACTACACATTCTGCTGCTGCCATTGTGGTGCACTAATAGGGAGTGAAGTGTTCGAAGAGCTACTAGAGAGCGGCTTTTGTGGCCAAGATGAGGAATATTGCCTCGATCCAATTGCAACCATCCCGCTGAGTCGCAATATGTCAGAACAAAAAAACTTGCATTGGTGCTTCTCAAAAACACGTCAATTCTGTGATTCGGTCGCAGATTCCATAGTTGCCTACCGCAGTCCGGCGAACTCGGAGCGGTGGCGGCTATAGAGGAAGTAGATGAGCAGCCCGACTATGAGCCAGGCGAAGAAGGCCATCCAGGTCATCACTTCTAAACCCATCATCAGCAGGACGCAGAAGAAGATGCTCAGCAGCGGGAAGACTGGGCCCAGCGGTACGCGGAAGCTGCGATGGCGCTCCGGCTCGCGGAAGCGCAGGATGAGTACGGCGATGGAGACCAGAACAAAGGCAAAAAGGGTGCCGATGTTGGAGAGGTTCGACACGGTGCCGATGTCCAGCAAGCCGCCGGGAATGCCGACCACAAAGCCTGCGACCCAGGTGGCCACTGCGGGGGTGCGGAAGCGCGGGTGGATGCGGCTGAAGATGGTGGGCAGCAGACCGTCGCGAGACATGGCAAACCAGACGCGCGCCTGGCCCAGCTGGAAGACGAGGATGGACGAGATCATGCCCAGCATGGCGCCGATGAGGACAAAGAGCCGAACCCATTGCAGGTTGCCGTTGCCGGGCAGCAGTGCGAGTTTCTTAATAGCGTTGACCACCGGGGCGGCGTCGCCCATCACCGATTGCCAGGGCACGATGCCGCTGAGCACGATGGCCACCGCGCCGTAGAGGACGGTGCAGGCCACCAGCGTGGCCATAATGCCGATGGGCAGGTCGCGCTGCGGGTTCTTGCACTCCTCGGCCGCAGTGGAGACTGAATCAAAGCCGATGTAGGTGAAGAAGATGATGGAGCCGCCGGTAAGTACGCCGGTCCAGCCGTTGGGCATGAAGGGATGCCAGTAATGCGGCTTGATAAAACTGGCTCCGGCAAAGACGAAAACCAGGATGGCCGCCATCTTGATGAGCACCAGAACGTTGTTGGTGCGGGCCGACTCGCGAATGCCGCGCACCAGGATCACCGTCAGCAGCATGACGACGAGAAAGGCGGGAATGTTGAAGCCGAAGTGCCAGCCGGATTTGTAGAGATCGTTGCCCGCAAAATCCTGCAGGCCGGTGGGCAGATAAGCCGGGGAGATCCACTGGACGGGCAGGTGAACGCCGAACCAGTCGAAGAGGTCGACCAGATGAGCGGAGAGGCCCACGCTGACGCTCATGTTGCTGAAGGCGTATTCCAGAATCAGATCCCAGCCGATGATCCAGGCCACCAGTTCACCCAGGGTGGCGTAGGTGTAGGTGTAAGCCGAGCCGGCGATGGGAATCATGGAGGCCAGTTCGGCATAACAAAGGCCGGTGAAGACGCAGACAATGGCCACCAGCACCAGCGAGAGCGCCAGAGCCGGTCCTGCGCCGGGGCGGCCTGCCATGGCCGTGTGGTGGATGAGGTAGTGGAGCAGCGGAGTGTCGCGGATATTCGGCACGTCGAACTTTTGCCCGGCCATGGCGGTGCCGATGACCGTGAAGATGCCTGAGCCGATAACCGCCCCGATGCCCAACGCGGTCAGCGACCACGGGCCAAGAGACTTTTTCAGGGTGTGTCCAGGCTCTTGCGAGTCCTGGATCAACTTATCGATGGACTTGCGTGCAAAAAGCTGTGTGAACAGGACGGTTCTCCTCATTCCATTGGCGTCGGAAATCTGAGAATAGCAGGATCCTGACGGTCGGGAGGAGATATCGGTTCAGGATGCCTTCGAAGCAGTTTACAAGGTTAGGCTTTGCTCATGGAACTGCGATACGTTCGGTGAGGTCCAGGATTGTAATACAAAAAGTATAGCCTTGCGATGGGCTTGCAGATAGAGCGAGGTTCCGGAGCGGGCGCTCACGCTTGCCCACCCGGAACCCCATTGTTGATAAGGAGCTAGCGCCTATCTCTTGGAGACGCCGCGCGCCATTTTCTTAACTTTCTTCTTCTTTTCGCCGCGCGCTCCGGTTCGTTTTGCCTTGGGAGCGACCTTCTTGCGGGCGGCGCGCTTCAGTTTCTTCCGTTCCAGTTTGTCTTCAATCTTGGAGGTGTCTGCCACTTGGTTCCTCTTTCGTTCAAATCTTTTCCGGTTTCCCGCAAATTAGGCGGATGTGATTCTTAGAATAACAGGGTTTGTGCATCGGCGAAAGCGGTATGGGCGCGTAATAACCCGCGTGGAATCTGTTTCCGGCGTATAATGAAGACAGATCAAAATGATCAGGCCCGCTATTTGAGCTAAAACAGCCTGCTCGACTCTTGCCATCCTACCGCTTCTGACGAGTTCCGCACCGCACGCAATAATCACCTGTTGACCGGAGTGAAGTCATGCGTTCCGAGAAGATACACCGCGCCCTAGCCCAGGGCATGAATCGCTTTGAAGTCTGCCAGTTGGTCTCCAAAGGCGTCAAAGCCACGCACAAGACCGGCGGGCGCTTTGAAGATTCAATCAACGATGTGCTGCAATACTTAGGCACCCATGTCACCCTCATGGAAAATCTCCACCCGGCCGTTCCCCAGGTCAGCGTTAAGAGCCTCAAGCCAGCGGCGTAAATGTCTGTGGTCAGTGAACAGAGATCAGTGGTCAGTTGCCTGCAAGTAAGCATCAAGAAGCATTCATGGGCTGCATTGATGGGCAAGCCAGCTTCATCGAATTTAGGATAATACCCGCTAAACGCAGGAAAGGGACGGCAGTTAGCCGTCCCTTTCTGTTTGATTCCGAACTGATTGGAAGGGTGGTTACCCTTAGACAACCTGGACGTTCTCAGCCTGCCAGCCCTTGGGGCCCTTGGTCACGTTGAACTGAACCTTCTGGCCTTCTTGCAGGGAACGGAAGCCGTTCGACTGGATGGCGGTGTGATGAACGAAGACGTCCTCGCCGTTTTCGCGGCTCAGAAAACCAAAACCCTTGGCGTCATTAAACCACTTGACTGTGCCTGTTTCCATTGTGTGATACTCCTTCGATACTGATTTACCGCGAACGCAATGTGGAAGTTTGCGAGTAGGCGGTAACCGGAACAGGCAAAAACTTCAGATCGAATTCTACGATTGAATAGAGTATAGCATGGATCGGTCAAGGGCTGGAATTATTCCGGCATGACCTGTGGGGGTCTGAGAGGGTTCCAATCTGGAGCCAGGGATAATCTGGCATCTCGGGAACGCGTGTTCAGTACACGGGGTACAGGGTACACTCGTTTTGGTATTGGAGGAAGGACGCTTGAATAACGAATACATCCGGGTGCTGGTAATCAACCCCGGAGCGACCTCCACGAAGTTCGGAGTGTACGGCAGAGATGGCGCCGAGCTGGTGCGCGCGATCCGGCACGGGCAGGAAGAACTTGCGGGTTTCATCGGGCAGCCGATACATGCGCAATTGGAGTATCGCGCGCGACTGGTCGAACAGGCGCTGGCGGCGGCGGGGTACACGGCGCAGGGATTTGCCGCGACGGTTGGCCGGGGAGGCATGCTGCCGCCGCTGCCCTGCGGAACTTATCTGGTGGACGAGGCGATGGTGGAAGAGCTGCGGCAGGCGCGGCGCGGCGAGCACGCATCCAACCTGGGCGCTCCTCTGGCGCTGCGCTTTGCACAGGCGGCTGGGGTGAACGCCTACATTGTGGACCCGGTCACAGTGGACGAGTGGCGGCAGTGCGCTCGACTCACTGGCTCACCGCTGGTGGAGCGCATCTTCGTCGGTCATGCGCTGAACACCAAGGCTATTGCGCGGCGGTACGCACGCGAGCAGGGACGCGCCTATCAGGAGCTTCGGCTGATCGTGGCGCACCTGGGCAGCGGAATCACCGTTTCCGCCCTTCAGGATGGACGGATGATCGACAGCAATTCCATCGACGAAGGCCCCTTCGGCGTTGATCGCAGCGGCGGCCTGCCGGTGCGCGCGCTGGTCAAGCTCTGCTACAGCGGAAGATTCACCTATGAACAAATTGATCGCCATGTCTTCGGGGACGGCGGCCTATTCGCTTATCTGGGTACGCGCGACCTGGTCGAGGTGGAACGGCGCATCGACGCGGGAGACCAGGAAGCCGCGCGGGTCTTCGAAGCGATGGTTTATCAGATTGGCAAAGAAGCCGGTGCGATGGCCGTGGCGCTCAAGGGCAAAGTGGATGCAGTGCTGCTGACCGGCGGGATGACGCATTCGAGTAAAGTGGTGACGCTGCTGCGCGGCGCGCTGGAGTGGATTGCGCCTATCCATGTTTATCCGGGCGAGGATGAATTGCAGGCCTTGGCCGAGGGAGTCTTCCGCGTGTTGAACGGGGAGGAACAGGCAAAGAAGTTGAGATCCTAATCGGTTCAACCGGAATAAACTGTCGCCAGGAGCCTCTGCCGCGCATCTCAACAATCATGAGCCAGGAGAAAGCAACCTTCGGAGCAGGATGTTTCTGGGGAGTCGAGGCGGCCTTTGCGGCCATCCCCGGCGTGACGGCGACGGCCGTCGGTTATGAGGGCGGCTCGCTGGAGCGGCCCAGCTACAAGGACGTTTGCACCGACCAGACCGGCCACGCCGAGGTGGTCGAGGTGGACTTCGACCCCGACAAGGTCAGTTTCGAGCAGTTGCTGGACGCATTTTTTACTCTTCACGACCCCACCACGCTCAACCGCCAGGGGCCGGACTGGGGCACGCAGTACCGCTCGGCGATTTTCTACCACTCGCCGAAGCAGGAGGCGCAGGCCCGCGCCAAAATCGAGCAACTCACCGCCGAGGGCCGCTTCAAGCCGAAGCGCGTTGTCACGAAGGTCGAGCCGGTGCAAACCTTCTGGCGTGCCGAGGAGTACCACCAGCAGTATCTCGCAAAGCGCGGCCAGGCAAGCTGCCATATTTAGCTGACAGCAAACAGCAGACAGCTCTCAGCTTTCTATTATCGAGAAATGATAGCCCTGCGCCTCAATGCAACGATTCCGAGAAGCTATCGCGCGGCTTACGGTTCTCCAAGTAGGCTTGGCTGTGTTCAATGCACTCTTGCAGCAGCAGATCCCCTATCAACAGATGCATCTGCGCATGAGACAGCTTTTCCGACACCGCGCCGGCTTGTTCCTCGGTGATCTTCTTTGGTACGACAAACTTTTTGTCCACATCGTGCCAGTTGTAACGGGTGATCAGGCCAAGGATTTCACTGGTGTCCTCAAGCGGTTTTGCCTCCAGCGCTATGAGCGCGGATTGCTCCTGGTAGATGTTGGAATACTGCTCGGCTTCTTCGTAGGGCATATAGGCCAGAGCGCCGGTCGACTTGGCGGTTTGCCAGGCCGTATTGCTCAGGGATATGGAGCTGAAGTTGATTGACAGGGAGGATTGCTGGGCTTTGGCGTCGTTGGGATTGTTTTGAATGCGCTGCATCACGGCAAGATCGTTATTGATCTGCTCGCGCCATCCCTTCAGTCCCGGCTGAGCAGTCTTCAAATCTTTCAGGTTGTGCTTAATCTCCGCGCGCAGCTCCTCCCGCGCCTTTTCGGCCAGGTGAAGGTGATGGCGCCACTCCACGAAGCTCTCGATCTGCACAGCAATCAGAAGGCCAACCGTAATCGTGAACAGATGAAGAAAAAACTCCCCCACTCCGTGCAGCTTATGCGGCAAATGAATGTCGAGCATGGGCGGACCTCTCGTGCTGTATTGTGCGCCGGTGAACTCGAAAGGCGCGAGCAAGCAGGTTATATCACGTCGCGACGGCGGATATTACTCGCCTGAGGGCGGCTCGGCCGGAGCCGGCTCGGCTGCTCCCGGCTCGTCCCGCCACAGCCACACAATCCACCACACCAGCGCGGCCAGGAACATTAAATCGTGGGCGAAGACGAAACTCAACCGCAGGTTCATCACGCTGGCTGACTCGGCTCTGGTGTAATGAAATGTACGAAGGACCACCACCTCCAGGGCCAACAAGGAGACGGCCACGGCAAGAAGGCCGATCACGATGCTCTGCGTGTGGCTCCGCCTGCCGGCCTTGTAATGGCGGCCAAAGAGTATTACCAGCAGCCCTAACCCCACAGTCAGCAAAGCACCCAGCAGCTCGCCCTTCTGCGCCGCAAGTTGCATCAACAGCAGCTTTCCGAGCAGCGAGTCCAAGGCCAGATTTTTCCACACCGGCCAAGGCCCCATAACGGAGAGCAACGCTCCGGAGAGCAACAGCAGCCCCGCGGAATTCACAATGCAAATGGAGCGCTGAACCCCGGCAAAGGCACGCCGCGCCATCTCCACCACCACCAGCAGGCCCACAATCGCAGCCAGGTCGCCCAGGGTGATGATGATTTCCTGCAAGGGGAGCTTCGCCATCCGGCCGGAAAGCAGAACTTCGGCCATCATTTGCAGGGCGAACAGAGCGATGCCGGCGGTGAACCACGGATAGCGCCGCGCTCGGTCACGGCCAACCAGAACCACCAGCAGAACCAGTTCCGCGGCATAGGTCAGCGTCCAGATAACCCGTTCAATGGATGCGATCTGTCGAGCAAGGAAATCGAAAATAGGTTGCATTTGAACCTTGTCCGGGCCAAGAAGAAAGTTAGTCACCGGCCCCTATTCAGTTGAATGATACACAAGTTACTTCCTGGTGCGGGCGATCCTGCGCTCAGGTAGATAGACTTGCCGGGACTGGCCGGAAACACTGATCCTGCGCGGCTCATTGCTCCACCACTTCTCCCAACGCTAAAGTACCACAGGATAGGAAGCAGGTACAAAAGTTTGCCTGGGAATTAAGCTGTAGACGCATTTTCATTGGCCACTGGATGTTGCATGAATTCTACAAGAGCAGTTTTTGAAGACATATAACCAAGGTGTTTTTTTACGAGCTTTCAAGGTTGCAAGTCCGCTGTATTCATATAGAATGACAGATTAGAGCATGAATAGAGATGTTTCCCCATTGCAGTGAAATAGGCTGGATACGTCCAATTGGAGGATGAAGATGCGCGAAGACTTGATTGCTAGTTTGCGGAAAATGATCGTCACCGACTTGTTCATAGAGGTAGCAGAGAATGATATCGGCCTGGATGACGGGCTGCGGACAGTTGTAGGCCTGGACTCGGTCGGGTTTGTGGATTTGCGCGCGCTTTGCGAGCAAAGGTTTAACGTCGAGATCAATGACGATGACTACACGCCCGAGAATTTCACTTCGATTCGGGTGCTGGCGGAGCTGATCGATCGCTTGCAGGCCAAACAAGCAGCCGCAAATACTGCCCGGTAACACCAGACCTTCAGCTTCGAATGCGGACGGGCTATGAGCCGGAATGATTCCAACGTCGAGCTCAGATGGCGCGGCAGCCGGCTATTCTTCCGTGGCGCTTTATTCTGTAACACTACCGATTCTGCACGAACATAGAAACAAACGCGGGCGTTCACCACGTTGAATGTGAGCAAGGCTGCCAGATTGAGCCTTTGTTATTGATCGCATCTTCGAGATACCATAATCACTATGTCATCAGGTTTGCGAGTAGCAGTTACGGGAATGGCATGGCTGACTGCCTTGGGTGACGGCCTGGAGTCCGTGTGGCAGGCGCTGCTCGATGGCAGGACCGGCATGAGGCCCGTTACATACGAGGGGCGGCTGCGCAATCTGCTGGCCGCGCCAGCCATGGACACGGAGATTCCACCTTCCGAGCGGCTGGCGAAGATGACGTGCGCGACCATCCGCAAAGCGCTGGCGCAAGCCAACCGCGAACCCGGAGACTCTCAAGTAAGGTTCATTCTGAGCACCAGCCTGGGCGCGTATCTGGACGATGAGGCTGCGCGTACGCCACTTTCTGGCTGGGCAACAGATGTAGCGCGGGAGTTGGGCGCAGCTACGGCGCCGATCGTGATTTCGACCGCATGTTCATCGGGCGCCGATGCGATTCTGGTAGGCGCGGAGTTGATTCGCACGGGAGCTGCGAAATGCTGCGTGTGCGGCGGCGCGGATGTTCTGACGACGAACAAGCGACTGGCTCATTCTGCGCTGGGAACCATGTCCCCGACCTGGTTGCGCGCCTTCGATCTCCGGCACGATGGGACGCTGCTGGGCGAAGGCGCGGGGTTTATCGTTCTTGAGCCGGTAGCGCCGGACCAGTCTCCCCTTGCGATACTGAGCGGCGCCGGTTCGGCAAATGATGCTTCGGGGATGACCGTAGCCGACATCACCGGATTATCCGCCGGGTACGCGATGCAACGATCATTGGCGGATGCAAATCTGCCCTTGTCCGCCATCGGACTGATCAATGCGCACGGTTCTGGAACCGTGATGAATGACACTACGGAAAGCAATGCGTTCACAGCTTTGTTCTCGGGATCATCGAATCCATTGATTTTCGCGACCAAGGGTAACTTTGGGCATACGCTGGGCGCCACCGGCGCCATTGAAGCGATTGCCTTGATTCTGGCTCTGCGCGAAGGCCGCGTTCCACCGATCTATGGTTTGGAGCAGCCGCTGCCGGAGTTTGCTTTGCCGCTGGCAATTTCCCAACCAATCTCCTGCACAGCCCGCGCGGGGTTGAGCCTGACGCTCGGGTTTGGCGGATTCGACACAAGCCTGGTCTTTGAGGCGGTGGCATGAGCGAACTTCACAAATTGATGGTCGCGGGATCAGGGCAAGCTGGCGCATCCCAGCGCGATCTGTTTGATGCACGAGTTCGGGCTACCGTGCGATATGCGGACCCGGCCGCATGGACGACAGCCGCGGCAATAAAGAGCGCGCTTGCCGGAGCCGAGGATTTGTTGGCAAAGTGGCGGCACGAAATCGGCATGATCGCCATCAGCGATCAAGGACCCGGCAGAACAATAGCAGAGGTTCTGGCTGAAGGAACCAATGGATTTTCGCAGCCCATGCATTATGCGGCGGCGAGTCCTGGGACGCTGGTAGGAGTACCGTGCATTGCGTTTGGATTGCGCGGACCGACAATGAATTTGACCATGATCCCGCGGGATGGCGTCCCCGTGGCCCTCACACTGTGCGCTGGCTGGCTGGAGCGGAAGATTGCCAAGTTAATGGTTATTGCTACTTGCAGCGCCAGCAGTTCCGGCGAGCTGATGAGCCGTGCTTTGCTGCTGGCGCCGTCTGGATTTTCGGAGTCTGGCACTCCGCTTACGGAATCGGCTATCACCTGGCTGGCGGCCGTTGAACCGGCCAGTGGGGCCAGCGCATGAAGAACTTTCTCTCCCCGCGCCTGTTGGATTCCTTTATCGAGAGAGCCGTTGAGGCGCTTCCATCTGGGATTCCTCCCTGTTCGCCAGATTGTGAGTCGCTGGGAAGAGTATGGAAGCAGCACGGTCTTCGCCCAGGGGATCTGGTATTGCTGTGCTTGCCCAATTGCAAGGAGCTGCTGCACCAGTATTTTGGCGTGCTGATGGCCGGCGGCGTGCCGGCGCTGCTTCCTCCGCTCATGCACGCGGCGCGTCTGCGCGAAATTGCAACAGCGATGGGGGCATTCGCGATTGGCGGATTACGCTTGCCCACCGGCGATCTGGGAGCGGAGTCCTACAACTCCATCGGCCCGCTACGCATTGCGATTCTCAAGCCACCGCCGGAGCCGGCCGGTGCTCCAGGCGAAGTCGTCCTGATGACATCGGGAACATCGGGCATTTCCAGCGGCTGCGTCTTCGATTTCGAGGCCATCCTTCTGAATGGCGAGCGTCACGTCAAAGCTATCGGCCAAGGCGCGGGCGACACCGTTTTAGTCACACTGCCCATGTTTTTTTCCTTTGCATTATCCGCACAGGCTCTTTCGTCCCTGGCGTGCGGCAATCGGCTGATTATCAGCGGGCCGCCGTTCAGCCTGGGAGGATATCGAAAAGCGCTGGAGGATTACAGCATTACGGTTTCCTCGCTGACGCCCGTGGGAATCCGTTCCGTCTTGCAGACGGATGCATCGGTGCTTGCCAGCTTGAGAGTGCTCTCCGTTGGCGGGGACGCGCTGGAACCGGATCTGGTTGCACGGCTGGTGGAACTGCGCAAAGGGAAAGAAGTTTATATTACCTACGGTCTCACGCAAGCCGGGCCGCGCGTCTCTACTCTGGCGGCGCACGCCGAACCCTGTTCGCACTACAGCTCGGTGGGCCTTGCGCACGAAGGGACCACGGTGTCCCTTCACCCTGTCGAAGATGGAAGCGGACGGAAACAACTCTATGTGAATTCGGCCACGGTGATGAAGCGTCCGATTGGACGCGTCGAGGGACGAACGAAGAATGATCTTGTGGCGCCGCAAACAATCGCCACAGGCGACGCGTTCGAGCAGGACAACGAGGGCTACCTTTTTTTCTGGGCCGGCTCAGCGACTTCATCAGCCGGAAAGGGGAGAAGATCAGCCTGGCCGCGGTGCGCAGGCTGGCGGCAGGACTTCCCCATGTCGTCAGCGCCAAAACGCATATTATCAAGCATGGGGACGGAACCGAGGATTACGATCTGGAGTTGCGGGTGGATGCAAGCGCCCAAGCGCCGCAAGATAAATCAAACGTACGCGGATTGCTGAGCGGCCTTCTGCAGCGGTCAGAAATGCCGCGAGAAATCCACATTGAGCCCGCAAATGAAATGGATGGACAGAGGTACAAATGAACGCCGAGCAATTGCGCACAGAAACTGAGAGCGGCGAAGCTGCCAAGCCATCGCTCCGCAGACGCCTGGCGACTTCTCAGGGAAGGCTAGCGCGCCTGATCCGCTGGGCTTACCGGGCGATCAACAATTTTGCCGTGCCCGCCCCCAGGATCGTCGTGAAGCCGCTGCTTTGGCTTGTTCTGTTGGTGCGCAACATCTATTATTTTGCCGCGCGCGTGTTCATTTGCGAGCCGCTGTTCAAGGCCTATTGCACAAAGTATGGGCGGAACCTGCATACCGGCACTTTTCTTCACTGGATCAACGGCAAGGGCGATATTGTTCTTGGCGACAATGTGACGATCGACGGCAAGGTCAGCATTGCGTTTGCGGCCCGCTACTCCGATCATCCCACGCTGCAAATCGGAGACAATACCGGAATCGGCCACGGCTGCGTGTTCACGATAGGAAAACTGATCTCTATCGGACGCAACTGCAACCTCTCCGGCGACATTATCATCATGGACACCAACGCCCACCGCACCGATCCGGAGGGGCGGCTGGCGCTAAAGCCGGTGACGCCGGAGGAGATTCGTCCGGTTATCATTCGCGACGGAGTGTGGATCGGACGGCAGTGCATCATTTTTCCCGGCGTTAAAATTGGAGAAGGCAGCGTTATTTCCGCCGGTTCCATAGTCCGTACTCACGTGCCTCCCTACAGCGTTGTGGCAGGCAATCCGGCAAGGGTTATGTTCCGGCTGAAAAAACCCGATCAATCCACGCAGACAGTGTGACGAAACGGAGCCCTTGATGGAAAAGATAACAGGCGGGCTGTTGTTGATTCGGGCGTTGAAGGCACACGGAATCCGCCGCCTTTTCACGATTCCCGGCGCGCCATTATTTCCGGTGTACGAGGCGTGCCTGGATGAGGGCATCGAAGTATTTACAGCCCGCCATGAATCGGGACTGATCCATATCGCCGAGGGCTGGTCGCGCGCTACCGGCGAACCATCTGTCGTGCTGGTTTCTCCCGGTCCGGGCCTCGCCAACTCCTTGGCAGGGATTTCCATCGCGTTTGCCGAGTGCTCTCCAGTCATCGTGCTCAGCGGCATCGATGTGCCGGCGAACCTGGGCAGAGGCGGTCGCCAGGAACTTCCGCAAGTGGCAATGTGCACTCCCATCACCAAATGGGCGGCGCTGCTCTCCAACGGCAATAGGATTCCTGAGTACATCGCCAAGGCGTTTCGGATCGCCACGAATGGTATGCCGGGGCCGGTCCATATCAGCATTACGACGGATACGTTCTCCGGATTGGTCGAGGTGGAAGATGGCGCCATTCCTCATCCGGCCAACACGCAGCCAACCGCTGCCGCGCAAGCCGACCCGGCGTTTATCGAGCAAGCTCTGGAGCTTCTTTCCACAGCGGAACGGCCGCTGATCGTCGCCGGAGCCGCCGCCTTCTGGTCTCATGCCTGCGATCTTCTTCGGCAGTTCGTTGAGACCGTGAAGATTCCGCTGCTGACCGTGGAACAGGCGCGCGGCATCCTTCCAGACAATCATCCGTATTGTTTCGGAGATGGCTACGGCACAGTGAATATGGCCGCGCAACTGGAATCCCGCGTCGATGTGCTTCTGTTGCTGGGCGAGCGGCTGGATCACGCCTTTGCTTATGGCAGTTGTTTTGGTTCCGCGAAAATCATTCACATATGCCCCGATGCGAATGAGATCGGGAAGAACCATCCTATCGAGTGCGGTGTGGCTTGCGATGTGCGCGCGGCGACCGCGCAGCTTCTTGAAGCGGCAAAAAACCGGCCGTGGAAGGAGCCGGCCGAATGGGTCGCGCTGCTTCGCCAAACGCGCTGCGATCAAGTTACGCGCGTACAGAAAATGTCCGCATCCACACATTCCGGCGTCCATCCGGCGCGGATCGCGCTGGAGGTGGAAAAGCTGCTCGACGAGCAAAGCATTTTAGCCTTTGACGGCGGCGATTTTTCCTCCTGGGCGCGCTACTGCATGTTCGCTCGCCGTTCCGGCGGGTGGCTTGCCAGTACAGTGCTGGGGCACCTCGGTGTCGGCCTTCCTTACGCGGTGGGCGCCAAACTGGCATTTCCTGAAGCCAAGGTGGTCGTCCTGACCGGCGACGGCGCGCTGGGATTTTCCGCCATGGAAATGGAAACGGCCATGCGCTATCACATTCCGGTGGTGATCGTGGTGGCCAACGATGCGGCCTTCGGCGTCGAGGTTTACTACCAGCAGAAATGGTTTGGCCCGGATCGCGTGGTGGGCACCGAGCTGACCAATACGCGCTGGGACCTGCTGGCCGCGTCCATTGGCGCGCACGGAGAATTCGTCGAGACTCCCGAGCAGCTTCGCCCCGCGCTGGAGCGCGCCTTCGCATCGGGAAAGCCGGCTTGCGTCAACGTGATCTCTCAGCGCACGCCCAGTCCGCAGACCGAGATATTTTCACGCATCTACTTGCGAAAACGAGCCAACGCCCAGAAAAAGGGATAAGGAAAAACGCATGAGCGATAGCACGCCTCCCAGAGTAGCCGTCCCTCCGCCGCCCGCCGATCCGCGCGATCTTCTGGCCGAAGGAGCGCGCGCGCGGAAGTTATCGGGCGAAGGGGAGGGCGTGAAGTGCCTGGTGGAAGGCATGCGCATGATCAACAACACCACCCTGGCCTATGTGTTGTTTGCTCTTTGGGATAGCGGCTTTTACGAGTATTCGCTCACGCATCCGCGCTTCAGCATCGCCGAGGCAGCTGAGGAGTTGCACCTGGATGCGGAAGTCCTCGCCATGCTGCTGCATCATCTCGTCGGCTGCGGAATTCTACGCGTGGCGGAGGCGCAGATGGAGCTGACTGAATACGGCTCCCGGTTTTCAAATATCGTCATGCGCGGCACATTGAACATCAATCTCGGCGGGTACGGCACACAGTTGACCAATATCGGTCCGCTGTTGCGCAAGGAAATTACGCGCGAGGAGATTGAAAAATCCCACTCCGGAAAACATTCCGGCCTGGGAACGGAACAACTGACCAGCGTCCGGCTTGTTCCATCGGTGCTGAAGATTCTTGCTGAACGCGACCTCCATTCCATGCTGCATCTGGCCTGTGGCTCGGGCGGATTTCTGGTACAGATGGCCCTTTCCGATCCGTCGTTTCACGGAATTGGAATCGACCGGTTGCCGGAGAAGATCGCCGGCGCAGAGGAAAAACTCCGCCGCTACGACCTGGAATCGCGCATTCGCCTGATACAGGCGGTGATCGGCGTTGAGCAGCTGCCGCTGGATGAGGAGACGCGCAGCCAAATTGATGTAGTCGCATCGATCTATCTGCTGCACGAGATTGGCCGCTACGGCAGGCAGCGAATTTTGGATGTGTTGCGGCAGATCAAAGCGTCCTTCCCCGGCAAGCTGTTTCTCTTTTCTGAAACCATGCCGCCAGCTGCGCCGGATTCGGTCAAGAAGACACCGGCCCAGTATTCCCAGCTCGATTACCTGCTGATCCATCGCCTGCGCGGCAAGGGCATGCCGCTTCCGGCGGAGGAATGGAAGTCCATCGTCGCCGATGCGGGACTCAAGCTGATTGATTTCAAGGAAGTCTACTCGATCGGTCTGTTCCTGGCGGAACTCTGACTGGAGATTTTCAAGATGACGCAGAAAACGGCTTTAGTGATTGGCGCGAGCGGCGGATTAGGCCGCGCCATTGCATTGATGCTTGCAGGGGAAGGATATGCTCTGGCTCTGGTGGGCCGGGATATCGAGAAACTAAAAAGCACCCGCGACGAATTGGGAGCTGCGGCGCAGAGCGCGCTGCTTCTTGCTTGCGATCTCACTGACCGTGCGCAGGCGCAGGCCATGGTCGAGCAGGTTCTTGCGCAGATGACTTTTATTGATGTCCTCATCTGTGCCGCCGGATTGAATGTGCGCCAGCGCAGCCTGCGTTCTCTCGATCCCGCCGACTGGGACCGCGTCATCGCCGCGAATCTCACCACAGCCTTCAATGCGATTCATTTTGTGTTGCCGTCGATGCGCACGCGGGGAGCCGGTTTGATCGTGCAAATCTCTTCTCTTGCTGGATTGCGGGCTAACACCATCACCGGGGCGGCGTATTCCGCTGCTAAATTTGCCCAGGGCGCATTGGGTATCAGCATCGGCCGCGAGGAGCGCGGGCGAGGAATCCGCTCCACTGTAATTTACTCCGGCGAAGTGAATACTCCGCTACTAGGCGTGCGCGCCGAACGACTGGGCGCGACTGCCGATGAAGGGCGCCGTGCCATGATCCTGCAACCCCAGGATATTGCCGATGCGGTGCGACTGCTGGTGACACTTCCGCCGCGCGCCCACATTCCTGAGTTGGTTATCAAGCCAACCATTGACGATTTTTCCTGATCGTTCTATGCGCTGTAGATAAAGGGATTGTATGGTGCGCCCGGAGAGATTCGAACTCCCGACCTAACGCTCCGGAGGCGTTCGCTCTATCCAGCTGAGCTACGGGCGCGCATTACCAGCATACCGCACTTGGGATTCTTGAGCGAAACCAGAGTGAATGTACTCATGATGAAAGTCTTCAGGGTGGCTTTATTAAGGAAAAAGCCACTTGACAGCACTGCATTCGGGGTACTGCTACTCTGATTTCGCTCTTGCGGGCATCCGCCGCGCGTCCACCCCAGGAAAGCACCTCTGGAGTTCTTGGAGGGTAGGGCATTTTCTGTGTAGTTTCTATAGGCTACTGCCCGCGCCTTATCCAAAATCCGGGTCTTTGCCGGAAACGCTGTTGTAATACTGCTCCCCGCTCTGCACCTGGCTGTGCCTCGAATCCAACCATTGGCTGATCATGAGAGTCTCTTCGGGGGATGCTGAGCCTTCAATCTCCGACGCGCTCTTGATCAGCTTCTTGCGGACACCGGCGGCTCGTTGCGCAGCGGCTTTCTCCTCCTGGGCGGTGGCGTAAAAGCTGGCCGCGTTGATAGCCATGGAGTTCCCGTGAATATGCATCGTTCCCTCCCGATGGCGGAAGGGCAATAATCGTGCCGAAGTTATGTTGCAAACATAAGAAAATAATTATTTTGAAGCCTCTGGAAATGATTGCTCGGGTTGACCTGAAAAAGTGGACTAAGTATACTTAGTCCATGGCCTACACCGTCCACCAGGCGAAAACCCACTTCTCGCGGCTGCTCAAAGAAGCAGAGGCGGGCCAGGAGGTCATCGTCATGCGCGGGAGCAAGCCCGTGGCCAAAATCGTGCCGATATCCATGGCTCCTGTGCTCAAGCGACAGCTTGCCGGACTCTATCGCGGGCGTGTCACCTTCGACGACAAGGCACTTGAGCCGTTGACCGACAAAGAACTGGCGGAGTTGGGCTTTGACAGCTTGTTGGAAGGGGAACTGGTTCCCTCACCCTCCCAATGAGATACCTGCTCGATACGCATACGTTGCTGTGGTGGGTTACTACGCCTGAGGTTCTGCCGCAGTCTCTGCGCGATTTTCTCGACGACCCATCCAATGAACTGCTGCTTTCGGTTGCGGTTCCGTGGGAGTTGGCCATCAAAACCAACACCGGGAAGTTGGATGCGCGTCAAATTATTTTTGATATCGAGTCCGGGCAGCTGAAGATGGAGTTGGACGTTCTTCGGGCTGAAATCTCTCATGTGATTCGAGCCGGACTCTTGCCCCTGCATCATCGCGATCCCTTTGACCGGCTGCAGGCCGCGCAAGCGCTGGACCTGCGGATTCCGATTGTGAGCCGCGACCGCGTCTTCGATTTGTATGGAGTACAGCGAATCTGGGATTGAGCTGTATGGTTTGCGCCGTCAGAACGGCGATGGGAGAGACGTTTTGTCGAAGTATCACAATTCGGTAATGCCGAACAAATCGCGCGCGGGCGCGCTGCCGCTGGTGGCCATTGTGGGCCGGCCCAACGTGGGCAAATCCACGCTCTTCAATCGACTCACCGGCAGCCGCCGCTCGATTGTGGGCGACGAGCCTGGCATCACGCGCGACCGAATTTACGGCGAGTATGAGTGGATGGGACGGAGGTTTCGGCTGGTCGACACGGGCGGCATGGTGCCGGACGATGCGGAGCTGATTCCTACCGAGATTTATGCCCAGGCGCAGGTGGCGCTGGAGGAAGCCGACGCGCTGGTGCTGGTGGTGGATGCGCGCACTGAACTGGCCAGCCCGGATTACGACCTGGTACGTATGCTGATTCGCGGCGGCAAGCCGTTGTTTCTGGCCGTCAACAAGGTCGAGGGCGAGGCTATGTCCATGGCTGCCGAGAACTTTCGCCAGTTGGGCATTCGCAATGTGTATCCCATCAGTTCCGAGCATGGATTGGGCATTGGCGACCTAGTGGAAGCGATTGCCGAGGCGATTCCAGCGCCGCCTGAGGCAGTGCTGAGCAAGGAAGAGATCCAGGCCACCGAAAAGGCCGAAATCAGTGACGAAACCGAGGAAGATTCTCCGGATGCGAAGTCCTCACCGGACACGCAGTCCCTCCATCGGACGCATGGCGAGTTTGAACAGCACGAGACCTCGGTAGCCATCATCGGGCGGCCGAATGTGGGCAAGTCCACTCTGCTCAATGCTTTAACCGGGACGAGCCGGGCGATTGTCTCGCCCATCGCCGGGACGACACGCGACGCGGTGGACGAGGTCATTGATTTTGAAGGCCAGCAGTTGAGATTCGTTGACACTGCGGGGATCCGGCGCAAGGGCAAGACCCACCTGATGGCCGAAAAGATGAGCGTGGTCATGGCGCGGCGGCATCTGGAGGCTGCGGACGTTGCCTTGCTGGTGCTGGATGCGACGGATGGAGTGACGGGGGCTGACGCCACCATCGGCGGCTACGCCCACGAAAGCGGGCGCAGCGTCATTATCGTGGTGAATAAATGGGACTTAGTGACTACGGGACGAACGGACGGCAAGCCGCCGGCGGACCGCGAGGTTTTTGAGGAGCAGTTGCGCAGGGTGCTCAAGTATCTGAATTATGCGCCGGTGATCTTCCTCTCGGCTTTGGAAGGGACGGTCGCCAAAGCCCCTAGAATGCTGCGTGTTCTGCACGAGGTTGTAGCAGTTGCAGCCGAGCGGCGTAAGCGAGTTTCAACCGGGCAGATGAACCGTTTTCTGGAAAAGATCGACTTCCAGAGGGCGCCGGTTCCGATGGCTAAACGCATTCGAATCTTCTACATGACGCAGGCCGCGGTGGCCCCGCCGACCTTTGTGCTGTTCACCGACCGGGAGATCAAGCTGCACTTCAGCTTCGAGCGGTTTTTGGAAAACCAAATCCGCGAGGCCTTCGGGTTCAAAGGGACTCCGATCTGGTTCAAGGTGAAGGCACGCAATGAAAAGAAGGGCGAGTAGGACGGGAAATGTTGCCTGGAAGGCAATTTTTTGAGCGATTATTGTGGCTTGGAAATGCGCGAAAAGGCTTGCATATAAATATACCTATTTCTGCCAATATTGGGTACAAAGGCAGAAAAAGGAGGGATTCACGTGGCGGAATTGCCGTTCAAAACCGTGAAAGCGATGAAAACACACCTATTTAAGGTAGTGAAGCGGGGCTTAAATCGCAGAACAGGAGTTGTCCGGCGAGCGGACAGGCACCAAGAGGCGCGAGAGAAGCTGGACGAGAAGCTGCTGGCGTTCCGAGCGGCGCGGATAGCGGCAGGGGAGCGGACGGGATGGCTCAGAGAGGTACGGCAGGCGGCAAACATTCCTGTGAAGGAGGTTGCGCGGCGGCTGGGGGTGCGCAAGACGGAGGTTTACCGGCTGGAGAAATCGGAGATCGAGTCAAAGATCATCCTGGGAAAACTGCGGCAGGCGGCGGAGGCATTGGATTGCGATTTGGTGTACGCACTGACGCCACGAAAGGGAACGCTGGAGGAGCTGGCGGCGGAACAGAAAGCGGCGCGAGAGAAGGAACGCGAGGCGGCGCTGGAGAAGGTCAGAGCAGAGGAGAAGGAAAGAGAATATAAGGTGATGAAGGTGATTGGCTGGCGCCGGGAGTTGCGGAGAAACGTGCGGCGCGGGCTACGGGAGATGGGGGTAAGGGTGAGGTGAAAAAGCAGGGAATAGGAAATAGACGATTGTGTACACGCGGTCGATGGTGATTAGGCGCCGTGGCCCGATCTGCTGAAGAATCGCGACCGGATTGTGGAGGGGGACTAGCCGTTCAGGCAGGTGGCGCTTGCGCGCCATGAGGTTTGTCGATTCCCACCCTTTCGCACAGAACGCGAAAGGATGGGGCACCCGGCGGCCCGTCATCCGACGACCCACATTTCGGAGCGGATCATATCGATGAGTGTCTTGCACTCCACACCAAACTCGGCGCACACGTCCGGGATGTGAGGTATTCGGTCTTTTCCTGTGGGTTTCTCCTCGGTAACGACAGGTACCCCTTGGACGAGGGCGAGGGCGATCACAAAGGGGTCCGCGGATGTGTTCAGCTTCTTTTCTCCGACCAAGCGTGGGAACCTCGCCAGGATGTTGAGGGCCTCCTTCTGCACGGCGTCATCCAGCTCGAGGAATAGGTCGGCCTTACGGGATTTCAACCACATATGCAACTCATCGGAGCGCTTCTTTGTCTCAATGAAGACATCGATGGGCGAAACCATCCTTTTCTCTTTGATTAGGTCATCAACGCGGTCCCAGAATTTGGGGAAATTCTCGATTGGGTAGCGTTCATACCACGCCGCGATCAACGAACTTGTATCGACACAGTAGATCATCGTGAACGGAGCTATTCCGCTGTCTGAAACACTACCCTTTCTAGCGCAGGAATGTGCTTCACCTTTGCGCCGAGATAGCTGGACACATCGTTGAGCGTAATTCGGTTATCGTAATAGCTTCGCAGCACAAGGCGCGTAAAGCCTCTGCCGTTCCAGCTCATCAACAGGATCGAGCGCTTGATCTTCACTTCCTTCTTGGGAGCCAGCGCCTTCGCAGCGGCAGCCGCTTCGTAGTCATCTTTGAACTTCTTCCGGCGTTCCATGTAGAAATCCCATGATGCTCGTCGCATGGTGACAAGCCGCAGAAGGAATGCCTCGCGGCTCACGCCTATCGAGTTTGCCAACGTATGCAGTTCGTCGTCGTTCCACCGTCGCTCACCGGTCGGTTTCACTTGAGCAAATGACAACATGAGGTTACGCGGCATCAGGGCACCAGCAGCGACCGCATCACAGAAGCGTTCAATTCTTTGCTCCTCAGTTGTTCCGCCTTCTCCATTCGTCAGGGCGCTTTCTCCAAGCAGAACGTGAGCTAGTTCGTGCAATAGGGTGTAGCACCTTCCGCCCTGACT
The DNA here is from genome assembly GCA_963804295.1 of uncultured Acidobacteriaceae bacterium. GTDB lineage: Bacteria > Acidobacteriota > Terriglobia > Terriglobales > Acidobacteriaceae > Telmatobacter. Next base: position 25,071 of record CAWDQS010000095.1, read on the forward strand.
ATAGTCCCGGCCATTGACGACGATGACGGGGATTTCATTGCGAGCGATGGCGAAGCCCCGCATTTCGTTCATATCGACGATGTTCTGTGGACCGCCGATTACGAAAACCAAGATGTCCCTTTCTTCCAGCTTCCGCCGCCAGAAGTCGAACGCACGGTTTTCTCTTGCTGCCTTACGCTGATCAGCATCTGTCACATCGAAGAATCTACGAACTTCTTCTCCTACAGCCTCGGGCGAATCGTTGAGAGTGGCTCTAAGCTGGAACGGCCGCACCGGTTCGCCAATGTCATCATGCAGTTCCAAAGCCAGCTCTCGCCTTTGGTGGGCGTCACGAATGTGCAATGCCAATTCTGCACTGATCGTGCGGTCACTTGCATTCGGCAACCGGCGGAAGTCTCGCAGAGGTGCGAAATCCGTTGGGGGTTTCGGAAGGTAGAAGACAGCCAGCGGAAAGTGATATTTCCCCGCGAGGCTCCGTAATTGGCTGACGGTTGGGGCGCCGTCTCCCGCCTCCCACCCTTCCAGGGTCTCGGGCTCAATGTTTGCCGCTCTTGCGGCATCATTCAACGTTGCCTTTGCACGACTGCGTGCCCAGCCAAGTAACTCGTATTTTATCAATGCCTTGGGACTAGCCACAGTAATTGTCAGGCACCAGAACGCCCGCCTCGGAAGTACACAACAGCGTAAAGCAACTGGCTGCTTAATGCAATGTCACTGGAGAGGCCCCCGGTAGTGAGCACGGCAATCTCCCCCAAAACTGTTCAATGGCAATCTCGATAGTTGGACAGCAATCTGGGGAGAGCACAGGAAAGATCCTCACAAACGCCGTTCTATCTAGAAATACAGTCATTTCCGGATCGCCGGCAATCCTCCGGGGATAAATGGATGGGTTGAAACCCATCCCTACCAGCCCGCAATGATTGTTATAAGCATTATGCGGGGGTAGAAACCCCCGCCTCCCTCCGGAAAAACCTTCCCTCAGGGGCTGAAGCCCGCATTCATTTTGAGGCTTTTCGGCACGGCTGAAGCCATGCCCTGACACAAAGCACGATGGTTGCGATTTGTGCTATCAAACCCCAGCCGCAAAATTACAAGAAGCAGGTCCTTCGACTCGCTACACTCGCTCAGGATGACAAGCAAGAACAAAAACGCGGTTAGGATGGACGTACATTCATTCATCCCACCCATCGCAAAGTGCGCGATGGATGGGGCACATATTTGTTTTTCTGATGGTCAAATGCGGATTATTCGAATTACTGCTCCGAATAATTAATCAGTTCCGTTAGCGCTGCGGCGGGTTGGATTGGCTGGAGCCGGGCGGGGCTTGTGCGGGGTCTTCGAGCTTGGTGATGTGGACGCTGGCCTGGGTTTCGGGGACGGTTCCGTCGTTGACCTGGACCTCCGTTGGCTTGCCCTGGATGAGGATGCGCTGGATGGCTTTGCCGCGGGCGGGGATGCGGATGCGCTGGGTGACGGAGCGAGCGTCGGAACCCGTGCCCGAGCGGACGATGACCGGAACATCGGCGGCTGCGTAGCCGGCGTTGGAGACGTTGACGGCGACCAGCCAGTTGCCGGCCGAGGCGGCGGTGGGATAGACGCCATCGATGGCGAGGTCAGGCAGGCCCTTGTCGGCATCGACCCAATCAGCAAAGAACCAGGCGAGATCAGGGTGGTACTCGGAGTCTTCGAGGAGTTTTTCGAAGGTGCCGCGCGCGTCGGAGTTTCCGTTGGTGGGTTTGGCGGAATTCGGATTGCTGGCGGCAGGACTGCCAGCGGCAGGGTAGTATGCGCGGAAGGCGGAGGAAAGCGCAGGGTCGCCGGCGAGGTCGCGAAGCATCCAGAGAACATAGGCCGCCTTGGTTCGGTAGTAGACGGGCGAGATGGCCGTGGCGAGAGGCTGACCGGGGCTTAGACCAGGGCTGGCAGGCTCGGCGAGGGCGAGGGCGGGGCGGCCGGCTTCCAGGATGCGCAGGGCGGAGTCGCGGCCGTTCTGCTTTTCTTCCCAGAGAGTGCTGATGAATAGGGCTACGCCTTCGTTGAGCCAGGCGGGGGGCGGAGGCGAATGGGGCGCGAGATACGAATTTGGAAAGCTATGAGTTGTAGGCAATTTTGAAAAAGCGGGCGGATTTGGTGACGCAGGCGATGTGATCCAGGCATGGGTGAGGGCGTGGACCAGAACGCCATTGAGCGCGTTGGGATTGGCTTTGGGGCTGGGCTCGCGGAGGGGCGCGGCGAGCAGAGCGCCGGTCTCGAAGGGGGCGTCATCGGGGTCGGGAAGATCGAGAAGTGTAAGTTGGGAGCGTGGTTGCAGGCCAAGCCATTGTTTGAGGAAGGGCGTGACGGAGTTGGCTGCGGCGGTCCAGAAATCAACGGCGACGTTGTCCTCGGGGAGGGTCCATGCAGTGAGGTTGGGGCCGGGGTGGGGGGTGCGGGCGGCGACAAAGAGGCTGGGAGCTTCAAAGCCGAGAATCATGGCGCCGGAGTCGGCTGTGGCTACGCTGGCGACTTCCTGGGTCTGATCCAGAGAGCCGGAGGGCTCGGTGATGGCCAGAGGGACAGAGTGGCCGTTGATGAGGGCGACGGTGGGATCCTGGCCGTGGGGAAACTCGACGGTGAGGTGGAGACGAAAGCGCGTGCCGGTGAGATGGAGCTTGTGGGAGCCGATTTCGTCGAAGAGGCGCGCGCCGTCGCCGAGCACGACGGGGACGCTCACGACAGGGTACCAGACCACGTTGCCAAAGCCGCGCAGGCCGGTGAAGGGAATGCTGATCTGGTCCCAATCGGAGTGTTGGGCGAGAGAGTCGGGCGCGCCGATGGATTGCAGGCGCTGGGCGGAGAGCGCGATGGGGCCGGAATAGGTGACGTCGAGATTGAGGCTCTGTCCGGGCGGGAGCGGGGCGTCGAGAGGGATGATGGCCTCGTGCAACTGGCCGGTGTGGTCGGCGTCGGAGTTGATGGTGGCGACCTGGAAGGCGACGGCTTTGTCCTGAACGCGAATGGCTTCCCAGTTGAGCGTGGAGGAGATTTGCAGCGGAATGCGGGTGAGCGGGGTCTTGCCGTCGTTGCGGAGGGTGAGCAGGGCTCGGACGGCGATCTGCTGGCCGGCTGGGAGGAGATGAACGTCGAGGTCAAAGACTGTGAAAACCACCTGCGGTGGGGCCAACGCGCCTTCGGGCGCCTCGGGTGCGGCCAACTGCGTCTTCGGCGCTACTTGCGGTAGGACATCGGCGGGGCCGGTTTGGGTGGTGACCTGGCCGGAGTCATCGGTGGATCGGGAGAAGAGGAGTTTACCTTGATGGGGCTGGGAGGCTGGAGGAGCTGGTTGTTGGGCTGGCGGGGTGGGGGTGGTTTGCCCGGGGCAACAAAGTGTCGCCGATGCGACAAAAAACAGAATGAAACCTGAATATATCCAGAAAGAGCTTCCCAGGGCGGCTAAAGCCGCGCACCATTTAGCGTTTGTTACGGCACGGCTAAAGCCGTGCCCATTCAAAACATTGCCAATTAATGTTCGTGGTTTCACAGCCTTGATCACCCCAGCGAACAAAAATCGCTCGCTGGGGACCCCGAAGCCGCAAAAACAAAAGCGCGGCATGGATAAGGCACCCAGTATCGTTGCATTCATAGTTGTTGCACGCATTTTTAATGCACCCTGCGTAGATGCGGTGGTGGGAAGATGAAGATACTTCATGAGCCCAGGCCTTTCTGCTTCTTTGGTTTTCCACCAGCAGTGGGGCCAACCTTAGTACCTGCGGTGGGTGCGCCTGATTGTTGGACGCGGCGAGCGGCGTTGCGGCGCTGGCGGAAGGCTTCAAAGAGCACGACTGCTCCGGCGGCGGAGACGTTGAGCGAGCTGACGCCGCCGCTCATGGGAATGCGGAGCAGGTGGTCGCAGGTGCGGCGGACGAGGTCGTGGAGTCCGGCTCCCTCGCGGCCCAGAACCAGGACGCAGTTGCCGGTGAGGTCGAATTGGTCGTAATCGCAGGTGCCGCGCTCGTCGAGACCGATGACCCAGATGTTCTGATTTTTAAGTTCTTCGAGGGCGCGGACGAGATTGACGACGCGGGCGATGCGCAGGTGCTCGGCTGCGCCAGCGCTGGCCTTTACGGCGACCGGGCTGAGAGGCGCCGATCGCCGCTCGGTAAGCACGACGCCGTCGACGCCAACGCCATCGGCCACGCGCAGCAGAGCGCCGAGATTCTGCGGGTCTTCCACACCGTCGAGGGCCAACAGCAGGCGAGGGGCTCCCGGTTGCTGCGGCGCGAAGAGGTCTTCGATGGAGAGAAACTCCTGCGGGTGGACCAGGGCTACTACGCCCTGGTGAGCTGGGGTCTGGGCGAGCTGAGTCAACTGCTCGCGCGACTCCTGGCGGACGCGCACGCCGGAGTGGCGGCAGAGGGCGACGAGGCTCTCGATGCGGGCATCCTCGCGTTCGCGGGCCACAAGAACGTGATCAAAACGGCGGCGTCTGGCCTTGAGGGCTTCTTCGACCGGATGCAACCCGTAGAGAACTTCCATGTTGTTAGTGTAGAAGATGGGTGAAGCGGGGCCGTTATACTGTTTTCCATGCAAACAGACCCGATGGCGGAGTGGCAGAGGCTCACCCAACTCTACAGAGAGATGGGCGATGGTGAATTGGAGGAGCTGTATGCCGATAAAGGCGACCTGACCGAAGTGGCGCAGCAGGTTCTCAGCGACGAGGTAAGGAAGCGCGGGCTGCATGGGCCGCAAACGCTGGGCACAGAGCCAAATCAAGCAAGATATTTTGGCGTATCACAGTGGGGTACTGGCGTCGATGCGGCGTTGGGCGGGGAGGCCAGCGAAGCTAACGAGCCGCTGGTTGAATACACCTGGAAGACGCCGCTGTGCGAATGCGAAGACCGGGAACAGGCATGGCAGATTCAGGAAGTGCTGCGGCAGGCGGGGATTGAGAGCTGGCTTGAGGGGCCGGGCTATCAGATTGCACCGGAGATCAGTAATCCCCGAATTGTGGTTGCGGCCGATCAGCTTGAAAAGGCGTGCGAGATTCTCGCCAATCCGATTCCGCGGGAGATTGTCGAACAATCCAAGATGCCCGACGAGGAGTACGTGCCGCCGGTGTGTCCGAGTTGCGGCGCGGAGGACCCGATTCTGGAAGGCGCTAAATATGGGAATGAGTGGCGATGCGAAAGCTGCGGAAGGCAGTGGAGCGACCCGGGAGAAGAGAAAGAGAGTTCAGAGCAGCAACCAAAAAGCCTTTTGCCCAACGCAAAACAGGAGTGATCCAGATGACAATGAATTCGGCATTTCTCGCCGCACTTTCGGCCACACTAGTTGTGGCTGCGCTCCAAGCCCAGGTCCAGACTCAAGTGAAGGAGCGTCCGCTGCCGCGGCTGGAGCATAAGGACGGACGCTACGCTTTGATGGTGGACAATGCGCCTTACCTGGTGTTGGCCGCGCAGGTGAGAAACTCCAGCTCATGGCCGTCGCGGCTGCCGAAGCTGTGGCCGGTTCTGGAATATATGCACGTCAACACGGTGGAAACGCCGGTCTACTGGGAGCAGGTGGAAGCGAAGCCCGGAGTATATGACTTCACGCTGGTGGATATGCTGCTGAGCGAGGCTCGCCGGCATAAGGTACACCTGGTGCTGCTGTGGTTTGCCACGTGGAAGAACGGCAGCCAGCACTATATGCCGGAATGGATGAAGCAGGAGCCGGAGCGGTATCCGCACATGATTGGCCGGAACGGGGAGGCTGTTGATTCGCCCTCGCCTCATGCGGCGGCATCGCTGGAGGCGGACAAGCGCGCCTTTGCCGCGCTGATGCGGCACCTGAAGGCAGCCGACGCGCAGCGCACCGTGATCATGGTGCAGGTGGAGAACGAGCCGGGTTCCTGGGGAAGCGTACGCGATTATTCACCGGCGGCGCAAAAGCTCTTTGAAGCACCTGCGCCGGCTGAGCTTCTCAAGGCACTGCACGTGAAGACGGCGACCGCGACGCCGAACTGGCAGGAGGCATTCGGCGCGGATGCGGATGAGTACTTCCATGCCTGGTCGGTGGCGAAATATGTGGGGCAGGTGGCGGCGGCGGGCAAGGCCGTTTATCCGCTGCCAATGTACGCGAACGCGGCTCTGCGCGATCCGCTCCATCCGGGCGCTCCGGGCAGGCCCGACACGCCCGGCAACTACGAGAGCGGCGGCCCGACCGACAATGTGCTGTCCATCTGGAAGGTGGCCGCGCCGGAGCTGGATCTGCTGGCGCCGGACAATTACCAGACCGATCCCGACGCGTATTTGAAGGTGCTGGAACTCTATCACCGCGACGACAATGCGCTCTTTCTGCCGGAGACGGGCCGTCCGATCAATGCACGCTTTTTCTTCTCGGTGCTTGGCCATCAAGCGATAGGATTTTCGCCGTCGGGTGGGAATACCGAGGGCGAGTTTCCGCTGATGGAGGCTTCCAAGGCGCGCGAGGAGTTTCTGGAGCCGTGGGCAAAGAATTACCGGCTGGTGGGGCCGATGCAGCGGGAGATTGCAAAACTGAATTTTGAGGGCAAGCTGCAGGCCGTGGCCGAAGAGCAAGGCAAGGCGAAACAAACGATGGCGTTCGGAAGCTGGAAGGCCGAGGTCTCGTATGAGCCGCGCCGGAGAGTGGCGCCGATTGCGGTAGTGAATCACGAGCCGCGTGGGCGCGCGCTGGTGGCGCAACTTGCGGAGAATCAATTTATAGTGACCGGATACTACTGCCGCGTGGACTTCCGCCCGGCGGGAAGCGAGCAGCAACGGAAGTCCGCGCAGATCGTGGAAGGAACCGGACAGAATCCCTCGGCTATGATTGACGGCAAATGGCAGCACCGTATGTTTCTGCGCGTGGAAGAGGGAACCTACGAGAACGGGATCTTCAAGTTTCTTCGCGTTTGGAATGGCGATGAGACGGACTGGGGCATCAGGTTCGATGAGGAGCCGGTGGTACTGCGCGTGACGCTGGCGACGTATTAGAGGCGGCCAGGCGGCGTGGAGGCCCATGAGCACACCGACCAGAAAATCCTTTACCGCCGTGCTGGAGCCGCTGCGCAATGGCCTGGGGTGGGTGATTGCGCGGGTTCCGTTCGATGTGGCCAAGACGTGGCCTGAGCGGCGGCGGTTGCGGGTGCGCGGGGAGATAGAGGGCTTCGCATTTCGCACGTCGCTGTTTGCCGCATCCAATGGCCAAGGCCACTTTCTGCTGGTCAACAAGAAGATGCAGGCGGGGGCGAAGGCTAGGGTTGGCGAGCGGGTGCGGATCCGGTTGGAGCCTGACTTGGAGGAGCGCGCGGTGGTGACGCCGCCGGAGCTGGTGCGGTCACTGAAGGGCGACCGGAGATTGCCGAAATGGTTTGCGAAGCTGTCCGATTCGATGCGGCACGAAATTGGCAAGTGGGTTGACGAGCCGAAGAGCGCCGAGTCTCGGCAAAAACGCGCTGAAGTGATGGCGGAGCGGCTGCTGCTGACCCTGGAAGGCGAGATTGAGCCGCCGCCGATTTTGCAGGCGGCCTTTCAGCGGCAGCCGCTGGCGCTGAAGGGTTGGGAGGCGATGACGGCGGTGCAGCGGCGCGGACATTTATTGGGCATTTTTTATTACCAGACCGGCGAAGCGAGGGAGCGGCGGGCAGCCAAGGCCGTAGAGATGGCATTATGCGTGGCAAAACGAAGCGCGTAATAATCCGCAACTGTCGTCAGTTCACAAATTTCCCAAGTTAGTGTATTCCAGAGAGAACATGTCTTCAGTCCACAGTTCAATCAACTTCCGGGGCTAAAGCCCGGATTCAGTCTCGATCGATTTAGGGGTCTAAAGCCCCCTGCTCCCTCCGATTTGCTCTACAAAAAAAGTAAATTTCCAGCAAAATCAGCTTACGTCCGGAACTTGCCGAGTGAAATAGCGTCTAATTAAATGAGATGAGTACAGCTGCGTCCATTCGCCCTTGTTTTGGTTCACGTTCCACCAGCATTGCTGATGAGCAGGTGCGGCAGGAGAGCTTGGCTGTTTCCGCGGGGCTGAAGCGCCAGGATGCGGGGCTGCTGGATGAGTTGATCGTCCGCTACCAGCACCGGCTGATGCGCTATCTTCTTTATTTGACAGGCAATCGCGAGCAGTCCGAGGACCTCTTTCAGGAGGTTTGGATGCGGGTTCTGGTGCGGGGAGCGCAGTTCAACGGCAAGGCGCGCTTTGACACCTGGCTGTTTACCATCGCGCGCAACCTGGTGATCGACCAGAAACGGAAGCGGACGATGGCCAGTTTGGACGAACTGATTGAAGGCAAGGGCGAAGACGACCGGCCAATGGCCTTCGAGATCGCTGACGGCGAGCCGACTCCCTTTGACTGCTTTGCCAACTTGGAAGACCGGGAACGGCTGGCCGCGGGACTGCTCGGAATGGATGCGATCTACCGCGAGGTGCTGGTGCTCAGGTTCTACGAGGAGTTGTCGCTGGAAGAGATTGCCAAGGTGACGAAGGCTCCGTTATCTACAGTTAAATCAAGACTTTATCGAGGATTGGACGCAATCAAACCCAAGCTGCCACCTGCGGTGCGGCCAACTGCGGCGCGGCCAACTGGGCCTTCGGCGCCACAGACTATGATGGGCGAGACGCTGAGGGCCATATGAATCCAGTTGAGAGCTCCAATGAGGACCGCGAGTTGGTTTCGGCTCTTTCCGGCACCCAGGCGGATCGGGAGCGTGCCGTGGCCTGGCGCACCCGGCGCGTGGTGAGCGCTTCGCACGGTGTTATGCGGGAACAGGAGGCCGATCGGCAACGGAGCCGCGCCGTGGCGCTGGCGGCTACTCTGGTGGTGCTTCTGGTGCTGGGTCCGCTGGCATGGTGGATTGCAGACCTCCTGATTGAAGAGGAGCACCTGACCGGCGAGTTGGGCCAGATGAGCTTGTTGATCTTCTTTCTCAGCGCGGCGGTGCTGGCCTCAGTGGTGCTGGCCGGGTGGCTGCGGCGCAGGGACTAGCCGTCCAGGCGAACGGCGCTTGCGCGGCACCTGCGGTGCGGCCAACCGGCGCTTACGCGCCATAGAATTCCCATAGAATTCAAGGATTTCCAACATCTGCGCGGCAGCCGATTACCCAGGTGGGCGCAACTTACTGATTACCGTCTTCGTCCATTAGAAATGGGGTTAAGCCTGGCTTGATCTCCTAAAAGACCCTCGGAGAGAGGGGTTGCCTATGCGAGAACCAGAATCCATTTCCGTCAATGAAGATGCGCGCCTGATTCCGGTGTGGTCGATTGTGGTGGCCATTGCGGCCTTTGTGCTGGTGGAGGTCTACTTCTGGGGGATTTTGCCGGAACATCAGCACCATCTGCCACCGCTCGGCCTGCGTATCTACTTCAATATTTCCTGCGGATTGCTGGCAGCGCTCTACTTCCTGATGGTGGGCTATGTGAGCAAGGACGCTCCGCGGCGGGCGATGAGCGCGCGCTTCTGGATCCCGATCTGCCTGGTGATGCCGGGGGGGATCGGCGCGGTACTGTACTTTTTGCTGCGCCAGCCGGAGGTTACGCGGTGTCCTGCTTGCTCGACGCATGTGCAGGGCGATTTCCACTTCTGTCCGCAGTGCAACTATCAGCTCACGGCCAGTTGCGGACACTGCTTCCGCTCGGTGCGCGTCTCGGACCAATATTGCACGCGCTGCGGACATGAACTGGCCGCGGACAATATGCCGGCACGGCTGCGGGCGCTGGGCGAGTAAGGCGAGCTTCCCTCAGGGGCTAAAGCCCATTTTTATTTTGTTGTATTTCGGCACGACTAAAGTCGTGCCCTGACACTTCTTGCTCCACCGGTTTCATTTTTCCGCAAGCTGAATAATCATGTGCTAATACAAAACCTTGAGCCCCCCCTGCCTGACATATGGGGAGCGGTGTAAACTTCTGTTTCGCGCGGAAGATGTTGTTTTCACCGCGCGAACAGGAAAACTCTATGCGCAAATACCCGTTTGTACTCTCTCTGGCGCTGGCTTTTGTACTGGCGTCGTTTGCCTTTGCACAAGCCACGCAGACGACTGCTCAGTCCGCGCCTACCGCACAGGCCAAGCGTCCCATGACCTTTGAGGACATGATGAAGATGAAGCGGCTGGGGGAGACCGCCGTTTCGCCGGATGGGAAGTGGCTGGCGTATAGCGTGACCACCGTGGATCTGGAGCAGAACACCAAGACGCCGGAGTTGTGGATTCAGGCGATTGCCCCGTCTTCCGGAAGCGGCCCAAATTCCGAATCTCAAGCCCCGATGAAGATCGCCGTGGCACAGCCGCACGATAGCGGAGTGCAGTTTGCGCCGGATGGGCACTCCGTGCTCTTTCTTTCTGATCGAAGTGGCTCGCAACAGGTTTGGATCGCGGATTTTGATCCGGCGACGGGTGCGACTGCAAATGCGAAGAAGCTGACAACGATTTCGACCGAGGCAGGAGACGCGATCTGGTCGCCTGACGGGAACTCGATTTTGTTTACTTCGGCGGTGTATCCGGATTGCCCGGCGATGACCGCTGAGGATAGCACGACGGGCGACAAGTGCAACGCGGATAGGGATGCCGCCACTGCATCGAGTAAAGTCAAGGCGCAGATTTTTACGCATTTGCTCTATCGGCATTGGGATCACTTCACGGGCGAGAAGCGCACGCATCTGTTTTTGGCGGCGGTGGGGACGGGCGCGGTGAGGGACTTAACGCCGAACGATGCGCATGACGTTCCGCCATTTTCGCTCGAAGGGGGAGGGTGCGGCTGCGCCTTTGCGCCGGATGGGAAGGAGCTGGCCTTTACCGAGAACCTCGATTCGGAGCCGGCGATCTCGACCAGCGCCAGCATTTTTACGCTCGACCTGACCAACCCGGCTGCCAAGCCGGTGAAGGTGAGCACTTCGAAAGGCGGGAACTTCAATCCAGCTTACTCGCCGGATGGGAAGTGGCTGGCGTGGAGGTCGCAAGAGCGGGCAGGGTATGAGAGCGACAGGTTCCGGCTGGTGGTTTATGACCGGGCAGAAGGCAGCAAGTCAGCAAGTCAGCAAGTCGGCGAGTCAGCGGTGCGGAATTTGATGCCGAAGTTTGACCGATGGGTGGATGAGTTCGCGTGGGGACCTTCTTCAAAGGGTTTCTACATTGTTAGTGGCCATAACGGCTCTTCCATGCTCGCAGGGATAACACTGGATGGAAAACTCAACAACACATTCAATCCGATGTTCGATGCCCCGAAACACTACAGCAGAGCTGTGTGGTCTGACTTACATCCAATGCCGAACGGTGCGGTTATCGCGACTCAGATGCACGTTGACCAACCGAGCGAAGTTGTAATTCTTCAGAACACAGTAGAATCATCTACCACTGGGCCATCCGAATTCACAACTCTTTTAATGACCAAAGATGATCAGATAACTCATCTTAACGACGCCCTTCTCGCCCAACTCGACCTTACCGAGATGAAAGACTTTTGGTTTACGGCGAAGGATGGGACCAAGCTGCAGGGCTTTCTGATTCGGCCGCCGGGATTTGATGCGGCGAAAAAGTATCCGGTGAAGTTTTTGATTCATGGCGGGCCGCAGGGGGCATGGGGCGATGACTGGAGCTATCGCTGGAATGCAGAGCTGTTTGCGGCGAACGGTTACGTGGTGGTGATGATCAACATGCGCGGCTCGACGGGATATGGGCAGGCGATTGTGGATGGCGTGAACGGCGACTGGGGCGGCAAGCCCTTTACCGATCTGATGGAGGGGCTGGACTACGCCGAGCAGCATTATCCGTTTATCGACAAGAGGCGGGAGTGCGCGCTGGGGGCGAGTTACGGCGGATACATGGCCAACTGGGTGGAGGGCCACACGGACCGCTTCAAGTGCATTGTGAGCCACGACGGTATGTTCTCGCCGGAGTCGGCGTACGGGACGACGGAGGAGTTGTGGTTCAACGAGTGGGAGTTCAAGGGCAGGCCGTGGGATTACTACGGCAAGCCGGACGCGGAGAATCCCTATCGCAAGTGGTCTCCGGCGCTGGCGGCGAAGAACTTCAAGACGCAGAGCAATAGGTCAACCAGTTCACATAAACATGAACAGATTACCATTTTTGAGTCATGTATTTTTAATCTTCTACCTAGTGCCCGGCAGACCGATCCGCCATGAGGCGGCCTCGGTCGTTCCTGTTCTGCCTTGTAGTAGTATTCCGACCTCGGCCGGCCCTTTTTCTTACTTCGAAGCTGTTCTTTGAACCACACACACCTTTCGTTGTCCCCGTGCACTTATTTTGGCTGAACATACCCCGCCGTTGTTGCGACCAATACAATGCACTTGAAGTGGTCCGGCGTGGTCCTTGATCGACTTGGCTATGTCCCCGCCGGTAAACTTGCTCCCAGTGCGCCACCATCTGCATCTTGTCCTATAAAACTCTTGAACGCTGTGGGGCTGTGAGCCAGCCCCATATTATTTGGTAAAGGGTTTGCTGCCTCTCTATTACCCTTTACCATGAGCATTCACAATCAGGCTGGCCCATCTGGCTTCAGAGCTGTGAATGTCCATGATCATCACCACCCACTCAGAGTCTTTACTTGCTCACCACAACAGCTCTGCATTCCAACTGCAGCTCCAAACCATTGCCCCATGCCCCTGTGGCCCTCCTGACCAGAGTTTCAAAAGAGACCTGCCCAGTTGCAAGTCTCGGGCCCCATCAAATCCCTGCTGTCAATCAACAAAGCCTGGCTATAGCTTGGCCTATTCCTCACGCCTGTCCACCTAAAGCCCTTGATCTCTGTGAGCTCAGTTGTGTGTGAAGTGTGGCTGAGATGGAGCCATCTCAGCATCTTTGGCATTAGAATATATGCGACTCGGCATGGCCCAGGGGGATGATTCTACTGTGTTCTGAACACATGCACCTTCTGCTTGGTTGGTGATAACGTGCATCTGAATGGATAACCACAGGATGCTTGGTATTGGATGTGAAGTCTCAGACCACACAGCTCTGCTGTAGTGTTTCGGGGCATTGAATATTGCATTGAATGTGTTGTTGAGTTTTCCATCCAGTGTTATCCCTGCGAGCATGGAAGAGCCGTTATGGCCACTAACAATGTAGAAACCCTTTGAAGAAGGTCCCCACGCGAACTCATCCACCCATCGGTCAAACTTCGGCATCAAATTCCGCACCGCTGACTCGCCGACTTGCTGACTTGCTACTTGCTGCCTTCTGCCCGGTCATAAACCACCAGCCGGAACCTGTCGCTCTCATACCCTGCCCGCTCTTGCGACCTCCACGCCAGCCACTTCCCATCCGGCGAGTAAGCTGGATTGAAGTTCCCGCCCTTCGAAGTGCTCACCTTCACCGGCTTGGCAGCCGGGTTGGTCAGGTCGAGCGTAAAAATGCTGGCGCTGGTCGAGATCGCCGGCTCCGAATCGAGGTTCTCGGTAAAGGCCAGCTCCTTCCCATCCGGCGCAAAGGCGCAGCCGCACCCTCCCCCTTCGAGCGAAAATGGCGGAACGTCATGCGCATCGTTGGCGTTAAGTCCCTCACCGCGCCCGTCCCCACCGCCGCCAAAAACAGATGCGTGCGCTTCTCGCCCGTGAAGTGATCCCAATGCCGATAGAGCAAATGCGTAAAAATCTGCGCCTTGACTTTACTCGATGCAGTGGCGGCATCCCTATCCGCGTTGCACTTGTCGCCCGTCGTGCTATCCTCAGCGGTCATCGCCGGGCAATCCGGATACACCGCCGAAGTAAACAAAATCGAGTTCCCGTCAGGCGACCAGATCGCGTCTCCTGCCTCGGTCGAAATCGTTGTCAGCTTCTTCGCATTTGCAGTCGCACCCGTCGCCGGATCAAAATCCGCGATCCAAACCTGTTGCGAGCCACTTCGATCAGAAAGAAAGAGCACGGAGTGCCCATCCGGCGCAAACTGCACTCCGCTATCGTGCGGCTGTGCCACGGCGATCTTCATCGGGGCTTGAGATTCGGAATTTGGGCCGCTTCCGGAAGACGGGGCAATCGCCTGAATCCACAACTCCGGCGTCTTGGTGTTCTGCTCCAGATCCACGGTGGTCACGCTATACGCCAGCCACTTCCCATCCGGCGAAACGGCGGTCTCCCCCAGCCGCTTCATCTTCATCATGTCCTCAAAGGTCATGGGACGCTTGGCCTGTGCGGTAGGCGCGGACTGAGCAGTCGTCTGCGTGGCTTGTGCAAAGGCAAACGACGCCAGTACAAAAGCCAGCGCCAGAGAGAGTACAAACGGGTATTTGCGCATAGAGTTTTCCTGTTCGCGCGGTGAAAACAACATCTTCCGCGCGAAACAGAAGTTTACACCGCTCCCCATATGTCAGGCAGGGGGGGCTCAAGGTTTTGTATTAGCACATGATTATTCAGCTTGCGGAAAAATGAAACCGGTGGAGCAAGAATGTCAGGGCACGACTTTAGTCGTGCCGAAATACAACAAAATAAAAATGGGCTTTAGCCCCTGAGGGAAGCTCGCCTTACTCGCCCAGCGCCCGCAGCCGTGCCGGCATATTGTCCGCGGCCAGTTCATGTCCGCAGCGCGTGCAATATTGGTCCGAGACGCGCACCGAGCGGAAGCAGTGTCCGCAACTGGCCGTGAGCTGATAGTTGCACTGCGGACAGAAGTGGAAATCGCCCTGCACATGCGTCGAGCAAGCAGGACACCGCGTAACCTCCGGCTGGCGCAGCAAAAAGTACAGTACCGCGCCGATCCCCCCCGGCATCACCAGGCAGATCGGGATCCAGAAGCGCGCGCTCATCGCCCGCCGCGGAGCGTCCTTGCCACATAGCCCACCATCAGGAAGTAGAGCGCTGCCAGCAATCCGCAGGAAATATTGAAGTAGATACGCAGGCCGAGCGGTGGCAGATGGTGTTGATGTTCCGGCAAAATCCCCCAGAAGTAGACCTCCACCAGCACAAAGGCCGCAATGGCCACCACAATCGACCACACCGGAATCAGGCGCGCATCTTCATTGACGGAAATGGATTCTGGTTCTCGCATAGGCAACCCCTCTCTCCGAGGGTCTTTTAGGAGATCAAGCCGGCTTAACCCTATTTCTAATGGACGAAGACGGTAATCAGTAAGTTGCGCCCACCTGGGTAATCGGCTGCCGCGCAGATGTTGGAAATCCTTGAATTCTATGGGAATTCTATGGCGCGTAAGCGCCGGTTGGCCGCACCGCAGGTGCCGCGCAAGCGCCGTTCGCCTGGACGGCTAGTCCCTGCGCCGCAGCCACCCGGCCAGCACCACTGAGGCCAGCACCGCCGCGCTGAGAAAGAAGATCAACAAGCTCATCTGGCCCAACTCGCCGGTCAGGTGCTCCTCTTCAATCAGGAGGTCTGCAATCCACCATGCCAGCGGACCCAGCACCAGAAGCACCACCAGAGTAGCCGCCAGCGCCACGGCGCGGCTCCGTTGCCGATCGGCCTCCTGTTCCCGCATAACACCGTGCGAAGCGCTCACCACGCGCCGGGTGCGCCAGGCCACGGCACGCTCCCGATCCGCCTGGGTGCCGGAAAGAGCCGAAACCAACTCGCGGTCCTCATTGGAGCTCTCAACTGGATTCATATGGCCCTCAGCGTCTCGCCCATCATAGTCTGTGGCGCCGAAGGCCCAATGGTCGCGCGCAGTTGGCCGCACCGCAGGTGGCAGCTTGGGTTTGATCGCGTCCAATCCTCGATAAAGTCTTGATTTAACTGTAGATAACGGAGCCTTCGTCACCTTGGCAATCTCTTCCAGCGACAACTCCTCGTAGAACCTGAGCACCAGCACCTCGCGGTAGATCGCATCCATTCCGAGCAGTCCCGCGGCCAGCCGTTCCCGGTCTTCCAAGTTGGCAAAGCAGTCAAAGGGAGTCGGCTCGCCGTCAGCGATCTCGAAGGCCATTGGCCGGTCGTCTTCGCCCTTGCCTTCAATCAGTTCGTCCAAACTGGCCATCGTCCGCTTCCGTTTCTGGTCGATCACCAGGTTGCGCGCGATGGTAAACAGCCAGGTGTCAAAGCGCGCCTTGCCGTTGAACTGCGCTCCCCGCACCAGAACCCGCATCCAAACCTCCTGAAAGAGGTCCTCGGACTGCTCGCGATTGCCTGTCAAATAAAGAAGATAGCGCATCAGCCGGTGCTGGTAGCGGACGATCAACTCATCCAGCAGCCCCGCATCCTGGCGCTTCAGCCCCGCGGAAACAGCCAAGCTCTCCTGCCGCACCTGCTCATCAGCAATGCTGGTGGAACGTGAACCAAAACAAGGGCGAATGGACGCAGCTGTACTCATCTCATTCAATTAGACGCTATTTCACTCGGCAAGTTCCGGACGTAGCTGATTTTGCTGGAAATTTACTTTTTTTGTAGAGCAAATCGGAGGGAGCAGGGGGCTTTAGACCCCTAAATCGATCGAGACTGAATCCGGGCTTTAGCCCCGGAAGTTGATTGAACTGTGGACTGAAGACATGTTCTCTCTGGAATACACTAACTTGGGAAATTTGTGAACTGACGACAGTTGCGGATTATTACGCGCTTCGTTTTGCCACGCATAATGCCATCTCTACGGCCTTCGCTGCCCGCCGCTCCCTCGCTTCGCCGGTCTGGTAATAAAAAATGCCCAATAAATGTCCGCGCCGCTGCACCGCCGTCATCGCCTCCCAACCCTTCAGCGCCAGCGGCTGCCGCTGAAAGGCCGCCTGCAAAATCGGCGGCGGCTCAATCTCGCCTTCCAGGGTCAGCAGCAGCCGCTCCGCCATCACTTCAGCGCGTTTTTGCCGAGACTCGGCGCTCTTCGGCTCGTCAACCCACTTGCCAATTTCGTGCCGCATCGAATCGGACAGCTTCGCAAACCATTTCGGCAATCTCCGGTCGCCCTTCAGTGACCGCACCAGCTCCGGCGGCGTCACC
>CAWDQS010000096.1:0-12297 GCA_963804295.1 uncultured Acidobacteriaceae bacterium
CTGTTTAGTCGTGCCGCTAGCTTAACAAAATAATGTTGGGCTTTAGCCCCGAAGGAAATTATCAAATACAAGCAGTTGTTTTTCGGCGGCAATATCGCAATGCAATCGTGCCGGATCAATCGTTAATTTATCCGCTGCTGGATCATGATTGAAACAACGCGGGCCGGGAAGGTATCCCTTCCCGGCCCGCGAAGCTTTCGCGTCGTTACTTAATTTCAGTAAGGACAGGTTTGATGATCGGTCTGGCGAGCAAGTTGGTATGGACACGATCGGTGACCGAGTAAGTGTCGGCGAGGGAGTTGTTGCCGGTAGCCTGCACGTCGAATTCGCAACTGGAGCGCAAGGTCGCATTGCTAATCGACTTGCATGCTTCTTCGGCAGCCTCCGCGCTGATTGGCGGTAGCGCCCTCACATTCGTATTCGGAAGAGTGCACGTTTTGGCATTCTCCACGGGCCATGAAGCATTGGTGAAGGTTGCCGTTGACGTGCCCGGCGCATAGTCGAAGAGGCTGTTGCCGCTGGTCACGCGCCAGGCATTGCCGAATGTTTGGTTAAGAGTCACGTAGCGTGCATGCAAGGCGGCTGGCATGGGCCCCAACGCCGTGCCGTTCGGCAGCCTGGGCAGCCAATTGCCTGCTGGAACGACTCCCGCAAGTCCGCTCTCGGATGCTCCTGCGCTCTTGCTCACCACGCCCAGGCTTGAGAAATCAAGGCTGAGATACGGCAAGGTTCCCGTCACGCTCAATATTTTGCCGTCGGGGAAATCAATGACGATGCCGTCGGAGTTTTTCTCAACGCTCCCGCCATTGCCGAAATTCACTCCCGTCGTAGTGACTTTTCCATCTACGCGAAGCTGCAGACCGCTGGGGTTGGGCACGCCGAAGCTGGGCTCATAGGTAACGCGGTGTGTACCCACGCGAGCGGCCACGGCCGTATTCGAACTCAAGCAGCTGACGAGCCCGTCATTTTGGTAAGAGGTGCCGGGGGGGAGGGGGTTGGGGGCATAGTTCCCCGCAGCCGCGCCTACGATGGGCGATTGGCGAACCTGAACTTCTGTCCCATCAGGATCCTGCAGCGTCACGTACTCTCCCGCGCCCTGGAAATCGTAGTATGTTCCGTTGACGGTGGTGATGTGCGGGTCGCCCCAAGTGATCGGATTGCCGCACGACGCCCACTCGCCCGCGTTATTACTCTCCACAAATTCAATCGACGGCGATGCACCGCCGAAGGGACAGCATGTTGGCGGTGTCGTGGTGCCCGGAGCCGGCGCAATGTTGAGATTGTTTGATTCGCCTGTAGTGCCGCCGTTGTCTACACAAATTGGCGCACTCGTCGATGTAGGATTGTAAGTCACCGAACTCTGCACAACCAGGGTAGAACCGTTGTTAAATACGGCTTGCGATCCGCCGGCATTTCCCACGATATTGAATTCAGCTTGGTTCCAGATGCTTGCCACATCCGTATAGCTATCAGGGACCGTTGCCGTGTAAGCCTCGCCACCATAGGTCACCGTGGCCGCATCAGTTCCTCCGGCCGTTGCTGAACCCGACAAGGACATGTCGGCTAGATTGGCATCGTTAGCCTGTATCTGGCCGTTGTAGACCACGGTTGCCGGGGTGTTCTGCACACAATCGTCACCAGGCCCTGTTTGATCCGGACCAGCATCGACGAAGCCGGCCGGGCACATATTGGGCCCGCTGCCGTAGTCGAATAGCCAATATTCAATAAACACTTCCGTTTCATTCGTTAAACTGTTGCTTGTCAAGGATACCGGCGTGTTCGTCGACATCACATATTGCTGCCAGACAGTACAGTTCGTGTATCCGCCGCAAGCGCTGGAGTGAGTGATATTGGTGTTGATCTGCAGCGTATATTCATTTGCGCCAAGAATGCCGCCGCCGCCGTATGCGGGAACGCCTACGCTTGTCACACTATTGACCCCGCTCACCGAAGGGAAACTGCCTAAAACATTACTCAACAAATGTCCCACGGGAGCCTGGACAACAATGTCATTTTGCGGATAGGTAGCGCCACCTACTTCCAGGTGGTTGAGTCGCCGAGGCCGAGTTGACCGGTAGCCGTTCGCCGGAGCGCACTGTACAGCTTGCCATTGAGTGCTGGGATACGAAGCATGGAAGCATCCTTGCCTGACTCCCGCTTTGTCAAACTCCACGGGTGCGGATGTGTGATGCATTGTCTTTCGCCATGTATCGAGAGCCGCGGCTGTCGGCTGCGTGGTGAACGGTAACGTGATAGGTTCACGCACCGTAAGCGCTGGCTCCGGCTTGAGGGTTGTCTGCGCCATGATCATGGGAGTGATTGCGCAGAACAAAATGAGCCCAAACACCAGGCTCGCGAAAACGATGGAAACACGGAGCGTAAAGCGCCCGCGTACTGCATGAGTACATTTCATAGTTCCTCCTGGGGATTAACCGAGAAGTTCCCCTGAATACGTGACCCAGATCACCTCTTGGTTACTCAATAGTGTATGAGCAATTACCTTCGTGTCACCATTTTGCTATTTATTTTTTTGAGAATTTTAGGTGAAAATGACCCATTGGTACCCAGCAATGCTTTCTTTAGACTAAATAACTGCCATTTGCCCCGTCTTATGTTGATCCGGCCCAGAAGTAACGCTGTGCCCCATCCATTCCGCGCTTTTTGCGGAATGGATGGGAGGGAGCATGGTCGCAGGGCGGTGTCTAACTTGCTGCCTCGTTCAAAGAAATATAGCCTCACCCCTTATCCTGAATCCAGCCGTGACCTCGACCCAACCCGACCCCGCCCAACGCCTGCGCCAAATGCACGACCTGCTCTTCCATGCCTATGGTCCCCAGCACTGGTGGCCGGCCAAGACTCCTTTTGAGGTGATCCTCGGCGCTTACCTCACCCAGAACACATCCTGGAAGGCCGTCGAGCGCTCGCTCGACAACCTGCGCGAGGCCGGAGCGCTGACAGTAGACGGTCTGCGTTCGCTCACCCTCGGGAAATTGCAACGCCTCATCCAGCCCTCCGGCTTTCACACGCGCAAAGCGCCCGCGCTCAAAGCATTTGTAGCCATGCTCGACGAGGAGTTCTGCGGTTCGCTCAAGAAGCTCGCCGCCAGCCCCACGGCCACGTCACGCGCCCGTCTGTTGACACTGCCTGGCGTTGGTCCGGAGACCGCCGACGCCATCCTCCTCTACGCTCTCTGCCATCCCGTTCCCGTCGCCGACGAGTATCTTCGCCGCATCGCTGAGCGCCATCAGCTTCTGACGCCCGCTCCCGGCCGCAATCGCGCTGGATACGATTCCCTGGCCAATCTCACCCGCCAGGCCTTCGCCGTCGATGCCCCCAGAGACCAGGTGCGCCTCTTCAACGAGTTTCATGCCCTCACAGTGGCCGTGGGCAAGGCCCATTGCCGCCGCACCGCCCAATGTGCGGGTTGCCCGCTGGCCGCCGATCCGCATACGACAGGCGATCCTCCGCGCCAAAATCAGTTAAAGTGTGTTTCAATAGATGCATTGTGTTAGGACGCAACTTTAACAGCTAGCGGAAAATTCAAACAAAGTAGCAAGAAGCATCAGGGCATGGCTTGGCAGCTTGCGGAAAAAATGCAAACAGTGAAGCAGGAAGTGTCAGAGCACGACTGGTAGGTCAGGGCTTTAACCCTGACTGCCGAAAGCGCATCAAATCAAATGTCGGGCTTTAACCCCTGAGGAAGTTTTTCGGGTAATTCGTATGGGAATCGGCATTTTTCCGCAAACTGTTTAATCGTGCCGCAAACGCAATATAACATTGGGCAGGCTAAGCCCCTGATGGATCTCATCCATCAAGAACTGAGCTGTTTTTGAAATACACTGTACGATTGTGGAGGAAAGTGATCCGATGGCAAAATCCAGTTCAACCATGCAACTAACGCGAGCCGCCGACTATGGAATTCGCGTGATGATTCACATGGCCACGCTACCCGCCCATGAACGCGCGCTGCTGCCCGCGCTGGCACGCGCCACTGCCGCCCCGCAGAGCTTTCTTTCCAAAGTTTTGCAAGCCCTGTGCCGCGCCGGATTCATCGCCTCCCGGCGAGGACAGACTGGCGGCTTTGAGATTTTGCCCTCCGGCCGCAAGGCATCGCTCAGCGCTGTGATTGAGGCTATCGAGGGGCCCATCTCCCTGAATCTCTGCCTGGTTTCCGGTGCCTCCTGCAAGCGAAAATCCTATTGCCCGGCGCATCCCGTATGGGCCAGTGCCCAGGAAGCCATGCTGGGGGTTCTGAACGCGGCGACCATCGCCGATCTGGCCCTTCAGCCGGCTACACAACAGCTACGCTCAGCGCGCGCCAAGTCCAAATCTGCATGAGAATCTAGCGTTTTATCTCTGATATACGCGGCAATATTATTGCTGTCATCCTGAGCGAACAGGACCCCAAGCGTTTTTCAGCTTGGGGGTAGTGAGTCGAAGAATCTGCGGTTGATTTTTTAAAGGACTTCGGAGAGACCACACCAGCGCCGCGCCCTCAATCCAGCAACTTCTTGGCCAACTTGACGTACGCTTCCACCGCATCCAGCAGTTCCAGTTTCGCCAGCTTCTCAAAAGGCGTATGAGCCACGTGGATCGACCCCGGCCCCAGAAGCAGCGGCTCGCCCCAGTTGGAGAGCTTGGGAATGTCTGTGGTGAATTTGGCTACCATCGTCTGGAAGCCCTCAACAGCGCGCAGCCGGACAAAAGGAATCTCCAGCGTGAAATCCACTTCTGCCAATCCGGATGCGGCTTCCATGAGCACGGAGCGCACCTGCTTCGAATCTCCCACCAGCCGCACTAGCACCTGCGCCTCGGCCCTGTCGGCGATGACGTTGGGAGCGTAGCCGCCCTCGATCTGGCCGATGTTGAGTGTGCTGGAGCCCACATCTTCAGAGATCGGCAGCGGAAGTTTCAGCAGTTTTCCCAGCACCTTGACCAGCTTGTGGATGGCGCTGTCGCCCAACTCCGGATAGGCCGAGTGAGCCATCTTGCCCGTGGAACGGAAAACCGCGCGAAGAGCGCCCATCGAGGCCAGCGCCAAGCGGTTGTTGGTAGGCTCTCCGTTGACGAGGAAGCGGCTCCCCCTGGACATCAGGTTGGCAACCTTGGCCCCGGACGAGTCGCGCTCTTCGCCGCTGACGACCAATATGCCAATCCGGTATCCCACTGCACGCAGAAATTCGGCGGCGGCCAACTGCGCGGCCAGTATGCCCTTGGCGTCGCATACCCCGCGGCCATACAGAAAGTCCTCGTCCTCGCTGAATTGAATGTAGGGCGGCACGGTATCCATATGCGTGGAAAACACCAAATCCGGCTTCTCTTCTGCCGTACCCGCATAGATGTTCCAGCGCTCTCCGCCATCGGAGCTCTCCGGCGGCTGCGGAACGGGTGTCTTTTCCACCGCCCAACCGCGCATGACAAGATAATTGGCAAGAAAATCGCCGATCGCGCCCTCACGGTATGTAGTTGACTCGATCTCGCACAACTCTCGTGTCAACCGGATGGGGTCAAGAGGTTCTACCGAAAAATCATCTGCACGGCTTATAAACATGGCTCTGTCATACTTCCTTTTTCAATTTTATACAATTTAATCGGATTAATGCTGCCTTATTTTGACCTATGCCCGCTGCGGGTAGTAGGCCGGTTTGAAGGGTACGGGCTTTAGATGGGATGAGACGGCTGGCCTCGCGGAGAGCTAAGCTTTCCGCAGCGCAATGGCAGGCGCCAAAAAGGCAACAACAAAAACAACAGCAAATCAAAAACGCCACGAAGGAAAAATAAAGACAAAAATCTTGACAATACCAGCCGTCTCATAGAAGAAGCTGAGGGAAAGCTATCCGTGGTGAGAATGACTTGTGCAGAGATTCCCTGATCACTGATCACTGACCACTGTTCCCTGCTCTTCCACCACGCCATCAAACAGCGAGGCCGCCATTAGCCTATCTCCCGCCGCCCGCACCAGGGCAATCTTGAATCCCGTCTGCGCCCACTTCCACTCCAGAGTCTTCGGATTGATGGCGTAAACCTGGTCTCTCGTCCGTGAGCTGACCAGAATCCTGTTCAGATGCACGTCATAGAAAAGAGCGTCCACGTCCGTCAACGGAAAGCGTTGCACCCACATCCATGTCTTGCCCAGGTCGTGCGTAAAGTAAACGCCCTCGCGCGCCCCCAGCCACAACGTCCCGTCCGCGGAAAAGACAATGGAATGAATCCGCGTCAGCATCGCCGGAATCCCCATTGGCCTCCAGCTCTCTCCGCCATCGGTCGAAAGAACTACGCCATCCTTCCGCGCGGCGGTCAGTTGCGCTCCGTGCGCGGCCACCGACAGATAATCCCCCACGCCCATCACCGGTCCGCCCTGCCAGCTTTCGCCCTTGTCCTTGCTGGTATAAACGCCTCCGGGGGTTGCGGCCAGCCACGCCTCTCCTGATAGGTCGAGCGCTCTCACGCGGCCATCCATCTCCCGTCGCGTGTCCTTCACCTGCTTCTCGATGTTGATGCGCTTTCCATAGTGCGTCTCGGTCGCCGTCTTCAGCAGCGTGTTCTGAATCGTACTGCGCGAACTCCAGTGCGCGCCTGGTTGATCTCCAGCGTCTTTGTTTACCTCCAGCGCAAAAATGCCATGATTGGTTCCCGCGACGATCGTTCCCTCCGGCGACTCCGCCAGTGCAAAGACATCGCGCCCCTCCAGCCCCTCGGCCATCTGCACCCAGTGCGCGCCGCCATCGCTGGTAACAAAAACCCCGCCATAGCTCTTGTCATTCACCACCCCGGCAAAGATCCGCGCCGCGGGCGCAGTTGCCCCCTCCGCAGGTGATTCCACCAGCAGTGCTTCCACCTTGCGGCCGCTGAAGCCTTCATTCGCCGCCACAAAGCTGGCCGCGGCGTCCTGGCTCAGCAGCACGCCGCCGCGATCCGTCGCCAGCAGCACATGATTCGAGTCCCCAGGATCAACAAAAACATCGTTCACAATCACATCCGGCCCGGTCATGCGCTCAAAATGCCTGCCGCCGTCCACCGTCTTGTACAGACCCTCCGTGGTTCCGGCATACACCACCTCCCGGTTGCCCGGGTCCTGCTTCAGCACGCGCGTCCTGCGCGCATCCGAGGGAATGCCCTCGATCTTCTTGAACAACTCAGCAGCGTTCTCACTCTTGTAGATGCCGCTGCACGCGCTGGCAAAGACAATCTTCGGATGCGACGGGTCTATGATGATGGAAAATACGTCGGAGTCGTCGATCACGCCCTTCTTGATGTTGTGCCAATTCTGGCCGCCGTCCGTGGTCTTCCAGGGCAGATGCCAGGTGCCGGCGTAGATCACGTCCGGGTCCGCGGGATCGATGGCCAGCGACTCCACCTCGTGAATCTCCAGGCTGCCCGGCGGGCTGATCTGTGCCCACGTCACTCCCGCGTCCGTGCTGCGGAAGACGCCATCCAGGGTTCCCGCAATCAGGATTTTTGGGTCAGAAGGCGCCTGAGCCAGCGCGCGAATCGACTGTCCGCGCAGCCCTTCGACCGAACTCCAACTCCGCCCGCCGTCGTGGCTCACCCACAGCCCGCCGCCGGGCTGGTCCAGCTTCCATGCAGCCGCATAAACCGTGGCGGGATGCGCCGCATCCACGACGATGTGGTCTAGAACAAGATCGTCTGAGGCCTCCAGCTTCGAGAGCCGATGCCAGTTTGCGCCCCCATCCACGGACTCGTAGAGCCAGCTATTGGTGGTGCCCATATATAGATGATGGGGATTGCCCGGAACCGCCGCAAAGGCGCGTGCATCGCCGCCCATGGGGCCAACCGCACTCCACGGCGCCTGTGCCGCCACTCCCGAGACGGCAAACAAAACGAAAAATGATACGCCCGCTAAAGCTCTAACCTGAAAAAATAAATGAAAGCAATTTCGCAAACAATTCATGCAATCAAGAAACTCCCAAGCTCTTATGAAGAGTATACAAACAAGGCAGGAATGCCGGCCTGCGGGCTCGCAACCGCATCCGGGGAGTACGCGTAAAAGCAAAGAAGGCTGGCCGGCAAGCCGGTCAGCCTTCCATAGATTGCAGAAACCATGCGCCGCCTTGGCGGCTGGCCCAATGGCCGGCCGCGCCAGGCGTGATGGATTCAGCTACATCTTCTTCATGTGCTTCATGGCTTGCATCAATGGCGGCTTCGAGGACTACAGCGGCAACACGTTCAAGGGCTTCGACTTCCACGACCAGCCGGGCGAAATCAGTTTTGTTGACACGCAAGTCAGCCACAGCGGCAAGGCATCGCTGCGCCTGGAAAACTTCACCGCCAATCAGTACCGGACACGGGCGCGTGATGCAGACGGTTCACGTCCAGCCGCATCGCGCCTACCGGGTCAGGGTCTGGGTGAAGACGGAGGGTTTGCAGCCCGCCGACGCCTTCAAACTGCTGGCGCTGACAACCGGTGACCGGGAGATTGCTCCGCGTGAGTTTCACCTGCCCACCACCGGTGATTGGCGGGAAATCACCATGGTCATGAACAGCCTGAATTTCGGCCAGGTCCGGTTCTACGCGGGCTTATGGGGCGGCAAGGCCGGTAAGGTCTGGCTCGACGATTGGAGCCTGGAAGAGATTGGCCCGGTTAATGTCCTCCGCCGACCTGGGACTCCGGTGACGGTGCGCAGCGAGGACGGGGCGATTACCTATGCTGAAGGCAAAGATTACGCGGCGCTGAAGGACCCAGAACTTAAACCTTGGCGTGATGACCGTGAAGCTCTGCCCCTGAAGATCCTCCCCGACAGCCGCATCCATGAGGGCGAACATCTGCGCGTCAGTTGGTATCACCCAATGATTGTCCATGACGGGCAGATCACGGTTTGCATGGCCGAACCAGCCCTTTACGACATCTTCGACCATGAAGCCAAACTGCTCGCCGAACGACTCCACCCGCGCCGGGTTTTCCTGAATATGGATAAGATTCGCATGGGAGGCACCTGCCGAGCCTGCCGGGGCCAGAACATGGGAGAACTCCTTGGCCGGTGCGTGACCCGTCAGGCGCAGATTATTCGGAACTACGCTCCTGGAGCGCAAGTCTACGTCTGGTCGGACATGTTTGATCCTAACCACAACGGACATGGCAACTATTACTTGGTGGACGGGGACTTCGCCGGTTCCTGGCAGCACGTGCCCAAAGACATCGTGATGGCCGTTTGGGGCGGAGAGCCGCAAGAGAAAAGCCTGCGCTTTTTTTCCGGCGCGGGATTTCGGACTTTGGCGGCGTGTTATTATGACGCCGACGATCTAGACGAGGTAAAGGGCTGGTTGAAGAGCGCGAGAGAGGTTCCGAACGTGCGCGGGTTCATGTACACCCCCTGGGAGAAGAAATACTCGCTGCTGCCCGCCTTCGGAGATTTGCTGCGGGCTGTGCGTTGACGGGCAATCGTGTGGATTCTGGACGTTCTGGGAACCACCGCCTACGGTCAGCGCCTTGGCCGGTCAGACTCGCCAGGATCTCCATTGCCTTCAACTCGATCAGATCCGGCTACGATCTTTAACCAGTCGCTGGCGCGCATGGTGACCAACCAGTCGCCCCGGTTGCGCTTGTGGGCGACGACGGGCGTTTTCTTACCAGCGTCATCAACTGCCTGGGCCATTGCCTCCTGGACGTTGAGGCGCTCGACGGCTTTGACCTCAAAATGGAAGCCCAGCAGGTCAGGGCAAATGACATCAGGCGATTCGGGCGAGCCTGAGAATTGCTGGCCGCGCCGGGCGCGGTATCCGTGGGCAACCAGTTCATCGCGCCAAGCACGCTCTCCCCGCTTGCCCTTATCGCATGAGTTCATGTTCTAAATACCTGCACCACCCAAAACGCCTTGCCCCAACATGGATCTGGCACATGGCGGTAGAGAGAGAAGCGAGTGTCGGCGGGTATCTGCTCCTGCGGGTGTTTGTTTAGCGCGGATGGCTCTCCGTCATCGCCGGTGAATGAAACCGTGTTTCTTGCTTGCCGAGCCGAAGTATGGCAACGGTTAGCCGTATGAAAGCCCAAACCGTCCTCGTCACGGGAGCGTCATCCGGCATCGGACTTGAGTTGGCCAGGTGTTTCGCCGCCGAGGGATGCCGACTCATTTTGCTGGCCCGGAGGCAGCAGGCTCTCCAAACCCTGGCTGAGGAATTGCGCGAAGCCAACCGGAATCCAAGCCGAAGTCCTGCCCGCCGACCTTTCAGACCCTGGAACTCCGCTCCGCGTGTTCAAGCACCTTCAGGCGAACGGCACAAAGATCGATGTGCTCGTCAACAACGCGGGCTTTGGCGCTCACGGCTGGTTTATGCAGGTGCCGGTGGAGCGTCATCTGGAAACCCTCCAAGTCAACGTCAACAGCCTTATGCATCTTTCCCGGTTGATGTTGCCCGGCATGGTTGAACGGGGCCAAGGGGGCATCCTGAACGTTGCCTCGACCGCCGCCTTCCAGCCCGGCCCGGTGATGGCGGTGTATTACGCGACGAAATCCTTTGTTCTCTCGTTTAGCGAAGCACTGGCGGAGGAACTAGCCGGGACGGGAGTGAGCGTGACGGTTTTGTGCCCCGGTCCCACATTGACCACTTTCCCCGACGCAGTGAACGCGCCACACTCTGAGTTCTTCCAGAAAACCGCAATGTCGGCCCGGTCGGTGGCGCGTGTCGGTCACCGCGCCTTTCGGCAAGGTCGGGTTATCGCCATCCCAGGATTTTCCAATAGTCTTTTCGCTTTCCTGGTCAGGTTGGCTCCACGCCTCCTTGTCCGAAAGGTGACCAAATACCTGAACCTGGGCGGGCATGTTTGACAGTGGGCCGCCCCCCAGCGTGTTCGCCGCCAGCACCCGACTCAGCGCCGTTTATCAGTTGCGAAAAGAGCGACGCGCCATCGCCCGAGCAGAGCCGCCTTTGAGCGACAAATGCCTTTCTCCGAGATATTAACCCCGATGCTGAACCATATGTGGGGTTGGATCTGCCCGATGCGGTCGCCAAGGAAGAGGCAGATAGAGAATCCCTCACAAAAGGAAAGCGACCGCAGACTGGGCATGGAAGGTGTGCCAAGGACGGTCCATGAGTTCAATCGTCTTGCTCGACGCTTGAACTGGACAGCCCGCCCGTCCCGTAGTTGAATGTCCTTACTGCCGCGCCGGAGGACCGGCATCCGGCGCTTGGTTCGACGAATCCGAACGATATGCCCTGTCTTAGCAAGAGCCTTTACCTTCGCGGGCTGCAATGCCCCAAGCTCCTCTGGCATTCCTTCCATGAACCGGAAGCCGTGGCCGCCGGTGCCGACCAGTTCATCCTCGACCAGGGGCACGAGGTGGGCAATCTGGCCAAGGACTTGTTCCCTGGTGGCATCGAGGTCGGCCAGGGTGCCGATGACCTTCAGGAAGCCCTCGCCGAGACCCGGCAGGCTCTGGAGTTGCGGCGTCCGCTCTTTGAGGCCGCCTTCGCCACCCAGAACGCCCGCGCCCGTATTGACTTGCTGGCTCCCGCCGGCGTGAGCCGCTGGGACCTGCTGGAAGTGAAAAGTTCTACCTCAGCCAAAGCCATCTACTGCCATGACCTGGCCTTCCAGGTCCGCGTGCTGCGCGATTGCGGCGTCAATGTCCGCCGCGCCCTCCTCGTTCACGTAAACAACGAGTTTGTCCGGCGCGGTAAGATTGACCCGGAGCAGTTCTTTGTCCGCCAGGACATGACCGACGAGGTCGAGGAACTTCTGCCCAATGTTGAAGACCAACTCGACCAGATGCAGACGGTCGTCAATCTGCCGGAAACCCCGGAAGTTCCGATTGGCCCCCATTGCGACGCGCCTTACCGCTGTCCGTTCCACGACCGATGCTGGGCTGGTGTGCCAGAGCACAGCGTTTTCACTCTCTTCCGAGCCGGTGCGAAGGCTTTCAGGTTGTTCGAGCAAGGGTATGTAAACATTCGCCAACTCCCCGATTCCTGCAATCTGACCGCACCCCAACGTGTCCAGCGGGAGGCGGTCGTCTCTGGCCAGCCTCACATCAACCGGCCAACGTTGGCGGCATTCCTGAAGCGCCTCAACTACCCGCTAAACTTCCTCGATTTCGAGACGTTCGGCCCGGCCATCCCGATCTTCGACGGCACCGGCCCTTTCGAGGCGGTGCCGTTCCAGTTCTCGCTGCATATCCAGGCGGAACCGGGCGGAGGGCTGGAGCATCGCATGCATCTGGCCGATAGCACGGGCGACCCGCGCTGGGAGTTTATGCAGCGCCTGCGTGCCGCGCTGGGCGTTACGGGCTCGGTCGTAGTCTGGAATGCCGCCTTCGAGAAGGGGGTGCTGACCCGGTGCCG
>CAWDQS010000097.1:0-10918 GCA_963804295.1 uncultured Acidobacteriaceae bacterium
GTAAAGTCGTGCCCTTTCAAAACTGCGGCATTTTCGGCACTGCTAAAGTCGTGCCCTTTCAAAGCACATTGAAAACCGGATAGGAGCTCTTCCGCTACAGGTCGCATGCCAGCTACATCTCCAGGAAGTTGCGGATCATCTGATGGCCGCCCTCGGTCAGCACGCTCTCGGGATGAAACTGCACACCTTCGATGGGCAACGTGCGATGGCGCAGGCCCATAATCACTGAGCCGCCGTTTTCCGCCGTGCGGGCAGTGACGATGAGTTCTTTGGGCAGCGATTCTTCAGCGACAATCAGCGAGTGGTAACGGGTGCAGGTGAGCGGCGAAGCGAGTCCGGCGAAGATGCCCTTGCCGTCGTGGGTGATGGAGCTGGTTTTGCCGTGCATCAGGCAGCTGGCGCGGACCACATCTCCGCCGAAGGCCTCGCCGATGGCCTGATGGCCCAGGCAGACTCCCAGAATCGGCGCCTTGCCGGCCATGTGGCGAATCAGCGGAACCAGAATGCCAGCCTCGGACGGCGTGCAAGGGCCGGGCGAAAGCAAAATGCGTTCAGGCTTGAGCGCCTCGACCTGCTCGACGGTCAGCTCGTCGTTGCGATAGACCTCGACCTCCGCGCCCAGCTCACCCAGGTACTGGACAAGGTTGTAGGTAAACGAATCGTAGTTGTCGAGGACGAAGACCATGATGAATTCCAGCGTACCACCTGCGGTGGGGAAGCGCATGCTCTTCGCTCGCAAGAACTTCGTGCTTTATCAACCGCCTATGCCGTTCATCCACTGAAAATTGGGCTGACAGTTGCACAGCGGAGCGGCATCTGTAAAACTTCTTGCGATGGTTCTTCATTTTCTGATTCAAGGTCGCGTGCAGGGGGTGGGCTTTCGCTGGTATGTGCAGCGGGAGGCCGGCCTACTGGGTCTGCGCGGCTGGGTAAGCAACACGGAGGAGGGCGAGGTGGAGGTGGTGGCTTCGGGCTCTCCTGACGAGCTGGCCAAGCTGCGCGCCAGCCTGCGCCGCGGACCGCGCGGAGCACGCGTGGATCACCTCGTCGAGCACTATCTGGACGATAGCGAGGCTGAGGAGCTGAGTTCGTTCCGGATTGATGGGGCATGGTGAAAAGCAGGGGTCAGAGATCAGGGGTCAGCCTTTAGCATCTTGCCGCTAGCTTTCACCCTCAAGTTGCAGGCGTTTAATGGTCTTCAAGTCCGGCCAGAGGCGTTTTCCTGATCTCTGCCCCCCTATATCTGATCTCTGCCTTCTATAATCTGCATAGAACCCCCTAACAAGGAGCGAATGAACCCATGCCCGAGCAAAATAAGTCCATCAATGTGGAAGCCCTGAAAGCGCTGGTGCGCACGGTGCCGGATTTTCCCAAGCCGGGGATTCTGTTTTACGACATCACCACGCTGCTCAAGGACAAGACCGGCTTTGCCAAGCTGATTGACGCGCTCGCCGCGCACTATATCGAGCGCAAGGTCGACCTGGTGCTGGGCATCGAGGCGCGGGGATTCATCTTTGGGCCTGCCTTGGCCTACCGGCTCAACGCCGGCTTTGTGCCGGTGCGCAAGCCAGGCAAGCTGCCGGCCGAAACGGTGCGCGTGTGCTATGACCTGGAGTATGGCTCTGACGCCGTGGAGATACACAAGGACGCGATTCAGCCAGGCCAGCGCGTGGTTCTGGTGGATGACCTGCTGGCCACCGGAGGCACAATGGAGGCTACTGTAAAGCTGGCCAGGCAGTTGGGCGGAGAGATTGTCGGACTTGCCTTTGCCGTGGAGCTGGACTTCCTGAAAGGCCGCGAGCGCTTCAAGGAATTCGACGTCTTCAGCCTGTTGCATTATGACGTGTAAGGCGACATAGGCCCGGGCCTGAAGGCCCTCGATTGGGCCGCTGGATTCAGGAGGCTGAAGCCCCCTGCTCCCTCCGGAATCCTCAATTTACAACAGAGGTGCTAGGACACTGCTTCCGGTTCGTCCGGCGTTTCCGGCTCGTCCGGCGGCAGCGCGCCTTCCGCATTCGCTTCGATAAACATCTGCGCATCGGCGAAGCGGTATCCCACATAGACGTCAGTGAGCAGGTAAAGAGGCTTGGAGGGGTCGTCCTCAATCTTCATGCGCAACTGGCGGACAAAGGTGCGCAGGTATTCGACCTCTTCGCGGCACTCGGCGCCCCAGACCTCGGTGAGCAGCCTTGCATAGGTAACCACGCGGCCGGCGCGGCTCATCAGGCAGTAGAGAATGTCGAACTCCTTGCGGGTGAGGTGCACGGGCTGCCCGCGCTTGGTGACTTTGCGCTTGACCGGATCGAGGCGAAGCTCGCCGATCTCGATGGGCGCGTCTTCAGCGCGTGCCGGAGCCTGGACGCGACGCACCGCGGTGCGGATGCGGGCAATCAGCTCGCGGGTGCTGAATGGCTTGGTGACATAGTCGTCGGCGCCCAGTTCCAGCGCCTCGACCTTCTCCTCTTCCGCATCGCGCACGGTGAGCATGAGAATGGGCAGCCGGGGCGCAAAGGCGCGAATGCGGCGCAGGGTTTCAATGCCGCCGATTCCGGGCATATTCACGTCGAGCAGAACTACATCAAAGCCGCCGGCGCGCAGCATCTGGAGAGCCTCTTCGCCGCGCGAAACATCCACAACCTGAAAGCCGAGCTCCAGCAGCGGCGGCCTGAGCGCCCTGCGGATGGCCGATTCATCGTCAACAACAAGAATGCGAATTGCTGCCTGTGTCATCAAAAAATCCTCTTCTGCGCCTTGGCTGGAATAGCCGCAAAAAACGTGGTCCCGTCCGCATCATCGCTGGTAACCCAGACGGAACCGCCATGGAGGAGCGCGACGCGCTTGGCCACCGAGAGGCCGATTCCGGTACCCGCGGCGGGGTTGGAGCGTGTTGTGGACCGATAATAGCGGTCGAAGATCCGCTCCCGGTCATTGATGGGAATCACCGGCCCAAAGCTGTGCACAGAGAAGACGATCTCCGCGCGCGATTTTACGGCCCTTATGGTAATGGTACTGCTAAAAATCGAGTATTTGCAGGCGTTGTCGATGTACTGCGTCAGCAGCATGACCATCAACTGGCGGTCGCAATCGAGAACCATGCGCTCGCGGGGAATATCAAGTTCCACTTTCATACTTGCCAGCCGGTCGCCAAGGCTGGCCACAACCTCTTCAATGAGCGGCGCTACATCCACGGGGGCGGCATGCACGGTGACCTCGCCGGCATCCAGACGCGCGGTGGTCAGCAGGCGCGTGGTCAAGTTGCCGAGCAGTTCGGTCTGTTCATCGATCAGCGCCACCAGTTCCGCCTGCCCGGGAGAGAGATGGCCCATCTCGCCCAGGCCCGTCGAGGCGGCGCGGATGGCCGTCAACGGCGTTTTATAGGCATGAGCCAGGCTATCGAGAACGGTAGATCGCAACTGCTCTGTTCGCCGTTCGGTTTCGATACGGCTCTCATTGGCGAAGGCACGATAGCGGTCAAAGACAATGGCAATGAGCGAGGCGATGGCGCTGTTGGTAAGCGGGCTGGTTTGGCCGCGCACCACCAGGCTTCCAATGGGCACCATTCCCAGCCGGACCACGCGGCGCCCCAGTCCGGTTTTTGGATCGTCGTCCGAGGTGCCGAAGTAGTAGACGTTCTGCGCCAGCTCACGGGGGTCCGCGTTCCAATGCCCCGCCGAATAGACCTGGTGCAGTTCCGCGTCGAAGACTGCCACGGCCTCTAGCGTGAAGATATCATGCACCAGTTCGGCCAACTGCGGCCCCGGCTCGAGGCGAAGATTCATCTCCAGCGTGCGCCGTGTGAACTCATGGAGGTCCTGCACCTGTGCGCCCCAAGACTGGGCTGTGCGGGCGTTGATCCTGGCGTGCGCCCGGTAGTAGACGACCAGAATCGCAACCATCACTATGGCCATCATCCAAGCGACGGTGGCCGATTCGGAACTCGCGGGGATGAGACTCAAGGTCAAGCTATTACCCAATATTCATTGCAGCAGGATTCAAGAAAAGAGTAGGCGCCTTCGACGAGAAAAACCGGCAACCCCTTCACCGCCAGCGCCCCGAGCAAATCCTCAGGACCACATCCGCGCAGTTCATATACTTTCGCCGGGCCAGCCTTGGATGCGGTGTAACTTAAGAGATATTATCAGATTCCTTATACGTCCTTATGCCAAGAACTTTTCCGGCATGAAGAAATACTTTCGTCTTCCTCATATGTTCTTTATGAAAGCTTTGCAATACTTAGATCAATCAGTAGCAGCCAGGCCGCATCGGGGGACACCCGAGCGCAATTTGATTCTCACCGATTGAATGTACGCGACAATTTTGTCAGCGTGGTTATGCAGGCCTGGTCAGATTGCTGATTGCACTCCACAGAGTGACCCATCTTGCCTACTTTTTGGCTGAATTCATTCCTGTTCATACCAACCAACATAACTTCATCTTCTGGGAGGAAATGTGCCGATGAATCTTAATCCGAATCGCATACTGCAAACCATTGCCGGAACCGCCATGGCAATCGCCCTGACAGCCGGCGCGCAAACACCGGCTACGCCCGCACCAGCTCCCGCGGCGGCGCCAGCAGCGCCAGCCCCGCTTTCCACGTTTGTTCTCACGGGTCCACTGCAATGGCTTCCGCCGGCGACCTTCGATGCCGGACCGCTGGGCAAGCTGTCCGTCAACGGCATCGTAACCGGTTTCTCGCAGTTCCAGAGCTATTCCGTGCCGGGAGACGACAATGCGCAGGCCACTCTGAGCAACGGGCAGATTTTCATTCAAAAAGCGGACGGGAAGATTCAGTACTACATCCAGGCTGGCGCTTACACCATGCCGACGTTATCAGTGCCGTTTGTGAACGCGCAAAATACCGTGAACAATTTCTACGGTCCTGTTCCAGTCGCCTATCTGAAATTGCCGGTAGGAAAGACCACACAGTTCCTTATCGGCCAACTTCCCACACTGATGGGCGCCGAGTCCACCTTTACGTACCAGAACTTCAACATCGAGCGCGGCATCATTTGGAACCAGGAGAATGCGATCAATCGCGGTCTCCAGGTCAATCAAACCTTGGGCAAGTACATCTCTGCTTCATTGAGTTGGAATGACGGTTACTATTCCGACCGCTACTCGTGGCTTTCAGGCTCAGCGACTCTTACGAAGGGGCCACATAGCCTGGTGTACGACGGGATGGGGAACCTGGGCCAGACCGTCTATGTAACGTCCGCGATGCCTACCTACCAGAACAACGGCTATATGCACGCGGTGATTTATACATACACCAAGGGCCCATGGATCGTTTCACCGTACTTTCAGTACGGCAAGCTGCCGACCAACGCGAAGGTAGGCGTACTCAAGGGCACATCCGCAACCGGCGGCGCGTTCAACGTGAGCTACGCCTTCAAGAAGGGCTTCTCGCTTCCGGCTCGCGTGGAATTCCTCACGAGTTCGGGGAGCGCAACCGACGGATCGGTCAATTTGCTCGGCTTTGGGGCTGGCAGCGCGGGCACCACTTTCACCGCAACGCCAACCTATCAAAAGGGAGGCATGTTCGTTCGCGGCGATCTCGCATGGGTGGACGCGACGAGCTACAAGCCGGGGGACGTCTTTGGAAAAACGGGAACGAATGCGAGCCAATTCCGGGGCGTACTTGAATTCGGCTTCATCTTCGGCAATAACATCCAGAAATAGCCGACCTTTCCTAAACGCTAGTTCATTTCTACCGGCATCGCGAGCAGTGGTGAATAGATTGCTCGCGATGCCGGTAACAAGGAAGTAAGTGTAACTCACTGCTTCATTGATCGCGTTTTTCACTAACTTCAGTATCTTCATTTCATCCTTATCGGCCCGGCTTTACTCTTTAACTAACTCATGCAGCTTTCCTCTATCTTTCCGGAGTTAGTTCCCGGATACAGGAAGCCTTCAGCATATCCCGGTGATTATTGAACGGGAGCAGCCATACCAACTTCTAACCAAGGAGAACGCACATGGCAGATCAGAAAGCACCTCAGATGCAAGCCACCCTGGGCCTTACCGGGCTAACCAGCAACGCAATGGCCCTCATCGCACCCGGCGCCTTTCTATGGCTCACCTTCTACATTCAAGCGACGACCGGAACCACCGCGCCGGCCATGTGGCTGGGCATCTTTGCCGCCCTGCTGCTTTGTCTGGCCACGGCGGTCGCCTACGCTGAAATCTCCAAGCTTTATCCCGGCACAGGATCGAGCTACTACTATGCAGAGCAGGCGCTGCTTTCCAAGGACAAAGCTTTCAAGTACGCCCGCGTCGCCAAGTTCATCGTCGGCTGGGGCTCTCACCTTTACTACTGGGTTTATCCCGGCGTGATGGTGGCGGTTACTGGCGTCTTCGTCGGCTATGTAGTCGGCTTTCTCTATCCCAATGTGATGAGCGGTTCCAATCCCGGCCCGCTCTTCATGGCGCTGGTGGCGGTTCTCTTCTCGATCTTCGTCGGCTGGATCGCATCGAAGGGCGCGGGCGCTTCCACGGCGGTCAATCTGGCCATCAACGTGATTCAGATTTCCGCGCTGCTGATCTTCAGCGTGCTGGCAATCGGTTATCGCACCAGCCATCCGGCGGGGACCGCGGCCTTCCAGTATGACGGACAGACACTGGCCACCTACGACTACCAGTACGCCACGGCCAAGGACGGCACCATCCTCCGCGACTCGACAACCCAGGCGCCTCTGCCCCTGCTCGACGCATCCGGCAAGAAGGTTCCCTTCGTCATCGACTATCCGGAGAAGGATTCGACCGGCGCATTCCTGACCCACACCTCCGCCACCTCGGTCATTGCGCCGCACAGCATCAGCTTCATGTTCATTCAAGCTACGGTCGCCATTCTCATTCTGGTCGGTTTTGAGTCGGTAACCTCGATGGGAGGCGAGGCAAAGAATCCCACCAAGCATATACCGATCGCCGTCATCGCCTCGCTCTTGATCCAAGGATTGGTCTGCTATCTGATCGAGTATTTCGCGGCCAACTACTTCCTTAACTCGGGGTATACCATGGCCAGCGCCTCGACCTCCGCCGCGCCCATCGGCGACATGATGATTATCGTCGGCGACGCGCTGCTGGGCCACGGCAATGGAAAGTACTTCATGCTGGCCGAAGCCTTCACCGTCTTCCTGGCGCTAATCGGCACCACACTGAGCTGCATGAACACCGGCGCCCGCGTCACCTACGCCATGGGCAAGGACGACGAGGCTCCCGAGCACTTCGGCATCCTGCACGACAAGTCGCTCAGCCCCCGCAAAGCCATCTGGACGCTGGTCGCCATCTCGGCGGTCATTGGCGTCATCGCCGTCTCGCTGGTCTTCGGCGACGCCGGCGCGCCCACCGACGCTGCCATCGCCGCGTTGCCGCACGGCATTTTCTCCAGCTTCGGCTACCTCTCGCACGATAAGTTAGCCAGCTTGCCTAACTCGCTGCTGGTGGTCACACTCACCTCCAACTTCGGCACGTTCATCCTGTATGCACTAAGCTGTGCCCTTTGCATGATTGCTTACCACGAGCGCCACGACCACAACTGGCTGCTACACTACATCATTCCCGGTTTCGGCCTGCTGGCCAACCTGGTCTGCATGGCCTTCTACCTGATCAGCCCGGTCTTCGGACTCGGCACCTTCAAGGAGCCAATTATCGCACTGATCATCTCCGGCATCTGGGGCGCTTACGGCGCTTTCTACTTCGTCCTCTCATCGAAGAAGAAGGGCAAGGCAATCCTGCTCGAAGCCAAGTAGGTTTACGTGGACGCTAACAACTATCAACGCAGTATCTGAGTAATCCGCCGCGCCTCGATTTCTTTGCGAAGTCGAGGCGCGGAGGACCGCTCGGCAGTTGTTTGGAGGCAGATGATTCATACCATGCAAACGTCAGCCTTCTCCATTTCGTCCGTATCTACAGGAATCGGAGCCATGTTGGATATTGAGTTCGGCCAGGCCAGCGATTTTGGCAAAATACGCAAGAATAACGAAGATGCGATGGGATCATTCATCCCCGCATCGCCGGAACAAGCCCTCTCTCACGGTTATCTTTTCGCCGTTGCTGACGGGGTGGGGGGCTACGATCTGGGTGAAGTCGCCTCGGCCACGGCTGTCTCGGTACTCGTGGAGGAGTTTGCCAAGGCAAATCCCGGCGCCAGGCTGATCAGCCTGCTGCCGCGTCTCATACAGCAAGCCAACACCGCAGTTCACGATTGCACCCTGGCGCGCCAATACCATGTCAAGAGCATGGCTACCACGCTGGTGGCCTGCGCCCTGCGCTACAACAAGGCATATATCTCCCACGTGGGCGACTCCCGTTGTTACCTGGTGCGCAGCGGAAGCGCCAGGCAGATAACCGACGACCATACGTGGGTAAACCAGCAGAGAAAGCTGGGCATCATCACGGCCAGCGAGATGCGCGAATCCGAAGCCCGGCACATACTCATTCGCTCGCTGGGACCGGAGATGTTCGTCGCTCCCGATACCACCGTCCTCGACCTCTACCCCGGCGACGTGCTAATCCTCTGCTCCGACGGCTTGCACGACGAGATGAGTGAAGAGGCTATTGCAGAGATCGCCTCCCAGAAAAAAGCTCCCGACGAGATTGCCCGCGAACTGGTGGCCAAGGCCGTGGAAATCGACGGCCACGACAACACCACCGCGCAGGTGATCCGCATACTCTCGGTGGAGCGGATGAGTTCCATGCCCCGCGGCCGGCCCTACCGGTAGATGGCCTGATTTGTCCTGACAAAAGTCTTATGAAACCTTTACTGTTCACACGCCGATCTTCTGTAGAATCAAACAAGATTGAACGATGGAGTATGCCTCAGAATGGGTTTTTACGACACCTTGGAAGCCGGCACGAAGCTCGATTCCTACCGTATAGATGCGCCGGTTGCCCGCAGCGGCATGGCTTCTGTCTATCGCGCCACAGACCTGCGCGACAACCGCCAGGTCGCCCTCAAGATACCCCACCCCGACCTGGAAGCCGATATAGTCCTCTTCGACCGCTTTAAGCGCGAGTCCGGCATCGGTGAAAAACTCAACCATCCCAAGGTTATGCGCGTCTTCGGCGAAGAGGAACGCTCCCGCATCTACATGGTCATGGAATGGTGCGAAGGACGTCTACTGCGACAGATTATCAGCGAAGGCAATATAGAGCAGGACCGCGCCATCCGCATCGCTCTGGCCATTCTTGAGGCTCTGGAGTACATCCATGCCAATGGCGTCGTGCATCGCGACCTCAAGCCGGAAAACATCATGGTGGACTCTCAAGACAACATCAAACTCATCGATTTCGGCATTGCCAGCGACTCCGCCGCGCGGCGGCTGACCTACGCCAACTTCACCGCTACGCTCGGAACTCCAGACTACATCGCTCCAGAGCAGGTGAAGGGAAAACGCGGCGATGCCCGGACAGACATCTATGCCCTCGGCGTAATCCTCTATGAAATGCTCACCGGCAAGGTGCCCTTTTCCGGTCCCTCGCCCCTGGCGGTGATGAATGACCGTCTGTTGAACCACCCCACTCCGCCCCGCGTCGCCAACCCTGCCATCTCGCCCGAGTTGCAGGAAGTCCTCTACCGGGCTTTGGAAAGGGATCCCAGGAACCGTTACGCGAAGGCAAGCAATTTTGCCTGGGATCTCCAGCACCTGGATCAGGTGGGCATAGAGAACCGCGACGAGTTGCAGGGCTGGAACAAGCGCAAGTCCCAGCAACTGAGAAGATTTCTTTATATTTCCGCTCTGGCGCTAATTCCGGTGGCCCTCATTCTGCTGATGGTCCTGCTTACCCACCGCAGTTAACCGAAGATGCAAGCGCCGCTCACGCCAGATAGACGAGTGGATTTGCGTTCGGGCGGTCGATGCGATATGGTGAGTTCGCTCCTGCAACACAAAAAAACACAATGAAACTGAATCGGCGGCGAGTGGCGGCTATTGCAATCGTGGCGGCACTGGTGTGTCTAACGGTCTGTGGAGCAGTGATTTGGCGCGTAGAGCGAGCGCTGAGTTCGTCGCGTCGCGATGCTGCGCAAGGGGAGTTGCTGGGCTTTGAAGCGCACACTTTGGGCACACAGCCGAATCCTGGATTTGAAGGGATTTGGGCGCCGGCGGTTTACAAAAGCACGGCGGTTTTTGAGGGGCACATCTATCTGGCGGGTCCGGCGGGGCTTTACACATACGCGGCCGACGGAACTCTGGAGCGCATCTATAGGACAGGAATAGACTTACCTCCAGCCCCCATGGGACAGATGGCGGTGGGGATGCTCGCGGATGCGCACCAGCCGGAGTTGCTGATTGCCACCCTCGGGGAGGGAATCGTGGCCTTCGACGGCCACCTGTTTCGGCAAATTGCTGGTACAAACGCGGACGCACGCATGATCACAGCTCTGCTGCCTCTCGCCTCCGGGCGGCTGCTGATCGGAACGGCGAAGCTGGGGTTGCTGATCTACGACGGCAAGACTCTGAAGCGATTCCACACCAGCACAAATAATGTTTATGTGACTGCTCTGGCAGGCTCGGAGGCGGAGTTGTGGGTGGGCACGCTGAACGACGGGCTGCTCTGGTGGCATGGCGGCCAGACGGACCGGATCGGCGAAGAGCAGGGACTGCCGGACCAGCGTGTGGAACAGATTGCGCTGGCAGGCGGGAAGGCTTACGTGGGCACCCCGATGGGCGTGGCCGAGGTGCGTGAGGGCAAGGTTGCGCGGGTGCTGGCCAAGGGACGATACGCTCACGCCCTGATGGCCGATGGGGATGCTCTGCTGGTGGGCCAGATGGAGGCTGGAGTGCTGCGCGTTTCGCTCTCTGGGCCGGAGAATGACGTGCAGGCGCGAAGGCCGATTGCGGCGAGGGTTGGCGAGGAGAAGCATCCCTCCGGGGCTAAAGCCCTGGATCATTCTGAAACTTTCTCGGCACGACTGAGC
>CAWDQS010000098.1:0-4363 GCA_963804295.1 uncultured Acidobacteriaceae bacterium
CTGTAAAGTCGCGCCCTTTCAAAACCAAGTTATGAAGCAGCCACTAGACTTTCCTGCTTGCTGAATCAGCCAACCTCATCCGCGGCCATATGTCCCAGCCTTAAAGCGGCCGAAATGATCAGGCCGCGTCTTTGCTGACGAGATATTCGTCAAGAAGCACGGCCACCAGAACCGCCGTGGGGACCGAGACCATGGCGCCGAGAACGCCTTCAAGCGCGGAGCCGATCACCAGGGCTACGAGGATGGCAAGGCCAGGCAGACCGACCCGGTTCTTCATAATGCGCGGAATCAGGTAAGAGTTTTCCACCTGCAGATATATCACGTAGAAGATAGCAATACCCAGCACCCGGCCCCAACTGTCAATGGCTGCCACCAGCAGCGCAAGCGCGATGCAGATGGCTGCGCCCAGCACGGGAATGACATTGAGCAACCCCGTCAGCACGCCCAGCGCATATGCATAGCGAACGCGGAGCAAGAGATAGACGATGGTACTGGCAACTCCCAGAATGAGCATCAGGCTCCCCTGGCCCAGAAGCCATTTGCCCATGCGGATCTCCGCCCGTTGGAGGGTCTTGTCGAGGCGTTCACGGCGTTCGCGCGGGAAAAATGATAGAAACCACTGGTAGGCCTGGTCGCCTTCCAGTATGAAATAAATGGTAAGGATGAAGCCCATGATGAAATCGAATAGCTTGCCCGCCCAGTCGCTGAGAGAGAAGAGCAGATAAGTGGCTGCCTGGCTCACAAAATCCTGTAGCCGGGTATTGAGGCCGGCGGTATCCAGGTGCTGAGTCAGGGGAAGATTCTTGAGCTTATCCAAAAGTCCGGGAAGCCGTGACGGCATCTCGCGGGAGAATCCTTG
Source organism: uncultured Acidobacteriaceae bacterium (assembly GCA_963804295.1). GTDB lineage: Bacteria > Acidobacteriota > Terriglobia > Terriglobales > Acidobacteriaceae > Telmatobacter. The sequence continues at coordinate 860 of CAWDQS010000098.1, forward strand.
CAGGTCGCTGATGACCGGGGGAAGAGCCAGGAATCCGAAGGCGGTCAGCGCTGCGGCCACGACCAGCAGAAGAAGAAAAATAGCCGATCCCTTGAATGGCTGCCTGCCGCGAATGCGAAGTTCGGAGGTAAAACGCACCATGGGGGTGAGCACGACGGCAAAGAGCGCGCTGACATAGAGCAGCACCAGTACATCGCGGATCAGCCATGCCACGTAGCAGGCCAGGGCCAGTGCGAAGGCAAAGACGATGTCGCGACGAAGCGTGCGCGGGCTATTGGTGGGCTCAGTCATGCGATGTATTCCTGCAAGCCGGAGTATACGACGCCGGCAATGCGTTGGGCGAATTCGGCGACCAACAGACTCCCAGCTTACCGGCTGTTTCGAGAGTCTGCTGCTCCATTTAAGGTCCGGAAGCTGATCCCAATTCTCTGAACCCTAATATTGATGTATGATGATTGATGTGTGATGTTTTTCCAGGAGCAGAAGCCTATGCGCACTACTCTTGCCATCGATGACGACGTTTTGGCTGCCGCCAAAGAGATGGCCGCGACCGAGCGGAAGAGCGTGGGAGAGGTGATTTCCTCGCTGGCCCGGAAGGCGATGAACCCCATTCCCTCCGGACGCTCGACGCGCAACGGCGTGCCCCTGCTGGCTGTGCGTCCGGGCGCGCCGCGTGTGACCTCGGAGCTGGTTCGCCAACTTCAGGACGAGCTGCAATGACCCGGTTTTTGCTTGATGTGAATCTGCTTATCGCCCTGATCGATCCGGCCCACGTGCAGCATGACCGGGCGCATCATTGGTTTGCCGGTGAGGGCCAACAAGCATGGGCGACTTGCCCGTTGACCGAGAACGGAGTTCTACGCATCGTCGGGGCTGCGCGTTACCCAAACTCGCCCGGAACTCCCGCCGCGGTTGCGGAGTTGCTCGCGATTTTGCGCAGCCTTAACGGCCATGAATTCTGGCCCGATGACATCAGCCTTTTCGACTACCGTCGCGTCAACAGCGCCCGCCTGCTCAACTCGGGTCAGGTGACCGACACCTACCTGCTGGCCCTGGCCTGCGCCCATGGAGGGAAGCTGGCTACCTTCGACCGCCAACTGGTCGTGGATGCGGTGGTCAACGGGGATAAGGCTCTCCTTTTGATTAACTGACTTGACTGCTTCTTGAAGCGCCATCAATCGTCAAATTCTTATCATGTTGGCATACCGCTCCCACTTCGCAGAAGGCGGCCTGATGCACTACTCTTTTCTAAGACCCCTATGACGCTGTCGATTCGCAGCCTCCGCAAAGCTATCTTGCTGGCGCTTGAGCATGACGTGCTCAACTCGGCCAAGGCTGTCGCCTATTCGGGAATGCTGGCGCTGTTTCCGGCGCTGGTTGTGCTGACCGCGCTGCTGGCTCAGGCGCCGGAGGGAACCTCTTTGGTGGGCGAGGTGCGCGGCGCCTTTGAGCAGTTTATGCCCGAAGACTCCATGTCCCTGCTGCGTTCCGCGATGGAGGCTCGCAAGTTCCACTCCGTTCAGTTGATCTTCTCCGCCGCTGGCCTCTCGATCTTTGCCGGCCTGGGCATGATGCTTTCGCTGATGGAAGGCTTTCGCCGCGCTTATGAACTTCCGCTCGACGATTGGGGATTCTGGCAGCGGCGGCGCAGAGCCCTGCTGCTGGTGCCCATCGTGCTGGTTCCGCTGTCGCTGGCCACCCTGATTCTGGTCTTCGGCCGCCAGTTCGAGAGATGGATGATCGACAACTCCACCCACGAATTACGTCACTTCGTGCTGTTCATCTGGCGCATGACACGCTGGGCGGTTGCGCTGCTCACCAGCATCAGCGTCCTGGGCGCTCTCTATCACTACGGCACAAAACGCAAGGAGCACTGGTTCCGTGTGGGTTATGGCGCCCTGGCCGCCACACTGGTCTGGTTCCCCTCCACGCTGGCCTTTGGATGGTACGTCACGCGGATCGCCAACTACTCCATGTTCTACGGCCCCTTTGGCGCCGGCATCGCCACCCTTGTCTGGCTCTACATCACGTCGCTCAGCGCCCTGCTGGGCGCGGAGTTGAACGGCGTTCTTTTTCGGGAACGCCATGAACAGGCTTCCGCAGGCTCCAATAAGGATTGTTCCGGCCTGTGACCATTTTCACTGACCATTGACTTTCTCTCCCGCATAATAGAATGAGCGGTATTGCGGCCCATCCCTGGTGATTTACACAGCCGGCCGCGCGCCAATCCGGCCTCTTGGCCGTATAAACCTTCCCTGGAGAAACCCCATGTCGTTTGTACCTCCCAGCCTGACCTATTCCGCCTCCCAGCGCCGCGCAAAAATTGTAGCCACGCTCGGCCCGGCCTCCAACACCGAACCAGTGATCCGAAACCTGGTCCGCGCCGGCGTCGATGTGGTGCGACTGAATTTTTCCCACGGCAACCATGAGGAGAAGCTGGCGCTGATCCAGATGATCCGCAAGGTGAGCCGCGAAGAGAGCAAGCCGCTGTGCATCCTGGGAGATCTGCAGGGTCCCAAGATTCGCACCTCCACGCTGACCGGCCACCAACCCGTGCTGCTCGAGGCCGGCGGGCGGCTAACCATTACGCCGCGCGAGGTTCCAGGCACGGCGGCCCTGGTCGGCACCACCTTCAAAACACTGGCGGAGAACGTCGAGCAAGGCTCGCGCATTTTGCTTTCCGACGGCCTCATTGAGCTGCGTGTCGTTGAAGTCGCGGGTGGCGACGTTCTCTGCGAGATCGTCAACGGCGGCATTTTGGGCGAGCACAAGGGCATTAACCTGCCCGGCATTCCGGTGCGCACGCCTTCATTGACCGAAAAGGATTTCGACGATCTTGAGTTCGCACTCAAGAACGGCGTGGACGCCATCGCCGTCTCCTTCGTGCGCACCGCGGAGGACGTGAGCCTGGTGCGCAATCGCGTAGCCGCCCTGGGCGGCGAGACGTGGATCATCGCCAAGCTGGAAAAACCTCAGGCCATCGAGCATCTGGACGCCATCCTCACCGCCGCGGACGCCATCATGGTGGCGCGCGGCGACCTGGGCGTCGAGCTGCCGCCCGAGCAGGTGCCCGCAATCCAGAAACACATCATCCGCCGCGCCGCGGAGTTTCGCAAGCCGGTCATCACCGCTACCCAGATGTTGGAGTCGATGATCGAGAATCCGCGGCCCACGCGCGCTGAGGTTTCGGATGTGGCCAATGCGGTTTACGACGGCACTGACGCCGTCATGCTCAGTGGCGAATCCGCCGTGGGCAAGTACCCGGTCGAGGCCGTCTCCATGATGGCCCGCATCGTCGTCGATGCTGAACGCAACATCAAAATGGACGAACATTCTGATCGCCGCAAGCAGAGAAGAGCAAAACTTTCCATCGCCGAGACTATCTGCGAGGCCACGGCCCACGCCTCGGAGGACCTGGAACTGCACGCCATCGCGATCTTCACCGAGTCGGGATCGACCGCGCGCAAGCTCTCCAAGTACCACCCCTCGGCGCCCATCTTCGCC
>CAWDQS010000099.1:0-4168 GCA_963804295.1 uncultured Acidobacteriaceae bacterium
GTTCAGTCGTGCCGTAAGAGCAACCAAACAATCGTTGGGCATTAGCCCCTGCGGGACGTATTTCGTCAATTTCGCCTGGAATTGAGAGTTTTTCCGCAGCCTGTTCAGTCGTGCCTCTCGCACGGCTTCAGAAAATCTTGTAACCGATGCCCACGCTGGCGCCATAGGGTTTGAGCGTGGCATTACTCCATTTGGGCCAATACTGGTACTCCACGTCGGGGAGTCGAAGGCTGAACCGCCTGGACAGCATGATGTCCGCTCCCCCGCCGAAGGCGAGATCCGTGTAGCCTACACGGCCGGCAGGTTGCAAAGTGCTGGGGTCTTGGAATATGGGGGGGAATGTCATCTTGGCTTTGCCCCACAGCGCTTTGCCATAGATCTGTGCCTTCCAGATTCGGCGAATGGGAACCCGCGGACCGATCAGGTAGTTGTCCTGGGAGATGTTCTGGAACTGGTTGAAGCGCAGCCAACGGGCCTCGGCCTCAATCTGAATCCAGCGGTTATACTTCACGTCCACATAAGCCCCCACGCCGATGAGGAGATATTGGCTGTTTTGCGCCGCGGGGATGCAATACACGTCTGTTAAACCCGCGCATAAGTATGTGGTGGAAAATTGAGTCGTGATTGATGCGCCCTCGTAGTCGGGCTGGAATATGGAACCCATTCCACCGGCGGTGACGGAAATCCTTCTGTCGCGATAGCCCGAGGGTACGACTTGCGCGCAGGCGGAGAAAGCTTCCGCGGCAAGCAAAATCGAAATGGAAACAAAGAATAACCGCTTCTGGAGCATAATGTACCGCCGATCTGCGCGAATCCAGGATGCGCGAATCCAGGATGCGCGAATCCAGGATGCGGGGAACTGAATGCCCCTCAAAGCGGCATCAAAGCCTTAGCCAGGGTTGCGCCCTCAGCGATTGCCGGCCAGGAGCGTTGCATCTCCAGATTTTATGATCCTCTACCGGAGGGTGCGTATGCAAGGGTGCCACTCATCCCTGAATCCGCCGATAATCAGTCATTTTTCGCGTCCGGATATCGTCTTCAGATACTGATTATCATCTCTAAAACTCGTGACAAGCGCCTCCGGGCGGCAAGAATATCAGGTCCAATCCCAATTCTGCTCTACAATAAGCCGGTATGCCCACAGCCGTCCGTTCCCACGCAAAGATCAACCTCGGACTCTATATAGGCGCGCCGCGTCCCGACGGCTTCCACTCCCTGGCCACCGTCTACCAAACGCTGGAACTCTATGATCTGGTTACGGTTACCGCTCATTCTGCGGCAACAACGCTGCGGCTGACCTCCAATGACAGCCGTGTTCCGACTGACGAGCGCAACACCGCGTGGAAGATGGTTATGTTGGCCTTAGAGGCGTTGGGCCTCACCGCCGACGTAGAGATTCATATCGAAAAGCGTCTGCCGGTGCAGGGCGGGCTGGGCGCCGGCTCAGCTAATGCCGTAGCTGCGTTGGTGGGGTTGGAAAATGAACTCGTCGCGGAGCTCGGGATTGCGCGCCGCCTGGAACTTGCCGCCAAAGTCGGCTCCGATGTGCCCCTGTTTCTCATTGGCGGAGCCGTTCTGGGCAGCGATCGCGGCCAGCAAGTCTCGCCCCTGCCGGACTTTGAGCCCGTCTGGTGCGTGGTGGCCACGCCGGAGGTGGGCGTCTCGACTCCGCAGGCCTTTCGCGACTGGGACTCCCTTTGCCTTGCTGAGGGTTTGACCGCCGAGGCCAGCACAGATAAACTAAAACAGTTGAGCCGCGCCTATGCCAGCGCCTTTGCGGAAGTGATTCCGGAAGGACGGCCAGGAGTTGGCTCCTCCGGTGTTCCCTCCAATGAAGGGGACCTGGCCGGACCCGTAGAGTCCGCGCTTGTCCGCACCGGGATTACGAGCTGGATCGAGAACGACTTTGAACGTGTCGTTTTTCCCCAGCATCCTTCCCTTGCAGAAATCAAGCGCATTCTTGCGGCTACCGGCACGCCGGGGGCAGCCCTCCATGCCTCGTTGTCCGGGTCCGGTTCAGCGCTCTTCGGGTTGTATCGCACCCGCGGAGATGCGGATGCGGCGCGTGAACGACTGAGCGCAGCGGAAGTGCGGAGTACGTTGACCCGCACCCTGCCGCGAGCAAAGTATTGGCGCGAAATGCTTCTGCCCGGAGTAATTTGACAGTCAGTCGTTGCGCAAGTGAAACTCGGCAACGGCTGTCAAGTTGGGCGATCGTCTAATGGTAGGACAGTGCCCTTTGGAGGCACTTGTCCAGGTTCGAATCCTGGTCGCCCAGCCAGTTTTCAGAGATCAGAGAACAGGGGTCAGAGATCAGCAAATGCCGCAGCCGGCTCCTGATCTCTGATCTCTGACCCATGATCTCTGTACAAGCAGCCAAAGCCAACCAGCTTGGAGGCAATTCGGAGATGGAAGCGGAAACCGTGACGTTGGAAGACAAGCAATCAGAGAGCGAGCCAAAGACGCCGGGCGAAGGCGTAGGCAAAGAGTCAACCCCACCGGGATTCGCTCTATCGCCTCCGGATGCTACAGCCAAAGCGAAGGAGGCCAAATTGGTCCCCGAGCGCAAGCGCAGCCGCAACCTGAGCGAGGATAAGCGATTCAAGCTCTTCAGCGGCACGGCCAACCGGCCGCTGGCCGAGGAGATTGCCACTCACATTGGAGTAAAGGTGGGCGAAGCCAAGATGCAGCGCTTTGCCGACGGCGAAGTCTACTTCCAGTTGCTGGAGAACGTGCGCGGCGTCGATGTTTTTGTAGTCCAGCCCACCTGTTATCCGGTCGATCAGCACCTGGTGGAGCTGCTAGTGATGATCGACGCGCTCAAGCGAGCCTCGGCCGCGCGCATCACGGTGGTGGTCCCCTATTACGGTTACGCTCGCCAGGACCGCAAGGACCGGCCCCGCGTGGCCATCAGCGCCAAGCTCATCGCCGACCTGCTGAACACCGCCGGAGCCAACCGTGCCCTCTTCGTTGATCTGCACGCCGCGCAGATTCAGGGCTTCTTCAACATTCCCGTCGATCATCTCTTCGCCAGCCCGGTGCTGGTGAGTTACTTCCGCGAAATGCATCTTCCCAACCTGATCGTGGTTTCGCCCGACGCCGGCGGCGTGGAGCGCGCTCGCTTTTTCGCGCAGAAGATGGGGGCGCCGCTGGCCATTGTCGACAAGCGCCGTACCGACATGAATGTTGCTGAAATCATGCATGTCGTCGGCGACGTGAAGGACAAGTCCTGCCTCATCCTAGACGACATCATCGATACCGCCGGCACGCTGGTAAAAACCGCCGACGCACTTTATGAAGCTGGAGCGGCTACCGTCTATGCCGCCGCCAGCCACGCCGTGCTTTCCGGCCCGGCCATCGAACGCATCGCCAACTCGCGCCTGGAACAAGTGGTGGTCACCAACACCATTCCCCTGCGCGAAGCGGCCCAGAAGTTACCCAAGATCAAAGTGCTCTCCATTGCCGGCCTGCTCGGCGCGGCCATCGAGAGCATTCACATGGAGACCAGCGTGAGTACGCTGTTCTCGTAGTACAGCTTCTAGCCTCTAGCTACTAGCTAGGTCATCAGGATTACCGGCTTGGTTGTGTCGTATTCAAAGTCGGAACGAACGGATCGAATCGATGGATTAGCTGATTCAATTCATGACAGCAACAAGCAGCTAAAAGCTAGTAGCTAGAAGCTAGAAGCTGCTTTTCACAAAGGGAGCGGAGCAATTCAGTTCGCGGCAGCAAGAACTAGCTAACAGCTAGAAGCTAGCCGCTAAAAGCTGTACTTCCGTGCCCGAAACCAGGAAACGAGAGACCGAATGTCAGAAGTAGTCGTAACCAAGCCCCGTGAGGGCAAGTTCAACAAAAATGCCGCTCGCCGTGTACGCGCAGCGGGCAAGATTCCCGCCGTGCTGTATGGTCCGGGGCACGATCCGGTGGCCATCGAGGTGGATCCCAAGCAGATTGCCCGGATACTTTTCTCCGAGACCGGCCACAACACCATCTTTGATGTCGAAGTCGCCGGCCAGAAAGCGGCCAAGGCCATGGTTGTCGATTGGCAGCGTGAGCCGATCAACGACAAGTTGATCCATATCGATCTGAAACGCATTGCCATGGACAAGGTTCTGCACGTAAAGGTGCGTGTCAAGCTGTTGGGAATTCCGGAAGGCGTCAAGAGCGG
>CAWDQS010000100.1:0-18238 GCA_963804295.1 uncultured Acidobacteriaceae bacterium
GTGAAGTCGTACCCTGACACTTCGTGCAACTCCAGATGGATTTTTCGCATGCTGTGAAGCCATGCTTTGACACTTTGTGCTACTCCATTTGCGTTATTTCAGCAGCGTGTGAAGTCGTGCCTTGACAGATACAGGATACGAAACTCAGTCTGACTTATTCGAGGAGGATGGCCGGCTCCGGCTGATGGCCGCGTGTGGTGAGGGCCACGGCGGCGGCCAGGATGAGTCCGCCGCCGGCCCAGGCGTAGGGGCCGAGGTGTTCGCCGAGCAGACGGACGCCCAACCAGGAGCCGAGGGCGGGCTCGATATTGAGAAAGACGCCGGCGCGGGATGCGGGCACGTGATGGATGCCCCAGTTCCACAGGAGCGTGGTGGTAGCGGTGCAGAAGAGGCCGCTGATGGCCAGCGCTGTCCAGGCGGTAGGACTGACGCGGGCAAAGGGAAATGGCTGGGCGTTGACGCGGGTCAGCGGAGTTAGTATCAGGGGTCCAAGCACCCAGACGACCAGCATCACGGTTCCTGAAAGAATGGTGTAGGCCGTCACCACCGGGGGACTGTGCGTCAGCATCAGCTTTTTGCTGAGCAGAATCCAGGCCAGGGCAATGAAGAGCGAAGCGACGACCATCAGATCACCGATGAGCGATGGTTCACCTTGCGTGGCATGGCTAAGATTGCCACCCAGGGCGAGCAGTACTGCGCCCACCATGGAGGCAAAGAGCGCCAGCCAGCCGAAGAGGTCGAGCCGTTCCACTTTGGACCCTTTGGGCGCGAAGAGCGCGGCGGCTGCGGCCAGCAGAACCGGCATGGCGCCTACCATGAGGCAGGCGTGGCTGACCGTGGTGCGCGCCAGGCCGTGAAACTGGAGCAGGAATTGGAGAGGTACGCCGAGAAAAGCGCAGAGGAGCAGCAGACGCGCCTCGGCGGCGGTGAGCCGGAAGCGGCGGCGATGGATGATGGCCACGGGCAACATGCCTAGCGAGGCAAAGAGAAAGCGGTAGAGCACCATGTACTCGACGCTCATCTCGTTGAGCGCGAGACGGCCCCAGTAGAAGCCCGTGCCCCAGAGGCATCCGGCGATGAAGCAGGCGCCGTAACCGAGAAAGGCGAGTCGCGGGGAGATTGTGGCGGAGTTCTTTGTCATCCATTTATAATGTCGCACAAATACAGGGTTAGTCGTATCACCGACAAAATCAGATGTAGCGCAATTTTAGAGTAACCGGCCAACAAGCTGGAATTTGGACAGTGAGAAATCTTCATTGCGTGTGAAGGGCTGTTGGCGATAATCCTATTCAAATCTGGTGAAATTGCGAGTAGATTGATGTTATGAAAATGCGAAAGCTTGCCTTTACTGTTCTGCTGAGTTCGACGCTGCTTTTCTTTCCGTTCACTGTGGACATTCAAGCGAGAACGACCGAGGCATCATGCATAGGCGGCAGCATTTGTGTTCTGCCCAATTCTCCAGAGCCGCCTACTCGAATTTCGCCTGGGGGCGATTACAACCCGGACACACTAAAAGTACGCATAGATGAGGGAGAGCCGATCAGTTGGCCTCACAAACAACCAGTATTGATCGACAACCTGGATTTGCAAGCGACACATCTGGCCGTCATCACATCTGAGGGGAAACGAATTCAATCTTTGAAATTCAAGTTTTCCAAAGAGGATGATGCGCGATTGTGTATCTACTTCGATGGGTATCAGGGCGTGCAGCTTGGGAACAAGAAGAATACTGGTTGGTGTCGCGTAAAAGTACAGGCCTGTTGGCAATAAATTTCCTTCCCGCTCATGGTCTGTTTGGGAGGGGCTGACAGGCAAGCCAGAAGCCGTATCACTGCGGCGTGTGGCCCGTCTCTGACAAACCATATAACCGAGTGAAGAACCCGCGGCTGAAGCCGCTTTCGTTGCAAGGTGAACATTCAGCGGCCTGAAGGCCGCTGCTTCCTCTGTGAAGGCAAGGTGGGCTAAGTGTAGCCAAACAACAACTGTTCCTCCGTCAAACCGGAAGGCGCATCACTGCCGAATACCGGTCCCATCGGCGAGAATAATCATGGATGGCGAAGCGATTGATTGCGGCGGGATGGAAGGTGCGCGCGGGAGTGGGGATGGCGGCGATGGGGGCGGCGTTATGCGTGGTTGCGGCCGCGCAGAGCGGGATGCCGGATGCGCCGGCACCACTTATTGCTCCGCAGGAGCGCGCGCTGCCGGAGCGGCTTGCCGACAAGCCCTCGCAGCCGCCGGCGTTCAAGATTCCCGTGGCGCCGCTGGGTTTCACGTCGCCGGGGGCCATCAATTTGGGGTTGCGGAACAGCGTTGTTTCGCTGGACTTTCTGGATGAAAACCGGGTGCTGTTCACCTTTCGCGTGCCGGGACTGATTCATCGCGATGCCGGGGATGGCGAGGAGCGGCAGATTCGCGCGGTGGTTCTCACGCTGCCGGCGGGAACGGTGGAGGCCGAGGCGCTGTGGACGGTTCACGACCGGCAGCGCTATTTGTGGGCGCTCAACGGCGGCCGCTTTCTGCTGCGCGACCGCAACAATCTTGAATTGGGCGATTCGACGCTGGCGTTGAAACCCTTTCTGCGCTTTCAGGGCCCGCTGCTTTGGCTGGAGATGGACCCTACGCAACAATTTCTGGTGACCAACACGCGCGAGCCGGCGGCGGCGAACAAATCCGGTGAGGCGGACAATCAAGGCGCGTTGAACGGGTATGGGCAAAAGCCGGACAGCGAGTCCGATCTGGTGGTGCGCGTTCTGCGGAGGGAGTCGGGCCAGGTGATGCTGGTCAGCCGCGCCCGCTCGACGGTGCATCTGCCCATCAACTCGGACGGCTACCTGGAGACTTTGCGCACGATGGGCGACGAGTGGCTGCTGAATATGAAGTTTTTTAGCGGCGGAAGCAGGATTGTGGGGCAGGTGGAGTCGAACTGTTGGCCGCTCTACGATTTTCTATCCGAGCGGGAGGTTCTGGTGACGATGTGCACTCCGCAGGGCGGAGGCAAGCTGGTTGCGATGACGACTGAAGGGCGGCGGCTTTGGGATGCGGAGACTTCCGACGCGACGATATGGGCGCTGGTGGTGAGGTCGCCGAACGGCTTGCGGATGGCGCGGGAGGCTCTGTCTGTCAGCCACCCGGTTCGCGCCAACATGACCCTTGACCAAAGCGACATCCAAGGGCAACTGGTGGAGGTTCTGGACGCGGCGGACGGCAAGGTGGTTATGGAGACGGCGGCCAGCCCGATTCTGGATGGGGGCGGAAATGTGGCCATTTCGCCCACGGGACGGCGCGTAGCTGTGCTGAATGGCGGGGCAATCCAGGTCTTCGAGTTGACAGCGCCGACGCCGCTTCCGGAGCCTGCATCGCTGGCCCCCGCGGCTCATCCGCCTAGCCGTTGAGTATTGATCCGGCCCTGAAATCGTGTTATAGCCCTCCCACCCATTTCGCGATAAAGCCTGCGAAATGGATGGGGCACAGTGCTTGTATTTATAGGCCGTCAATGAAGGCTCCATTCGTGCCTAACGAACGTCTAACCGTGTAAACTTGGCTGCGGGAGAGATAGCTTGTCCAAGACTGACGTTCGCTACGCGGTTGCAGCGCTTACCGACTGCGGGAGTGTGCGCACTTCCAACGAAGATTCATTTGGAATCTCTGTAGAGTACGGAGTCTATGTTGTCTGCGACGGCATGGGAGGCGCGGCAGCCGGCGAAGTAGCCAGTTCCATGGCGGTGAACGAGGTGCTGCGCCTACTGGATGAACGTAACAGGGCAACTCCGCTTGAAGCGGCGGTGGAAGAGGCTATCCGCGCCGCCAACGAGGCTATTTACTCCCGTGCCGAGATTGACTTTCAGCTCAACGGCATGGGAACCACGCTGGCTGGCCTGGTGACTGAAGGGCAACGCGTGCTGGTCTTCAACGTGGGCGACAGCCGCTGCTACCGTCTGCGCACACGCAAGCTGGAACAGATCAGCCTGGACCACTCGCTGGTGGAGGAGCAGGTGCGGATGGGACGCATGACGCACGAAGAGGCGCTGCACTCTCCGTTGCGCAATGTGATTACCCGCGCCCTGGGCACGCAGTCGAGCGTTGATCCGGATCTGTTTGAGTTGGAAGCCGAGGTAGGCGACATTTTTCTGCTTTGCTCGGACGGATTGACGGGCGAGGTTCCCGATGCGCAGTTAGAAGCTCTGCTGGCTGCCGATCTGCCTCTAGACGCGATCTGCGCCAACCTGGTGGATGCCGCCAAACTGGCCGGCGGACATGACAATATCACTTGTCTGCTGGTGCGGGCGGAGGGTTGAGGCTTTAGTAAGGCCGTTCTTTATATTTTCAACTTGACATGCAATCATCAAGCGGCCGTATCAATCGTGCTTTTTTAGTCGTTGGAAGAGCAGGAGCAGTGGGACGCAGAGCAGGGCGAGGAAGGCCATGAGGCGGAAGTTATCCATATAGGCCATGAGGGCCGCCTGCTGTTGCGCGCTGCGATAAAGCATTCCTACAGCTTTTTGATGGGCGGTGACCATGTCGGCGCCCTGGGAAAAAAGTTTGGCCTGCAAGCCGCGCACCAAACCGCCGGTGACGGGGTTACCGGCGCCGGCGTTTGCGGCCAGATAACTCTGATGGGCCTGAGCGCCGCGGACCAGCATGGTGGTTACGGTGGCGATGCCGATGGAGCCGCCAATGCTGCGCATCAGGTTGTAGATGCCGGTGGCGTTGCCCATCTCCTGCTTGGGCAGCCGGCTGAGGGTCATGGTGGTGAGGGGAACGAAGACGAAGCCCATGGCGAGTCCGCTGATCACGTTGGGAACGATCACCGAACCCATGCCGATGGCGAGATTGATCTGGCCCAGCATCCAGGTGGAGTAACTGAGCAAGGCAAAGCCGACGGCCATCAGCACGCGGGCATCGACGTAGCGGACCAAAAAGCCCGCGGCAATCATGGAAATCATAGCGCCGATGCCGCGCGGGCTGACGGACATGCCGCTTTGGAGCGCAGAATATCCCATCATGGTTTGCAGAAACAGGGGCAGCATGGCTGTGGACGCGTAGAGAATGAAACCATAGACGCCGGTAACCAGCGTTCCCACGCTGAAGTTACGGTTGGCAAAGATTTGCAAATGAACGATGGGTTCGCGGTCCTTCAACTCGCGGATAATGAAGGCGATGAGCGCCATCGTGGAGATTGCAGCCGTCCAGCAGACCCAGGGAGTGGCGAACCAGTCCGACTCCTGCCCTTTGTCCAGCACGAGCTGCAAGGTTCCCAGCCAGAGAGCCATCAGGCCGAAGCCTAGATAGTCGATTGCTCCCTTGAATTTTTGGCGCAGGTAGGGCGGGTCTTCGACATAGAGGTTGACCATGAAGAGCGCCAGGATGCCGATAGGGAGATTGATATAGAAGATCCATCGCCAGGAGTAGCTGTCGGTGATCCATCCGCCGAGGGTGGGTCCGATGATGGGTGCGACGATGACGCCGACTCCATAAGCAGCCATGGCTGTGCCGTGCTTTCGGGGCGGAAAGCTCTCCAACAGGATGGACTGGGCCAGGGGCTGCATTCCTCCTCCGCCAATGCCTTGCAGAATGCGGGCCACAATCAGCATGGGCATGGATATGGCCATGCCACACAGCAGCGAGGCGACGGTAAAAAGCAGGATGGAGATGAGCAGCAGCCGCGTGCGGCCGATGCGCCGCGCGATCCAACCGGCGGCGGGCAGCATGATGGCGTTGGCGACCAGGTAGCTGGTGAGAACCCAGGTGGACTCATCGGTGGAGGCCGAAAGATTGCCGGCGATGTGCGGCAGGGAGACGTTGGCTACCGAGGAGTCGAGCACCACCATGAAGGTGGCCAGCATGACCGAGGCGGCGACCATCCACGGGTTGGCCGCCGGCCTCCATTCGTGGTGTTCGTCTGCCGGGCTGTGCAGCACACCGCTCGCTGTGCTCATCCGGCTGTCCGTTTCCGCAGATTGACATGCAGCGCCGGAAGCAGCGCGCGGCGGATTTTCCGTTGAACAGACAGCATTATCAATCCATTATAATTGACGGTCATTTGCGGACTGCAATTGACGCGCAACGGCGGCGCGGGTATTCTGCGGAGGGTGAATGGAGGGGTATAGCAATGAACAGGCGTGAATTACTCCAGTGGATGGGCGGTGCGTGTTCCGCACTTGCGCTCTCCAGGTTTGCAAAGGCCCAGGCAGCGCTGGGCAATCACTTCGTGGGAACCAGGTCATCTTTGCAAGGCTATCGAATTCCTGATTGGTTTCGCGATGCAAAATTCGGCATATGGTCGCACTGGGGTCCGCAGTCGGCCATTGAGGACGGCGATTGGTACGCGCGCAATATGTACATCCAGGGATCGGACCAATACCGCTATCATGTGGAAACCTACGGCCATCCATCCAAGGTCGGCTACAAGGATCTGGTGGATCACTGGAAGGCGGCCAAGTGGGACCCGGACCATCTGATGAGTTTGTATAAGAAGGCGGGCGCGAAATACTTTGTGAGCATGGGCGTTCACCACGATAACTTCGACCTGTGGGATTCGAAGTATACGCGCTGGAATGCCGTGAAGATGGGACCGAAGAAGGATGTGGTGGGGATGTGGCGAGATGCGGCGCGAAAGCAGGGTTTGCGCTTCGGAGTCAGCGAGCATCTCTGGATCAGTTACAAGTGGTTTGCGGCGAGCCACGGCGCGGATATGTCCGGCCCGCTGGCCGGCGTACCTTATGACGGCGTCGATCCGCAGTACGCGGATTTGTATCATGATGCCGATAGCGCGCGCTTTGCCGGGAAAAATAGAGTCGAGTGGAACGACGACGGGATTCCTGAATCGTGGAAGAAACATTACCTTGACCGCATGACCGATCTTATCGACAAGTATCAGCTTGATCTTCTCTACACGGATGGTCATTTGCCTTTCGAGGAATACGGAATGAAGATGGTGGCGCATCTTTACAACGTCAGCGCGCAGGTGCATGGCGGCGTAACCGAGGCGGTTTATAACAGCAAGGAAGATACTGATTGCGCAATCGGCACTTGTTTGCTGGATCATGAGCGCAGCGTCACCGATGAGATCGCCAAGAACCCGTGGCAGACCGATACCTGCATTGGGCAATGGCATTACAAGCGCGGCGAGAAGTATAAGCCGGCCAAGAGCGTCATCGATATGCTCACGGATATCGTCAGCAAGAACGGCAACCTGCTGCTGAACTTCCCACTGCCTAACTCCGGCGAGCTGGATTATGAGGAGACGGTTGTGCTGGACGGCATCACCGCGTGGATGGCGGTGAACAGCGAAGGCATCTATGCCACGCGGCCGTGGAAGATTTACGGAGAAGGCCCCGCGACCAAGGTGAATGTCCAGGCGGAACGGTTCAACGAGAGCAAACGCCCGGCGCTTACCGCCGAGGATGTCCGCTTCACGACCAAGGGAAGCACGCTGTACGCGTTCGTAATGGGCTGGCCGGAGAAGGAAGCCGTTGTGCATGCGCTTGGCCTTGCCAGCGCGCAAACTCCCGGCAAGATCCAGAGAGTGGAACTGCTGGGATACAAGGGCGATCTCAAGTGGAAGCAGGACGAAACCTCATTGAAGGTAGGAATGCCCGCGGAAAAGATTTCTGATGTAGCCATTACGCTGAAGGTGGAATTGGCGTAAAACTGTTGCGTGACATACAGTGATTGAATGGGCTGACGGCAACGCCGGCCCATTCGTACATTGGTCTCCGAAGGTTAATATACTAGAACACTTTCACCCGCATATTAGAGGATTATGATGATTCCGGCGGTGAATTCTGCCGATAGGAACAGGGTTAGCCTTTGTAGTTGGAGGAAGACCGATGAAAGACAAGCACAAGAAGGAAAAGTCAGAGAAAAAGCATAAGGCGACGCCTGAAAACGGCGTTCAGGTTGACGGAGACCTTCCAGCGCCAAAATCGGAGGATGAACAAACGCTGCAACTGGGCAAAGACTGCAACTATGAGCGCGAGCTGCGCCGTTTGCAAGTGGAGCTTGTGAAGCTGCAGGAGTGGATACGCCACGAGGGCCTGCGGGTGGTGGTGCTATTTGAAGGCCGCGACGCGGCTGGCAAGGGCGGCGCGATCAAGCGCATCACGGAATCGCTGAATCCACGCGTCTGCCGGGTGGTGGCTTTAGGCACGCCCACCGAGCGCGAGAAATCGCAATGGTACTTCCAAAGATATGTTCCCCACTTGCCGGCGGCGGGCGAGATGGTGCTGTTTGATCGCAGTTGGTACAATCGGGCCGGAGTCGAGCGGGTGATGGGCTTCTGTACCGAGGCGCAGTACCGGGAGTTCATGCAGAGCTGTCCGGAGTTCGAGCGGATGTTAATTCGCTCCGGGATTCGATTGATCAAATACTGGTTCTCCGTTAGCGACGAGGAGCAGGAGAAGCGCTTTCAGGAGCGCATGAAGAACCCCACCAAGCGCTGGAAGTTGAGCCCGATGGATTTGCAATCGCGCAAGCACTGGGCCGAATACTCGCGGGCCAAGGACGAAATGTTCGCATTGACCGACACCAAGCAGTCGCCCTGGTATGTGGTGAGCGCGGAAGACAAGAAATGCGCGCGGCTGAATGTGATCCGGCATCTTCTGTCGTTGTTTGATTACCTAGATTTGACGCCCGAGCCGCTGGAATTGCCGAAGCTGAATAAGTCGAAATACGTGCGGCCGCCGATTCAGGAACAGAATTTTATCCCGCATGTATACCGGTAGGGAGGAAGGCCGATTCAGAGATCGGGCTAAATGTAGTCTCGGAAGAGCTCTTCGGAGGGCGCGGCAATCACGCTTCGGCCGACTAACATTCCATCTTCGGCGGCAACTTTGGAGCCGGCGGCAACGGCTGCCTGAACGCTGGCGACGTCGCCGGCCATCATCACGAATCCCTTGCCTCCCAGAGCCATTGCCAAGTGAATTCGGAGCAGGGTTACGTTGGCGGATTTGACGGCGGCGTCGGCCACGGCGATGATGCTGGCGGCGGAAAAGGTCTCGATGACGCCGATGGAGCGCAACTGGCGGGGATCGACGTCGATGGCGTTGGAGATGGCTGCCAGAACGGAAGGATGCAGGCGAGCGATCAGACCCTTCTCGATGAGCGATGGGCCCGCGGCCACCGCACCGGCCTGGACCGCAGCCTCGACCGAGGTTACGTCGCCTGAGACCGCGATGAGAAATTTTCCCGAGCAGATGCTGCGGGCCATGAGCAACTGAATATTACCAGCCTTCAGCATCACATCCTCGACCAGGAAACCGGTGGCCACGCTGGAAAGCTCGATAAGTCCAATAGCGCTGATTTCAGACACGTGTTGACTCCTTTTATGCGCCCTGCGATTCGATGAAGACCGCATCGGCGGCTACCCGCACCACGCCGTCTATGCTGGCATGCACACGAGCGCCGAGTTTGCCCTGCTCCGGCGCGGCAAGCAGATCGCCGACGCGAACCCGGTCGCCACATTTCACTACCGGAACTGCGGGCGCTCCGGCGTGCTGCTTCAACAGGATTTTTACCTTTTGCGGCGAGAAAGAATGGTCCACCAGCGGACCGACATTGTTGAACTCTCCCAGGCCCAGCCGTGCAATCAACCGGCGCATCGGCACGCGGCGGAATTCGGCGAGAGGATGGGGCGTAATCGATGCGGGGTCGCCCTTGAAGGTCAGCCCGCGCTCCCGCGCCAGCGGTTTGGCCTGTACGCAAACATTCTTGGGATCGAGATCCTCGGGGCAGGCGTAGAGCGAACAGAGATTGCATTCGCAACAATAGAGCGTGGCGACCATTGCATCCACGCCAGTGGCAAAGCCGAGCGACTGCATGGCGCGATGCGGCTCGATGGGATGCCCAAGCAGAAAGCGCGGACAGAATTCCGTGCAGAAGCGGCACTGATCACAGGCTGAGCGGCCAATGCGGTTGACCTGAATCATGGGTGCGTTGTGGCGCTGGATCAGCTTGTGCGTGGCGGGCAGCACGATGATGCCACCCGTGGTTTTGGTAACCGGCACATCGAGGCTGTCCGCCGGCTTGGCCATCATGACGCCGCCGAGGAGAACGCCTATGTCGCTAACTGTGGCTCCGCCCGCGGCGTCGATGACTTCGCCGATGGTGATGCCAACGGGTACCCGAAGAGTAACGGGGTTCTCAACTGCGCCGGCCACGGTGAGGTATTTGTGCGTCACCGGCTGATCCATGCCGATGTTGATCAGGGTCTCGACATTGGAGACGGCTACATCCACATCCTTGGGCAGGCCTCCAGGCGGAATGACGCGACCTGTGATTAAGTGAACGAGAATGAATTCATCGCCTGCCGGGTAGACATCCGGCAAGGGTACAACCCGCACTCCGGGCGGGACGACGCGCTCCAGCGAGGCGATGATCTCTTGGTATTTTTCCTTGATTCCAATAGCCCCTTCGCGCGCGCCAACTATCTCCATAGCCATTCGCAAGCCGCGCAGAAAGGGCTCTGAATGATGATGAAGCAGTTCCTTGTCCTTGTGCAGCAGGGGTTCACATTCCGCGGCGTTGACGATAAGGAGAGACACTTTGGTCTTGAATTTCACAGCCGCGGGGAAGCCGCCGCCACCAGCTCCCACGATGCCGAGTTCCTCAAGACGATCAGCAGACGGGGACGCTGCCCTCGCCTGATTGACGCGCGACTGTCCTGCAGTAGCTGACATTCAGGATCAACCTCAAAATCCGTCAAAACCAATTTGACTCTGACTTGAATTGTACTGTATGCTTTATATTAATTCAAGAGTGTTCAAAAGCGTTCAAAAATGAAATGCCTGATCCCAAATATCGGCAGCACTTCTTTCAAGTACCGGGTTATGGATATGCCGGCTGAATCGGTATTGGCGGAGGGGCGAGTTGAGCGGATTGGCCAACCGGGCGGCGAGTGTCCTGACTACCTGTCGGCGATCCGCAAGTGCCTCGCGGCGATTGCGGGAGAAGGTAAGGCGCTCAAGAGCCTGGCGGAGATTGGCGCGGTGGGATTCAAGGTGGTTCATACCGGACCTCTGAATCAATCGCAATTGATCGGCGACGAACTGCTGCGGGCGATGGAGGAGTTTACGTTCTTTGCTCCCGCGCACAACCCTCCTTATATAGCAGCTATTCAGGCTTTTCGGCAGGAGCTTCCGGGCGTTCCTCTGGTAGCGGTGATTGAGACCAGCCCCTACAGATTTATGGACGAGGCGGCGACCACCTACGCGGTGCCTTACGAGTGGCGCACGAAGTACGGAATCCGCCGCTACGGATTTCACGGCGCCAGCCATCGCGCCGCCAATGAGCATACAGCAAAGTTACTAGGCCGCAGAAATCTGCGCCACATCTCCTGTCATTTAGGGGGCAGCTCGAGCATCGCGGCCTTCCGCGACGGAGTAGCCATCGACACCAGCTTCGGGACCTCGCCGCAATCGGGGTTGCCGCAGAACAATCGCGTGGGCGACATCGACTCCTTCGCACTGCTGCAGATGATGAAGAAGCTGAATGTTGGGCCGGACGAGATGGCGCGCATTCTGGGCAGCCAGTCGGGATTGGCGGGCATCAGCGGCACCAGCGGCGATATGCGCGACGTGGATCAGGCGGCGGCAGCGGGCAGCAAACAGGCGCGGCTGGCGCTTGACGTATTTGTTCGCGCGATTCGTCATTATGTTGGCGCGTTTATGCTGGAGTTGGGCGGCGTGGACGCTATCACCTTCTCCGGCGGCATCGGCGAAAATAGTTGGGAGACGCGCGCCGCTGTTTTGAAAAACCTTGCGGCCTTCGGAATTGAGCTGGATGAGAAGAAGAATCGAGCGGCATCGGGACTGGGCGCAATCTCCGCCGAAAACTCCGCAGTCAAGATTTTGATTGTACCGGCGAACGAAGAGCTGATTGTCGCTCGCGAAACGGTTAAGGTGGTCGGCGAAGCGCGCAACGGATGAATTGGTATCCCATCCGTTTCGCATAGAACGCGAAATGGATGGGGCACGGCGCAGCAACGCAGTACAGGAAATTTTATGAGAAGTGGGAGTGAAAAAATGGCGACTACGGCGGGTTCCATCGACAGATCGATGGTGGAGCAGATTGTTCGCCAGGTGGCTCTGGAATATCTGGGACGCGGAAAAAAGGGACCGGCGCCAGAGTTGACGGTGCAGACCTCCTCGCGGCATATGCACGTCTGCCGCGAAGACATGGACGTACTTTTCGGGCCGGGGACCGAACTTACTTTCGACCGCCCGCTGTTTCAAGAAGGCAACTTCGCGGCCAAGGAGACAGTAACGATTGTGGGACCGCGGAGCCGTTTGATTTCCAACCTGCGCATTCTAGGGCCGATGCGCAAGCAGTCGCAGATTGAGCTGGCCTTCACGGACGCCATCATGCTGGGCTTCACAGATATTCCCGTGAGGCTTTCCGGCGACATTGCGGGTTCTCCGGGAGCGGTCATCATCGGGCCCAAGGGCGTGGTCGAGTTGAAAGAAGGCGTGATTCGCGCCGCGATCCACGTGCATATGAACCCCACCGAGGCCGCGTACTATGGAGTCTCGAAGGGCGACCGCATGAAGCTGCGCTTCGGCGGCCCAGCGGGAGTGACCTTCAACAACGTGCATGTTCGCATTGACCCAACATTCAAACTCAATGTTCATATGGACACAGATGAGGCGAACGCGTGCGGCGCGCATCTGACCAAAGAAATTGAACTTTTCAAGTAACACCACAAAGAAGAGAGGAAGCGATGAAGCAAGCGCTTGGAATGATTGAGACGAAGGGCCTGGTGGCGTTGTTTGAAGCAACGGACGCCATGCTCAAGTCAGCAAACGTTACGTTCGCCGGCTGGCAGTCCGTTGGTTCAGGACTGGTGACCGCCTTTGTTGAAGGGGACGTGGCCGCTGTCAAGGCAGCCACAGATGCGGGCGCGGAAGCAGCAGCCAGAATCGGCGAGGTGGTCAGCGTGCAAGTAATCTCTCGCCCCCACGACGAACTGCCGTCCTTTGTCCAGCAAGAAAAAAAGGCAGCAGCAAAACCCGCAGCCGCACAGTAGGCGCAAGGAGACCCGGATGAGTGAAGCAATCGGATTGATCGAAACCAAGGGCCTCGTCGGACTTGTCGAGGCATGTGACGCGATGGTGAAAGCGGCCAGCGTAGAACTGGTAAAAACCGTGCAGATTGGCGGCGGATACGTGACGGCAATTGTCCGCGGCGATGTAGGCTCGGTGCGCGCGGCGGTGGACGCAGGCGCGGCCGCGGCCAAGGCTGTGGGCGAACTGGTGTCCTCTCACGTGATTGCGCGTCCCCACGATGCGCTGGTAGACAGTTTTTTGAAGTAACGCGAAGTCAGGAGAATTGAAATGGCCAATGAAGCGATTGGAATGATCGAGACCAAGGGCCTGGTGGCGCTGGTCCAGGCAACAGACGCGATGCTGAAGGCTGCCAGCGTGAAGTTCGTCGGCTGGAACAAGATCGGCAGCGGTCTGTGCTCGGTTTTTGTGCAGGGAGATGTGGGCTCGGTTCGCGCCGCAGTGGATGCTGGCGCTGAAGCTGCCCGCGCAGTGGGCGAAGTGCAAAGCGTGCATGTGATCGCGCGCCCGCACGGCACACTGGGCGCCGTATTGCCGAAATAGCAGCAAGCGGCAGGCTTGCGTCTGCCGCAACGCGCGAGGTAAGCCGTTATGTTCATAGCGAAGGTCATCGGCAATATTGTGGCCACCCAGAAGAACGAAAAGTTCCTGGGGATGAAGCTGTTGTTGATTCAGCCGTACATCAGCAAGGATGGCAAGCTGCAAATATCCGGCAGCTCCGTGGTTGCGGTGGACAGCGTTGGAGCCGGCATCGGCGAGTGCGTATTGTTCACGCAGGGCAGTTCGGCGCGCCTGACGCCAACGACGAAGGATGCGCCGGTGGATGCCGTGATCGTCGGCATTCTCGATGTCGTCGAGGTTGAAGGCAAAGTATTGGAGAAGCCATAAATGCAGATTCAGGATCAAGTGATCGCGGAGATCGCCAAGGAAGTGGTGGCGCGGCTTCGCGTGCAGATGCAACTGCCGGAGAAGCCCGCCGCGGTCGCGCCGTCTATTGCCGCGCGCGACGGAGTTTTCGCGACCGTGGACGAAGCTGTCAACGCGGCCTATGAGGCGCAGAAGAAGGTTGCGGCTTTGAGTCTCGACGAACGCGGCAAGATGGTCGATATCATCGTCCGTATCTGCAATGATCGCCGCGAAGAATTAGGCCGCATGGAGATGGAGGAGACCAAGGTCGGCCGCCTCGATCACAAGATACTGAAGCTGACGAATATGCGCTTTGTGCTGGGGGTTGAAGCAATGCGCAGCGATGCGCGCAGCGACAGCACCGGGTTATGCATCATCGAGAACGCGCCCTGGGGCGTCATTGGCATGATGCTTCCGGTTACTCACTCCGTGCCCACCATGGCCTCCAACGCCATCAACATATTGGCAGCGGGCAACACCGCAATCTTTGGACCGCACCCTTCAGGCGCGAAGGTGGCGCGTTATGCGCTGCAACTATTCAATCGCGAGATTGAGCGGGTATTTGGTTTTTCCAACGTGCTCACAACCGCGAGTGAAGCCAGCATCGAAGCCGCTGAACAGGTCTTCCATCATCCCAAGGTCGCTCTGTTGTGCGTCACCGGCGGCATGGCGGTGGCACAGGCAGCCGCCAAATCCGGCAAGCGCGTGATTGCGGGCGGACCGGGCAATCCACCGGTCGTTGTTGACGAGACCGCCAATCTGGATCGCGCCGCCAGATGCATCATCAACGGTGCGGCATTCGACAACAACCTGCTTTGCACAGGAGAAAAAGAAATTTTTGTAGTCGCTTCCGTGGCGGATGCGTTGATCGCCGCCATGAAACGCGCCGGAGCATTTCAGTTGGATGCGGCGGCCATCGAGCGGCTTACGCGCGCGGCATTCACCTTCGAGGGCGGCGGCGGAGGTTGCGCCAGGGCACACGTCAAGAAGGACTTGGTGGGCAAGGATGCTTCTGTTCTGGCAGCAGCGGCCGGCGTGCGCGTTCCCGCCGACACGCAACTCCTGTTTGGAGAAACCGACGAGAATCATGCATATGTCGTGGAAGAACAGATGATGCCCTTTATTCCGGTGGTGCGCGTGCGTGACGTGGATGCGGCCATTGCCGCGGCAGTCAAGGCGGAACACGGCTACCGGCACACCGCGATCATTCACACGCAAAATGTAGAGACGGCAACGCGCATGGCGCGCGTTATGAACACCACACTTTTTGTCCAGAACGCGGCTTCACCGGCGGCGCTGGGCGTGGGCGGCGCGGGATATTTCAGCCACACCATTGCCACTCCGACGGGCGAGGGCGTCACCACGCCTCTCACCTTCACGCGGCAACGGCAGATGGTTGTTGGCGATGCATTGCGGATCATTTAACTATGTTTTTGGCGCGCATTCGCGGAACGGTAGTTGCGGCGGTCAAGCACCCGACTTTGGAGGGTTGCAGGTTTCTACTTGCGCAACGAATTGAATCCGATTGCAGCGTGGGGCTGGAGCCGATTGTGGTGTTGGATTGGCTGGGCGCGGGAAGCGGATCGACAGTGCTTGTTTCCACGGACGGAGATATTGCGCGAACCAGGCTGGGCAACTCAACGCCGGCGCGCATGGTGGTGGTAGGAATTTTGGATTCCGAGCAATCACACGCAAGTGCGAGGCAGGAGTAGCGCATGAGATTGGGTATTGTTCGCGGCCATGTCACACTCAATCCGGCTGTAGCGGCGTATCGCGGCAGGACGCTGGTGGTTCTGGAGCCAGTGACGATGGAGAATTTGCGCGCTCGGAATGGATTGGGCGGAGGCAAGTCTCTGGTCGCCGTGGATGAACTTGGCGCCGCCGATGGCCAGATGGTGGCATTCACCGAGGGCAGAGAGGCCGCGAATCCGTTCTGGCCTGACGCCGTACCGGTGGACGCATACTGCGCGCTGATCGTTGATTCCATCGACATTCATGCAAAGACAGTTTCTTGAGAATCTGAGGTGTGGAGTTGAAGAGCGAAATGAAGAGCGTTGATCTAACAGGTCAAAAAGTTTTAGTCATCCGCGATGCACGGAGCGCCATCGAGGCCGGAGCAAGCCAAGTGCTTGTTTGCAAGAATTGCGTTGTAACACCTTCGGCTCGCGACTTCCTCGCCCAGCATAATATCGCGCTGGTGACGAGCGGCGCGGCAAAGGCCGCAAGCCCTGCCGCATATGCGCAAACAGCAGCGGCCCCTGCCTCCAGCGGCAGCGCACTGGGCCGTCCTGCTCCGAATGCGCGCCTGTTTACCACGCCGGAAGCTGAAGCTGTCAAGAAGGAGATTTGCGCCGTGGGGCGCAAGCTGTGGATGCGTCAGTTTGTTGACGGCAACGGCGGCAACATCTCCTATCGCATCGGCCCCAACGAGGTGATTTGCACGCCGACGTTGGTGAGCAAGTACGACTTGACGCCCGAAGACCTGAGCATGGTGGACCTGGAAGGAAATCAGATCGCGGGAAGCAAGGCGCGCACCAGCGAAATTTTACTACACCTTGAAATCTATAAAGCGGTACCGGAAGCAAAGTCGTGTGTCCACTGCCATCCGCCGCATGCCACCGCGTATGCCATCACCGGAAAAGTGCCGCCGAATCTAGTCATTCCCGAATTTGAAGTTTTCATCGGCAAGGTGGCCATCTCTCCCTACGAAACACCGGGCACGGCTGAGTTTGCCCAGACGGTTATTCCCTTCGTCAAGACGCATAATACGGTGCTGCTCGCCAATCACGGAATCATCTGCTGGGGAGATTCGGTCACCCACGCCGAGTGGTTTGCGGAAGTACTGGAGACCTATTGCTGGACTTTGATGCTGGCTTCGCAACTCGGTGCTCCCATCTCCTACATCTCGGAGCAAAAAGGCTCCGACCTGCTGGCCATCAAGAAGAAGCTCGGGCTGCCCGATATTCGCTTTGACACGTCGAGGATGAAGGAATGCCAGCTCTCCGATCTTGAGGTGCCGGGCTCCATCGCGCTCACTCCGAGCCCCTGCGACGGCAATACCGGCAGACCGGCGGAAACGGATCTGGAGACGCTGGTAAGGTCAGTCACCGATGCGGTGATGGATACTATTGGCGCGAAGTGAGCGGGGCGTTCCTAGAAAATATGTACATCTAAAGCAGAGTGCCGCGTGGACCAGGAGGTCCACGCAACTGCCGGCCGGGAGGCCTGCGCTACAGGTTTGCGACCCATTGGCACTGAACACGCAATCCGATATCGACTCTATACGAACAGGCAAAATGCTTTAAGCCAGCAGGTATTTGACCCCGCGTTCGTCCAATAATTGTCGTTGTTCCAGTGCTAGGCTCTGGTCGGAGATAATCTGATCGAGTTCCGCTAGATCGGCTAAGTGGATCATTGCGCTTCTGCCGAATTTCGTATGGTCGGCAACGATGATCACGCGCTGCGCACACTCAATCATGGCGCGTATCGATGCAACCACAAGAGGACTGCTGTCGCTAAGACCTGCTTCGGTGATGCCGCGAGTTCCCAAGACGGCAACATCTGCAGAAATGTTGTGCAGCATTCGTTCGCAAATCGGGCCAAACTGAATGCCGAGGCGTGGATAGAGAAAACCGCCGGTCAATGTAACCTCGGTTTTCCGGCACTCCCAGAAGACCTGAGCAACCAGAATCGAATTGGTGATGACCTGAATGGGGCGATCATAGAGACATCTTGCCACCTCGACTACTGTTGATCCGCCCCCCAGGATGACGGTTTGGCCATCTTCGATCAGTTCCGCCGCGGCTTTCCCGAGGCGCATCTTTTCTTCGTGACAACTCACGGAGAGCTGCCTGAAGTCGAGCGCCTCCTCGCGCGTGTTGGTGGACATCGCTCCACCACGCACTCTCCTGATATTGCGGCTTTGTTCCAGGTCAATCAGATCGCGGCGAACCGTGGCTCTGGATGCTTTGAGCCGCTTGCTCAAATCTTCCAGAGCGACGAAGTCCTGACGCGATAAAACTTCCAGAATGTTACGATGGCGCTCGACTTGATTCATATTGGCGTTAGTACCATTCGACCAACTACAAATATGCTGCTCAGTGCAGCATACTTCTTGATTATGCGCCAATTGTTCAAAATGCTGCAACATTATTCGTAAATAATCTATTTCGTCCAGAATTCTCATTCCTGCGCCGGTTCAATGCCCCGATTCGCAGTTGAATCATCGGGAACAGCTTGATAACCGGCATGTTCCTTCGCTCAACAAATATACT